>NZ_JBIARJ010000006.1:285273-411237 GCF_042889825.1 Streptomyces sp. NPDC002467 | reverse complement strand
GAAGCCCGCGTACTGGACGTACTTGGCTTCCGCCCGGTGCGGCGAGAGCGCGTGCCAGGCGTCGCGGGGCAGACGGGAGTTTGACGACAGGCCCTAGGGCCTGTCAGTGCTTCGGGCACTGCTTCCAGGAGAAGTGGTACTTGCTGTTGATGCTGCCGTCCGTCGAGTCGAGGGCCATGAAGCTGATCTTCGACGGGTCGGAGGTGCCCACCTCGGCGCGCAGCTCGGTGTTGATGTTGAAGTTGCGCTGTTCCCCGCAGGGCGCGAAGACCAGGGCCTCGATGCCCGTGGTGTCGGTCGCCTGCCAGTTGTCGTCGAGCGCGCCCGGGAACTTGTGGCTGCGCTGGGCGGTCTGGCTCATGCCCTGGAAGTAGTAGGAGGCCTTCTGCGTGCCGACCGCGCCCGGCTGGAGGCTGCCGAAGCCCCGGTAGTCGACCTGGGCCACGGCGTAGGTGAAGCCCTGCGGGACGTGCACGATCAGGGACAGGAGGCAGTTCTTGCGGCCCTCGACGGCGGAGATGCCTCCGCCGGCCTGGGCGACGTACTCGCTGTAGGTGACGGTGAAGGCCGAGTTGTCCGGTGCCACGGCGACGGTGGCGCTGCCCGGCCGGCAGCCCGATCCGTTCACGGTGGCGACGTCGACGGTCACCTTGTCGGAGGGGGCCAGGCCGGCGGGGGCCGAGGCCGAGGCGCCGGCCGAGGGGCTGAGCGTGACGAGAGCTGCGGTCACGGCGGCTGCGGTGAATCCGGTACGGAGCGACTTGATCACGTCGACATGGATAGCGCTCCGCGGCGGGCGCGGGGGCTCGGCGCGGTCGACGGACGGTCCGCTCTCACCTCTATGGCCGCAGGGCGTGACGCCGTGTCACCCCCTGCGTGCCGCTACCGGAAGCAGACCAGCGCCGCGTGCCCGGAGATGTCCATGTAGTCGAGGAAGTCGCCCATCACCAGCACCGCGTCGTACCGCTCCAGCGAAAGGTCGGGGGCACGCCCCACCCGGACGGTGGCACCCCCCTCCAGGGCGGCCACCAGAAGGGTCTCGTCCGTCACGACGGCGCGCGAGAGCCGGCCCCGCACGACGGCGGTCTCCGCCTTCACCGCGCCCCGGCGGTACATCACGTTGAAGTTGACGACGGGGCCCGACAGCAGCCGGCAGTCGGTCGGCTCGTCCCCGGGGAAGTCCTGTGGGGCGAACCGCTCGTCCACGAGCCGCCGTTCTCCCCCGACCACGAGGTCCATGCCCGCGCCTTCGGCCAGGGTGAGGGTGCGGTCGATCCCGGGGAAGGCCGAGAACGGCCCGTCCGCGGCGACTTCGGCGAGGCTCGCCCGCCACAGGAAGTCGTCCATCCCGGCACCGTCGGGGAAGGCGGCGATCTCCCGGGTGACTCCCCCGCCGTTCTTCCAGACGGCGGCGGTGCGACCGGCCGCGCGCAGGATCCGGACCTGGGCGCCGCTCCTCACGCCCGCGCCCCCGCCAGCCGCTCGCGCAGCTCGTCGTCATCGGCGACGAACCAGCTCTGGGTGCCGCGGTTGCACTCGCGGACGAAGTCGCGCAGCGCCGAACTGGCCTCGGTGTGGCGGGAGATGTCGCCGAGGACGATGATCCCCACGCGGTACTGGACGAACTTCTGGATGATCGCCCCGGCGACCCGGGTGCTCAGCCGGAAGAACGACTCGTCGAAGCGCCCGACGGGGATGACGACCCACTCGGCGCCCTGGTATCCCGCGTTTCCTATGTAGTCCAGGGCCTCGCGTTCGCCAGCGATGGGCTCGCCCTCGGCCTCGCACATCAGCACCGGCACGTCGTTGATCGTCCGCAGAGTACTCATGGGAGTCGAGGCTACTTCAGGCGTGCTTCTCCATGGTGGGCCGCAGCCGTTCCAGCAGGGCGTAGAGGGTCGCGCTCTCGGCCTCGTCGAGGGTGTCCAGGGCGCCGTGCGTCGCCTGCATCTCCTCCCGTACGCGTCGGATGACCTCGCGGCCCGCTTCGGTGGCCACCACGTTCTTCACGCGGCGGTCGGTGGGGGCCGGCTCGCGGCGCACCAGCTCGCGGGCCTCCAGGCGGTCGACGATGCCGGTCACGTTCGACGCGTCGCACACCAGCAGCGCGGCCAGGCCGCGCATGGGCACGGGGCCGTCGAGCTGGGCGAGGACCCGGGCCTGGGTGGAGGTGAGGCCGTGGCGGGCGGCGGCGGCCGCGAAGTCCCGCCACTGGGCGGTGCCGATGGCGGCGAGCAGTTCCAGCAGTTGGAGCTTGGCGGGGGCGTGCGGTGCGGCGGTGTCGCTCATGCCTGGAGCGTACTCAGGATGCTTCACATTATCAATTGTTTACTTGACCACCTGAACTATTGAGGTCTACCTTCGGTCGAGTTACTTGAAGACATCAAACATCTGCACCCTGAAGCTCCCGAGAAGGACCCGCCCGCCATGAGCACCCCCTCCCCCGCCGCCCCGGCCACCGGGCACAGGAACGAGACGGTCATCGTCTTCGCCCTGAGCCTGGCCGCCATGGTCGTGTCGATGATGCAGACCCTGCCGGTCCCGATCCTGGGCCTCATCCGCGCCGACCTCGGCGCCTCGACCGCCGGCGTGAGCTGGGTCACCACCGCCACCCTGCTCTCGGCGGCCGTGTTCACCCCGCTCCTGGGCCGCTTCGGCGACCAGCACGGCAAGAAGCCGACCCTGGTGGCCGTGCTCGCCGTCATGGTCGCCGGCTCCGTGATCGCCGCGCTGGCCTCCTCGCTGCCGCTGCTGATCCTGGGCCGGGTCCTCCAGGGAGCCGCCACCGCGATCTTCCCGCTGGCGCTGTCCGTGCTGCGCGAAGAGGTCCGGCCGCAGAAGCTTCCGGGCGCGATGGCGCTGGTCAGCGGCACGCTCGCGTTCGGCAGCGGTCTCGCGCTCGTCGCCACCGGTCTGCTGACCTCCGGCTCCGGCGCCGACTACCGCAACGCCTTCTGGATGGCGACCGGCTTCGCGGTCATCGCCCTGCTCGCCGTGCTCTTCCTGGTCCCCGCGACCCGCCACAAGACGGGCGGACGCACCGACTTCCTCGGCGCGCTGACCCTCGGCATCACGCTGCTGCTGCTCCTGCTCCCGATCTCCCAGGGCCACGAGTGGGGCTGGACCTCCGGCCGCACGCTGGGCAGCTTCGCCGGCGCCGCCGTCATGGCCGCCGTCTGGGTGCTGACCGAGCTCAAGGTCCGCGAGCCCCTGGTCGACATGCGGATGTTCGTCCACCGCCCGGTGCTGATGGCCAACCTGGCCGGCATCCTCGTCGGGTTCGGCATGTTCGCCAACTTCCTGGGCGTCTCCTACCTCGTCCAGATGCCCGAGGCCCTCACCGGCTACGGCTTCGGCGCGTCGATCCTGCGCGCGTCCGTCCAGTTCCTGCTGCCCGGCGCGATCGTCTCGCTGCTCGCCTCCCCGCTCGGCGGCCAACTGGTCCGCCACCGCGGTCCGCGCGTGGCACTGGGTCTGGCCGCCGCGCTCGGCGCCGCCGGGTTCGCCTGGCTGGCCCTCGACCACGCCCACACCGCCTCGGTGATCGGCGCCGGTCTCGTCGTGGGCGCGGCCGTGAGCTTCGGCTACGCCGCCATGCCCGCCGTGATCATGGCGAGCGTCCCGCACCACCAGAGCGGCATCGCCAACGGCATCAACTCGATCTCCCGCTCGACGGGCAGCGCCATCGGCAGCGCGATCGTCACCACGATCCTGGCCTCGAAGACCATCGAGCACCTGCCCGCCGGGGTGCCCCCGCTGCCCGCCGAGTCCGGCTTCACCCTCACCTTCGGGATCGGGGCCGTGGCCTTCGCCCTCGTCGCGCTGATCGGTTGGCTCGGCCTGCGCGGCAACCGGGGCACGGTGGCGACCGGGTCGGTCCCGCCGCCCGCCGAGGCCGGCGCCGCGGGCTCGCCGGAGTCCGAGAAGGCCTCCGCGACCGCCTGAGCCGCCACGGCCGGCCCGCCGCGTGTCGCGCACGGCGGGTCGGCCGTCCGGCCCCGCATGGTGGGTGCATGAAGGCTACGGAGGTCATCACCGACGCGTTCGTACGCATCCGGGAGCTCGTCCACGAGGTCGTGGGCGGGCTCCCCGCGCGATCGCTCAACGCGCAGGTCGATCCGGCCGCGAACTCGATCACCTGGCTGGTCTGGCACCTGACCCGGATCCAGGACGACCACATCGCCGACGCGGCGGACCTGGAGCAGGTCTGGCGGTCCCAGGACTGGGCGGCCCGGTTCGCCCTTCCCCTGCCCGCGGACTCGACCGGGTACGGGCACACCGCCCGCCAGGTCGCCTCGGTCCGGGTCGACTCGGGCGAGCTGCTCCTCGGCTACCACGACGCGGTGCACGAACAGACCCTCCGCTTCGTCCGCGGCCTCACCGCCGCCGATCTGGAGCGGGTGGTGGACGAGCGCTGGGACCCGCCGGTCACCCTGGGCGTCCGCCTGGTGAGCGTGCTGGGCGACGACTGGCAGCACGCGGGCCAGGCGGCCTTCGTACGGGGCCTGCTGGAGCACCGCGGCTGACATTCCAGACCCGCCGGCGTTTGAGGCGCGGGGGTCCGGGGGCGGAGCCCCCGGCAGCGGCGCCGCACCGGATCGCCGGGCCGCGCCACACGCACGAGGGCCGGCGCTCGATCCGAGCACCGGCCCTGCGCGGCGTTACGCGCCGCTCGCGTCGAGCATGCCCTCGCGCTCGACGATCTTCACTCGCTCGCGGCCCTGCGGCTCGCCCAGCGCCTTCTCGGCGGCGTCCAGCTTGTACCAGCCGTCCCAGGTCGTGTAGCGCACGCTCCGCTCGGCGAGGAAGGCCTCGACGGCCTCCGGCTCCGGCGCCTCGGGGACGCTCAGGCGGCCCTCCGCGTGGTCGGCCAGCAGGTTGGCGACGGTCTCGTTCGCGTCGCCCTTCGTGTGGCCGATCAGACCGATCGGTCCGCGCCGGATCCAGCCGGTCACGTACGTCGACGGCAGGTGGCCGCCGGCCTCCATGACACGGCCGCCCTCGTCCGGGACGGTTCCCGACTCGGCGTCCCAGGGGAGCTTCGGCAGCTCGTCGGAGAGGTAGCCCACGGCCCGGTAGACCGACTGGACGTCCCAGTCGGTGAACCGGCCGGTGCCCTTGACGTTGCCCGTGCCGTCGAGCTCGGTGCGCTCGGTGCGCAGGCCCACGACCTTGCCGTCCTCGCCGAGCACCTCGGTGGGCGACTCGAAGAAGTGCAGGTACAGCTTGTGCGGGCGCTCGCCGGCGTCGCGGATCGCCCAGTTCTCCAGGGTCTTGGCGACCATGTCGGTCTGCTTGTTCTTGCGGCGCTCGGCGATCGAGCCGTCGTCGTAGTCGATGTCCTCGGGGTTGACGATGACCTCGATGTTCGGCGAGTGGTCCAGCTCGCGCAGCTCCATCGGGCTGAACTTGGCCTGGGCCGGACCGCGGCGGCCGAAGACGTGCACCTCCAGGGCCTTGTTCGCCTTGAGGCCGTCGTACACGTTGGCCGGGATCTCGGTCGGCAGCAGTTCGTCGGCCGTCTTGGCGAGGATGCGCGCGACGTCGAGGGCGACGTTGCCGACGCCCAGCACGGCGACCTTCTCGGCCTCCAGCGGCCAGGTGCGCGGGACGTCGGGGTGGCCGTCGTACCAGGAGACGAAGTCGGCTGCGCCGTAGGAGCCGGCGAGGTCGACGCCCGGGATGGGGAGCGCGCGGTCGGCGGTGGCACCCGTGGAGAAGATCACGGCGTCGTAGAAGGAGCGCAGCTCGTCGAGGCCGATGTCGTTCGGGTAGTCGACGTTCCCGAAGAGCCGGACCTGGGGCTTGTCGAGCACCTGGTGCAGGGCCGTGATGATGCCCTTGATCCGGGGGTGGTCCGGCGCGACCCCGTAACGGATCAGGCCGAACGGTGCGGGCATCCGCTCGAAGAGGTCGATGGACACGCCCGGTTCCGCGGCGGTCTCGGACTTCAGCAGGGCGTCGGCGGCGTATATGCCGGCGGGTCCGGCACCGACGATCGCTACTCGCAGAGGGCGAGGCATGGCAATGGTTCCCTTCGAGCGACAGCACGGTGGATCATGCTGAACCCTAAACGAAGGTCAGCCTTACCTTGCACCCGGTGTCGACTTATGCCCCCATAACCAAATCTTATGGCCGACCCAAGCGGCCCTTTGGGAGTGCCGTCGACCTGCCACGAGACGGCCCTCCCCCGCGAACTCGCTGGTCAGCGCGGATCCGGACTGACAGACTGAATTCGCTTGATCACTCCAGGAGGACACATGGCAGACGAGACCCAGACCCCGCCGGACGAATCCCCGGCGGAGGCGGCCAAGCGCAAGTTCCGGGAGGCCCTGGACCGCAACGCCGCCAATGCCCGGTCCCAGCAGGCGCACCAGAACCTCGCGAAGGTCCAGGGTGCCGGCAGCGGCGGAGGCGGCAAGAACAAGAAGGTCCGCCGCAAGACCGGCTGAGCCCGTAACGCAGGAGCCCACGCCGGGTGGTCCGGTGTGCCGAATGGGCCACCCGGGTGATGGGGGATAACTCCTGGCGCCGTCGACAGTTGATCAGCCTGTCCCGCCGAGGGCAGCTATCTCATGCGACAGTGCGACAGAAGAAGGATCCCCGACATGTTCAAGAAGCTCATGGCATCCGCCGCGGTCACCGCCTCCGTCCTGGGTGCCGGTGCCGCCGTAGCCACCCCGGCGATGGCGATCGGCAACGACAACGGCGTCAACACCGTGAACGGCAACGGCGCCTCGCAGGTCTTCGGCAACCAGGAGACCCAGGGCGCGATGAGCCCGCAGGCGAGCCTGGTCCAGGGCTCCCTCAACAAGCTCTGCGTCGGCCTCCCCGCCAAGATCAACGCCCAGTCCGTCCTCGCGCTCGTCAACGTGGGCGTCCAGGACATCCCGATCGCGTCCAACCCGCAGAACCAGCAGTGCGCCGAGAACTCCACCCAGGCCAAGGGTGACGAGACCGCCTCGCACATCCTCAGCAACATCCCGGTGCTGTCCGGCAACCTCTCCGCCGGCAGCTGACCCTCCCGGTCGGACACCGGCAACGCGCCGGCGTGGCACTCGCTACGCCGGCGCGTTCCGTTTGGTCAGGGCGGTGGCCAGCTGGGCCCGGGAACGCACGTCGAGCTTCTGGTAGATGCGGGTCAGCCGGGCCTCCACCGTCTTGACGCTGACGAACAGCTTCGCCGCGGCCTCCTGGTTGCTGGCCCCCTGGCTGACGAGGAGCGCGAGCCGGGCCTCCGCCTCGGTGAGGGCCTGGGCCGCCGCCGATTCCGTACGGGTGCCGTCGCCGCCCGCGGGTTCACCGGCGAGCTCGGTCCACGGGGTGGCCCCGGCCCGGCCGAACACCTCGGCCGCCGCCATCAGCGCGGCCCGGGCGGGTGCGCGCCGACGGCGGCGCCGCTCGACGCGGGCGAGGGCCAGGAGCGTCCTGCCCCGCTCCAGCGGCAGTCCGAGGGCTTCGAACCGCTGCGCGGTGGTCTCCAGCAGGTGGACCGCCGCGTCGGCCTCGCCCTGCGCGGACAGGCACAGGCCGCGCGCCCGGTCGAGGGCGGCGACGACCCCGCCCCGGCCGAGGCCGACGGCGACGGTGCGCACGCGGTCCGTCAACCGGGCCGCCTCCGCGGGGGCGTCGGCGGCGACCAGGGCCTCGGCGAGTTCCCCGTGCCAGCGCAGGATCGAGGGGTCGGCCACCTTCTGGGCGGCTTCGAGTTCCTCGACCCGGCGCAGGGTGGCGACGGCCTTCGCCGCCTCTCCCGTGGCCAGTTCGACGAGGCCGAGCGCGTGGAGGCTGCGGGAGAGGAAGACCTGGTCCCGTTCCTCCCGCGAGGCCTGGATGCCGCGGCGGGCGTAACCGGCGGCCCGCGCGAAACTGCCGCCCCCGGCCTCCGCCATCGCGGCGAGGTACCAGGCGGGGCCCGGCGAGAGGCCCGCCTCTATGGTCAGTTCGAGGGCCTGACGGGCGCGCAGGGACGCGGCCCCGCAGCGTCCGCCGCGCAGTTCCACCTCGGCGAGGCTGCGCAGCACCTCGAAGACGTCCTCGGCGGATCCCGTGGCCTGGACGGCCGGGAGCAGGACCATCAGCCGGCGGCGGGCGTCGTCGAGGCTGTCGTCGAAGAGGGCGTGCCGTACGGCGAGGTACTGGGGCGCGTTGCGCATGCCGAGCGGGACTTCGGGGGCGGGCAGCGCGAGCGCCTCGGCGAGGATCGCCTCGGCGCCCGGGTCGCCGAGGATGCGGCCCATGCGGGCCCGCACCGTCAGGGCCATGGCCTCGGCGACCTGGTCGCCGCCGAGCGCGGCGAGGGCTCCGGCCCGGGCCGCGGCGTCGCGGGAGCGGACGGGGTCGCCGTCGCTGAGATTGTGCTTCCAGGCCATGCGCAGTTGGACGGCGGCCTGGAGCGAGGGGTTGCCCGCGGCGTCGGCCATGGCGTACGCGAAGGTCTCGTCGAGGGTGCCGAGGGCCTGTCCGGCGGCGTCTATGACGGCGAGCCGGGCGCGCACCCGGTCGGCGGGCGAGGCGTCGCGGGCGAGTACGGCCCGGGTGGCGCGGTGGGCGAGGTCGGCGCGGCCGGCCCAGCCCGCGTCCTCGGCGGCGGCGACGAGACGGGCGAGTTCCTCGCCGGCCAGGCAGGACGGGGTGCGTTCGGCGGCGAGCAGGCCCAGTTCGGCCGCGAGGGCCCGCCGGCCGAGGCGCCGGCAGACGTCCGCGGCCTCGGTGATCTCGGCGGCGAGCCACTGGTCGGGGGCGTCCACGGCGAGCGCGCGGTGGCGCACGGCCTGGACGGGGTCGTCGACGGCGTCGGCCAGGGCCGCGTGTCCGGCGGCGCGTTCGGGCCATCCCGCGTCCGCGGCGAGCGCGGTGGGCAGGGCGCCGGCTGTGAACTCGACGCCGCCGTCCTCCCCGACCCTCACCAGTGCGGCCCGTTCCGCGGCGGCCAGCTCCGCCTCCGCGTCGGGGCGTCCGGCGCGGCGCAGCAGGGCGGTGGTGGGGCGGGCGGCGAGGGCGGCCAGGAGCAGGGTGCGGCGGGCCTCGGCGGGGACTCCGGCGAGCAGCCTGCGGGCCACTTCCCGGGCCTGCCCGGAGACGGGCAGGGCATCGGCGTGGTGCGCGCCGCCGTCGCGGGCGCCGGCGGATTCGGCGAAGGAGTGGCCGAGGGCGAGGGCGAGGCGCGGATTGCCGCCACTGGCCTGGTGGATGCGGCCGGCGAGGCGGGCCGGCAGGCCGTGGCGGACGAGGAGTTCGGCGACCTCGTCCGCGCCGAGCGGCGGGATCCGGATCGCGGGGGTGTCCGGGCCGCAGAGGGGTTCGCCGACGGGGGCGCCGTTCCGGGGCTGCTCGGCGACGAGGACCCGTACGCCGGGCGGGGTGAGGCGCAGCGCGAAGCGGAGCAGGTCGGTGCTCTCGGCGTCCATCCACTGGGCGTTGTCCAGGACGAGCAGGACCGGGTGGCGGGCGGCGAGCGTGCGCAGCACCTCGACGACGGCGAGGCGCAGGGCGACGTGGTCGCGGCCGACGCGCGGGGCTTCCGCCTCGCGGCACAGCAGGGCGATGGCGGTGCGTTGCGGCCCGGCGAGCTGTTCGAGCCCGGACCCCGGCACGGAGGCGAGCAGGGCCGCGGCGGAGGCCTCGGGTATCCGCTGGTCGCCCGCTTCGGGCGCGAGCCGCAGTACCGTCTCGCGGCGCGCTTCGGCCGCGGCCGCGACGGCGCGCACCAGTTCCGTCTTGCCCGCGCCGGCGGGTCCGGTGACGAGCGCCCGGCCGTGCGTGGTCAGCGCGCGGTCGACCGCCTTGATGAGTTCAACGTGTCCGACACTTGTGTCAGCGTGCCCCGCCGCCACCACGCACCGCCACCAGCCTCTCGGTCCCCAGCTCCTGTGCCTTTCCTGTGAGACGCGACAATACGAGGTCACAGGGCGGGCGGGCCCCGATTGTGACGCAGAATTCAGTCGGCCGGCCGGAAAAACCGTCGGACCCGCCGATACGAGGAGTATCAGCAGGTCCGACGGGTTCACTTGGTCCGTACTATCGCCCCGTCAGGCCGAGTTGGGGGGCTCGGCGCGAAGGGCGGTCCGGGCTCGGTCAGAAGCCGAGGTTCCAGGAGTCGATCTTGCCGGTGTCGCCGGCGGCGTTGTCGTTGACCCGGAGCTTCCAGGTGCCGTTGGCGACCTCGGAGGAGGCGTTGACGGTGTAGACCTGGTTGATGTTGTCGGTGCTGCCGCCGGCCCGGTTGTGCAGGGTGTAGACGCTGCCGTCGGGGGCGACCAGGTCGACCTTGAGGTCACCGATGTAGGTGTGGAGGATGTTGACGCCCACCTTGAGCGCGGCCGGGGCGTTGCCGGTGACACCGCTGACGGTGATCGGGCTCTCCACGGTGGCGTTGTCGGCGATCGTGTAGTCCGTGGTGTTCTCGAAGCCCGAGGTGGGCGGGACCGAGGTCGCAGCGGCGACGGTCTTGGCCGCGTCGGCGAGGCCGGTGCCGCAGCCGCCGGTGCAGGTGCCGGCCAGCGGGCGGGCGTTGTCCTTGATGAGGGTCTCGATCTGCGCCGGGGTCAGCGCGGGGTTCGCCGACTTCACGAGGGCGGCGAGGCCCGCGATGTGCGGGGCGGCCATGCTGGTGCCCTGGTACGGCTTGTAGATCTCGGCGCCCGGGGTGGTGGTGCCGGCGTTCAGCGTCGAGAGGATGCCGTTCTCGGGGGTGGTGACGGTGCCGGGCGTGTCGGTGCCGCGGCGGGTCTCACCGCCCGGGGCGGCGACGTCGATGATGGCGCCGTAGTTGGAGTAGAACGAGCGGTCGCCGGTCCGGTTGGTGGAGGCGACGTTGATCACGTTGTTGCAGCTGGCCGGCGAGAAGTTCGCCGCGTCCGCGTTGCTGTTGCCGGCGGCGACGACGACGGTCGTACCGCGGGCGACGGCCGCGTTGATGGCGTTCTGGTAGGTGGAGCTGCAGGCACCGGAGCCGCCGAGGCTCATGTTGATGACCTTGGCCGGGGTGGCGTTGGCCGGGATGCCCGCGACGCTGCCGCCGGAGGCCCAGGTGATGGCGTCGACGATGTCCGAGGTCGCGCCGCCGCACTTGCCGAGCACGCGGACGGGCTGGATCTTCGCGCCGTACGCGATGCCCGCGACGCCCTTGGAGTTGTTCGTGGCGGCCGCGATGGTGCCCGCGACGTGGGTGCCGTGCCAGGAGGAGTTGCTGGCCGTGGAGCCGGTGCCGCACTCGCCGGCCGCGCTCCAGTCGCCCTGGTCGGACGGGTCGTTGTCACGGCCGTTGCCGTCACGGGCGGCGGTGGAGTTGGTGATGAAGTCGTAGCCCGCGACGATGTTGGGGGCGACGTCCGAGTGGGCCACGTAGCCGGTGTCGATCACGGCGACGGTGACGCCGGAGCCGGTGGCCTTGTCCCAGGCGGCGGGAACGTTCATGCCGGCGGTGGGCTCGAAGAGGTCCCACTGCTTGGCGTACTCGGTGTCGTTCGGGGTGACGGCCATCGGGTAGGCCCGGGCGTCCACCTCGACGTACGCGACGTCCGGGTCGGCGCGGAACTGGGCCATCACGTCGGCGGCGTCCTTGGGCGCGACGGTGCCGCCGAGGTTCACGAGGGCGGCGCCGGTGCCGAGGCGGCGGTCGAACTTCGCCTTCTTGCCGGCCTTCTTCCCCTTGGCCGTGGCGTCGGCGGCGGCAGCGGTGTTGGAACTGGCCTCGGAGGCCGAAGCCTTGTATCCGACGATGAGGTTCTCCACCGGCGCGGTGCCGGCCGCGGCGGCGGCGGGGGCTCCGGCGGGGGTCTCGACGGCCACGGACGCGGTCGCGGTACCGGCGAGCAGGGTGACGGAGATGGCCGCCACGGATATGAGCCTACGACGTCTGGATGCGTGCACAGTGTTCCCTTTCACGGGCCGTTCCGGGCAGGCCGGAGCGGCCGGTCGGTGCAATGTGGGAGGTGAACCGGCGGCTGCGGGGCCGGGAGCGAGCTGGTCTGACTCGCCCCGGCCGCCACCGCGCGCCACGTCGCTCCGGCCTCGACGGCGGGGCAGGGCAACGGCGGTACCGACGGTTCGCCGGGCGGCGCGGATTCACGCCATGTGGGGTTGGCGTGGGGTCCGACCGGCCCGGGGAAGATCGCCGATGGGCAGACAGTAGGCAACAGGCTGATGAACCGGATACGGGGAAAACCCTTGTCGGGCCCCCGGAGATCCCCCGTGCCGGATATTAGGCGCAGGGTTGCGGGGGAGGTTCGGCGGGGTGTACCCCGGTTGGGCCTCGGGTGGGCCGGTGCGGCGTTATCAGCGGGGACCGGCCAGTTTGCGGAAGTACGTCCAGCTCGTCTCGTTCGGCTCGGTCCACTTCTCCGGGGCCCGGGCGAACTCCGGGTGGCGGGCCGCGATGTAGGCGCGGGTGCGTTCGGGCACCTCGTCGTACGAGCCGAGTTTGCGGCCCCGGCAGTGGAAGGTGAGGCCGCCGGGCCGCGGGCCCTGTTCCATCCAGGGCAGCCACGGGGACATCCGCGTCCACGACAGGGTGGCGGGCACGCTCGGCGCGTCGGTGGTCGTCACGCTCGCCGGGGCGAAGTACTGGAAGAGCTCCAGCGCCCGGTAGGTGTCGTCCCCGGAGTTCAGCGGGAACTCGGCGACCGGCAGCGGCGAGGGATAGGCCAGCGGGATCTCCAGGCTGAAGCAGACCTGGTCGCCGAGGTCGGTCATGGGGACGGGGAACGGCCGCAGCCGCAGGTTCGCCGGGTCGTTCCAGACGTGGACGACCCTTTTGTCCTCCCAGGTCTCCATGATCTCCCTGGTCAGCAGGTCCAGGTAGAACGCGGCTTCCCGGTTCAGCAGTTGCCAGCCCCCGGTCTCCTCGTCGGGCAGGAGGCGGGCGACGCTGACCCCTTCGAAACCGAAGAGGCGCCGGTACGGCTCCCCCGGGGCCCACGAGTGGACGTCCCCGGACCACCAGAGGGTGACCTCGGAGCCGTCGAGTGACGCGCGCGTGCGGGCGAGGGCGTTCACGAGCTCGGCAGGTGTCATGGGACGTACTGTGCGCATCCGGCCGGCCGCGGGACAAGAACGCCCCGGGGCCGCGCCCGGCATGTGGATGCCAGGTTGACGGCGCCGGCGCCACCGGCAACCGTGACGACCATGGGGAACGAACGCCGACTGCTCCTTCTCGCCATCTGCCTGGTGCTGGGCGGCGGCGGGCTGCTCGCGGTCCTGCTGGGCGCCTCGGGAACGTCCGGTCCGCGGCCCGGGCACGGTTCGGCCGGGCCGGCGCCCACCGACTACGTGGACATCGGGGACGTTTCCCCCTCCTCCGGCCCCGCTCCGACCACCGGGCCCGACGGCTCGGCGGGCTCGGTGACCGTGGAGTGCGGGCACAACGGGGAAGACCACTACAACGAGGACAACCTGGTGGTCTCACCCGGGTTGCGGGCCGGCGCCCACCACACGCACGCGTACGTCGGGAACCTCTCCGCGGACGCGATGTCCACCGACGCCTCCCTGGACGCGGCCGCCACCAGCTGCGCGGGCGGCGACCGGTCCACGTACTACTGGCCCGTCCTGCGCCGCACCGACCGTCCCGGCACCCGTCCGTTCGAGACCTCGGCGGGTCACGGCAACGCCGGCGAAATCCTCCCGGAGGCCTCGGTCCGGGTGGAGTTCCGCGGGAACCCGGTGAGCAAGGTGGTTCCGATGCCCCGGTTCCTGCGCGGGATGACGGGCGACGCCGTGGCCTTCACCGCGGGCACCGACGCCGACGTCCGGGCCCGCTGGGGTTGTTCCGGCTCCCCCGACCGCTCCACCACCCGCTACCCGCGTTGCCCGGCCGGTGACCTCGTCACCCGCACCCTCGCCTTCCCGAGCTGCTGGAACGGGCTGGACACGGCGAGCGCAGGTCACCGCTCGCACCTGCGGTTCCCGGAGGCGGGCGGCGACTGCCCGCGCGGCACCTTCCCCGTCCCCGGACTGCGTCTCACCCTCGCCTACGAGGTGCCCGCGGGCGCGGCGATCGCCCTCGACTCCTTCCCCGAGCAGCGGCACAGCCCCAGGACGGACCACGCCATGTTCGTGAACGCGATGACCGACGCGCAGATGGCCGGAGTCGTCGACTGCCTCAACACGGGCCGCGACTGCCGCACCTGAGCGGAGGCGAGTGACCCACATCACCTGAACCGCTCGCGCGCGGGCCGCGTGTTCCGACCGCACGACGAAGCGAGGAAGACGGAGAGGGTGTTATGGCCGGACCACTGTGGCCCCGCACTCGGCGGGGCTCGACCGACGAGGCACTGATCAAGTCGGTGTACGAGGAGCACGGCCACGCCCTGCTCGCGTACGCCACGAGGCTGACCGGGGACCGGGCCGCCGCCGAGGACGTGGTCCAGGAGACCCTCATCCGCGCCTGGCGGCATTCCGAAGTACTGGTCAACGGAAAGGGTTCGGTGCGCGGCTGGCTGCTCACCGTGGCCCGCAACATCATCACCGACCGCTACCGGGCCAAGGCCGCCCGGCCGCCGGAGGTCTCCGGGGCTTCGGCCGCTCCCCCGGTGGAGGCGGACCACGCCGAATCCGTGGTGGACACCATGACGGTCCTCGGTGCCCTCGACCGGCTGTCCCCGGAGCACCGGGACGTGCTGACGGTGCTGTACTACCGGCAGCTGAGCGTCGCGGAGGCCGCCGACCGCCTCGGCATCCCGGCCGGTACGGTCAAATCGCGTGCGCATTACGCGCTCAAGGCCCTGCGCGAGCTCTTCGTCGACGGCGGCGCGAGGGACGACGGTTTCAGAGACGGCAAACGATCGGGCAGGCCGCCCCAGCAGCCCGCCGGACTGCGTGAGGTGGTGGCATGAACGGGCAGCGGCACGAGGAGGAACTCCTCGGCCCGTACGTCCTCGGCGTACTGGACGAAGAGGACGTCCGCCGGGTCGAGGAGCACATGAGCGGATGCGTGGGGTGCCGGGAGGAGGTGGCCGCGTTGAGGGAGATGGAGGCGGCGCTGGGCGAGGTGCCCGGGGAGGCGTTCCTGGACGGGCCACCGCAGGGCGGGGACCTGCTGCTCCAGCGCACGCTGCGGCAGATGCGCGGCGAACTGGAGGGCAGGCGGCGCCGACGCACCGGGCTCGTGGCCGTGGCCGCGGCGGCCTCGCTGGCCGCGGTGTTCTGGGCCGGTACGCAACTCGGCTCCGGCGACGAGGGGGCACTGGCGGTGCCGCCGCCGCCGTCCCCGACGGTGACGACGGCCCCTCCGGCTCACGTTCCCGGGACGAAGGTGGCCTCCGCGACCGATCCGGGCACCGGGGCGCGCATCACCGTGACGATGACTCCCGCGATGAAGTGGGTGCGCCTGAACGCGGCCGTCACGGGAGTGCCGCCGGGCGAGCGGTGCCGACTGGTCGTGATCGCCAAGGACGGCACGCGCACCACCGCCGGTGGCTGGGTCGTGGGCAGCGCTTCGGGCGGCGAGGGCAAGGGCGCGTCGCTGGACGGCTCGGCGGCCGTGGACCCGGCGAACGTGAAGCAGATCCTCGTCGAGAACGAGGCGGGCCGCGCGTTCGTCTCCGTGCCGGTCTGAGGGGCACGGCGCGGCGGGCGCGACGGGGCGGGCCTGACGGAGCCCGGGAGCTTGTCCAGCTCCCGGGCTCCTGTGTGCCGCCCGACAACACAGGGGCAGGCCCGGACCGATCATCACATTGCGGTTCATGACATCCTGTGGCGTCACAACTCGCCGGACGGGATCGGCGGACGTCCGGGGAATATGGGGAAGGTCCATGAGGCTCTGCTTCCTGGTGGAGGAGCACTACCGCCATGACGGCATGCCGAACGAGGTGATCCGGCAACTCACCGCGTGGGGCCACCGGGTCGACGTGGTGCGGCCGGGCGGTTCCTTGCTGCGCGTGAGCGAGGCGGTCGACG
This sequence comes from Streptomyces sp. NPDC002467, assembly GCF_042889825.1. Lineage (NCBI taxonomy): Bacteria > Bacillati > Actinomycetota > Actinomycetes > Kitasatosporales > Streptomycetaceae > Streptomyces > Streptomyces sp. NPDC002467. Next base: position 395,340 of record NZ_JBIARJ010000006.1, on the reverse strand, counting down.
CGGGGGCGCACGACGCCTGGGTGCTGAAGACGGTCTCCGGCGGGCCCGGACTGACCCTCCTGGAGGCGGCGGCCGCGGCCGGGGCGACCACGGTCAACGACGCCCGCTCGATCCGGGGGGTACGGGACAAGGCGCTGGCCGCCGCCGTCGGGCGCGGCAAGGGGCTTCCGCTGCCGGTCACCTACGCGGTGGCCCTCCCCGAACTGCTGCGGGAGATACCGGACGCGGAGTACCCCCTCGTCGTCAAGCCCGCCGACGGCAGCTCCGGGCGGGGCGTGCACCTGGTGTCCTCGCCGGACCGGCTGGAGGCGATGCTCCCCGTGCTCGCGGGCGAGGGCATGCTCATCGCCCAGCCGTACGTACCCAATCGCGGCACGGACATCAAGGTGTACGGGGTCGGCGGCGAGCTGTTCGCCACCGAACGCTGTTCCCCGCTGAACCCGGACCCCTCGGTGCGGGAGCGGCGCGTACCGCTGTCGGCGGAGGTGGCGGCGATCGCCGCACGGGTGGGAGAGGTGTACGGGCTCGATCTGTACGGGGTCGACGTGCTGCTGGGCCCGGACGGGCCGGTCGTGGTCGACGTGAACGACTTCCCGAGCTTCCGTCAGGTGCCGGACGCACCGGCTCGCGTGGCCGCGGCGGTACTGGAGCTGGCGCGGGCGGGCTCGGCCCACGCCCCGGCCGTGTCGTACCCCCCGCCCGTGTCGATCCCGGTACAGACGGCGCCGGCACAGGCCCCGTCGGGGCAGGTCTCCGCCCGGGCGGGGGAAAGCGCGTGAGGATCGGCCTGATCACACCGGAGCCCGGACATCCGCTGCTCGCGGCCACCACCGCCCTGCTGGCACCCGAGCACACGGTCGAGGTGCTCGCCCCGGACGCGGCTCCCGACCGACCGGCCGACGTGTACCTGCTGAAGTCGCGTACCGAGCCGGCGCTGGAGCTCGCCCGCGAGCTGGAGCGCCGGGGCTCGGCCGTGGTCAACTCCGCCGCGGCCACCGCGCTGTGCCAGGACCGGACCCGGATGGCGGAGCTCGCCCTGGGGGCCGGGCTGCCCTTCGCCACCACCTGGACCCACGCATCGCTCTCGGCGTGGGCGTCCGAGGCCGCGCTGCCCTCCCCCGTCGTGGTCAAGAGCCGGCGCAGCCGCCGGGGCGACCTGGTGGCCCGGGTGGACGACGGCGCACAACTGCGGCAGTTGGCCCTGGACTGGCCTCACGAGCCGGTCGTGGTGCAGGAGTTCGCCCCCAACAACGGCTGGGACCACAAGCTCTGGGCGATCGGGGACCAGGTCTTCTGCGCTCTGCGCCGTTCCGAGCTCGCCCCCGGGGGCCGGGGCCCCACCCGGCCGCTGCCCCTGGACGAACTGCCCGCCGGATGGGCCGATCTGGTGCGGGAGACCGGCGCGGTGTTCGACCTGGAGGTGTACGGGGTGGACATCATCGACGTCGGCGACGGCAAGCCGCTGATCGTGGACGTCAACGCCTTCCCCGGCATCCGCGGCCAGGCCGGCGCCCCCGAGGCCCTGGCGTCGCTCGCCCTGCGCCGCGCGACCGGACGGACCCGCGCCACCCGATAGCCGGGGGTGTCGCGGGCCGTGACCGGCGCCGGGATGGCCGAGGATCGGGGCATGGGCGTCGTCCTGCCGGTCCTCTGCGCGCTGTTCGCGGCGTTCTCCAACGCGCTGGCCACCGTGCTCCAGCGGCGGGCCGCCCTCACGGTGCCGCAGAGCGAGGGCTTCCGTTTCGGCCTGATCCTGGACCTGCTGCGGCGCCCGCTGTGGATCGGCGGGATCCTCGCGGTCATCGCGGCCGGGGTCGGCCAGGCCGTGGCACTGGGCACCGGCGCGCTCGCTCTCGTACAGCCCCTGTTCGTACTGGAACTCCCGCTGGCCCTGCTGATCGCCTCGCTGTTCACCCGCCGACGGCTGCCGGGTGCCCTGTGGCTGGCGGTCGCGATCCTGGTCGTCGGGCTCGGCATCGCGATGGCGGCCGCCTCGCCCCAGGGGAACCGTACGCACGTCCCCTTCGATCGGTGGGTCCTGGCCCTGGCCGCGTGCGCGGCGGCCGTCACCGCGCTGGCCGCGGCCGGGCTTCGGCGCCCGCCGGGCCGGGCGCGAGCCGGATGCCTGGGCGCCGCCACGGCCGTCTGCTACGCGCTCACGGCGGCCCTGATGAAGTCCTCCGTGCACCTCCTGGACGAGGGGGGCCTGGTCGCGTTCCTGACCGCCTGGGAGACGTACGCCTTCGGCGCGACCGGCATCTGCGCCCTGCTGCTGCTCGAACACGCCATGCAGGGCGGCCCGCTGGTCGCCTCCCAGCCGGCGCTGACCCTCGGCGACGCGAGCGTCAGCGTGGCGCTGGGCGTGCTGCTGTACGAGGAACACCTCCGCTCGCAGTGGTGGCTGCTCCCCCAACTCCTGGGCGTGGCCCTGATCTGCGCGGGAGTCCTGGCCGTTGCCCGCGCGGGCGAGGGCGCGCCGTGACGCCGCGCTGGCGTGTAGCCGACGCCCACAGTTGTACACGTTCACTGCCGGGGGGCGACATGGTCGCGGACGGTCCCGGCATGGCGAGAGTGTTCCGGCGCATGGGGCGGTTCGTCGGGCCGTACCGCGGATTGCACACCGCGGGTTGGGTGCTGACCCATCCGCTGTTCGGCTTCGCCGCGGACTTCTCGTCCGGGCCTACATGGGCAACGGGATGGTGGTGCCGGCGACACTGGGCGGGGTGACGATGCCGGTGACGCTGTGCGCGGCGCTGAACCACACCCGGATGCCGATCGAGAAGTTCCGGTGGCGGCTCTGGTTCACCATGGCGGGGTTCACCGTGCCGCTGTGGCTGTCGATCCGGTTCGCTCCGCCGGCGTTCTTCGAGTGCGTCGTCGCGGCCCTGTTCACCGCGAGGATGCCGGCGCCGCTGGCACCCGAGAACTGGACGGCCGAGCCGCAGTGACGTGCGGGGCCGGCTGAACGCGCGCGCTCGGCCGGGCGGCCTGCGTGGCACCCCCGCGCGGTCGGGGTCGGGCGTGCGGCGGGGTGCCCTGACGGGGCGTCGAACGCCGGTGCCCTGCGGGGCGGCCCCACTTGGCACCCCCGCGCCGTCGAGGTCGGGCGTGCGGCGGGGTGCCCTGGCGGGGCGTCGAACGCCGGTGCCCTGCGGGGCGGCCCCACTTGGCACCCCCGCGCCGTCGAGGTCGGGCGTGCGGCGGGTGCCCCCGCAGGGCGTCGAACGCGACCCCTCCGTGCTTGCCGGTGCCGCTGCCCGTTCGACGCCCGAGGAGGTGCCCCGGCGCGTGCCCGACCCCGACGGCCCACCGTGCCGCCCGGGCCCGGCCGGGGTGCCGCTGCGCGGAGCCGTCCCCTGCCCGCCCTTCCACCGTTCCCCGGGCTCCGCCCGGGTCCGGGGCGACGGGAAGCGACGGGGGAAGCTGCGGGAAAGCGACAGGGCAAGCCGTGGCGGTCCGGTTCAGGGCGCCGGGATCCGTACGCGGACGGACTTCCCGGTCGCATCGGCGGTGACGGTGAGCCCGCCGCCCAGCTCGGCGGTCAGCAGCTGCACGAGCAGCAGTCCCCGCCCGTCCTCGGATTCCGCGTCGGGTTCCACCCGGGGCGACGGCAGTCGGGGCAGCGCGGCGCCCTGGTCGGCGACCTCCAGGCGGAACCAGCCCCCGCCGCAGCTCAGGCCGATGCGCATACGCCCGGCGCCCGAGTGCCGGACGACGTTGCCGACGAGCTCGCTCACCGCCAGCAGCAGGGCGTCGGCCGTGTCGGCGGGGACCGTCCAGCCGTCGAGGACGGTCCGCACACGGGCTCTGACCTGCGGAACGTGCGCCGCGACGGGGTCCGAAACCCAGTGGACGAAGCTGCGGACCGTCTGGGGCGCGGAAATCGCGCAGCTGCCGGTGGTGAGGTGCATGACGTGCTCCCGGGGTGGGAAGGCGCCGCAGCCGCTGGGTTTGGCTCGTGCAACTGATCTCGAAGCCCGAACATGCCGGGGCTTGTGGTCAGCGGAAATGCGTCGCTAGAGTCCTTGATTACACGTGTAACACGCTACGCACACGCCGTCGGACCACGCAAGCATTTCGGACAAACGTTATGAAACCCGAAACCTGCCCCGTCCGCCGGACCCACCCGCATCGGATCCGCACGGGATCCGCATTGGAAGGGCCGCAATGACCCAATCCCCTCCGGCCGCGTTCGACACCGCCGACATGGCCGACATGACCTGGCCGCCGCCCCCGTTCCAGAAGCCCGTACCCCCCGTGACCGGCACGGACGGCGTCCGGCGCTTCGACGGGATCACGTACGCCACGACCCCCGGCTACCGCCCCCGGCTGCTCGACGTCCAGGTCCCGGCCGGTGAAGGCCCGTTCCCCGCCGTGGTCTGGATCCACGGCGGCGGCTGGCTCGACGGCGACCGCCGTTACCCGCCGCCGACCGTGCCCGCCGCGCTGCTGCACGGCGCGGTGCTGGGGGCGGGCCTCGCGCTCGTCTCCATCGACTACCGGCACAGCCTGGAGGCGCCCTTCCCGGCCCAGCTGCACGACGTGAAGGCCGCCATCCGCTACGTCCGCCACTTCGCCGGCGACCTCGGCATCGACCCGGACCGCGTCGGGGTCTGGGGCGAGTCGGCGGGCGGCCACCTGGCCGCCCTGGCCGGGCTCGTCGGCCCCGGCAGCCCGGACGGCCCGGCGATGGAGGGCGCGCACGGCGTCGGCTCCGGCGACACCGGAGTGCTGGCCGTCGTCGACTGGTACGGGGTCTCCGACGTGGTCGCCCTCTCCAGCCACCCCATGCCGGCGATGCCGACGGAGGTCGAGTTCCCCAATCCGTACGAGGCCCTGCTGGGCGCCACGGTGGACGAGCGCCCCGACCTGGCGCGGGCCGCGAGCCCGGTGACGTACGCGCAGGGCTCGAACCCGCCGCCGTTCCTGCTGGTGCACGGCACCCGGGACGGCCTGGTCCCGTACAGCCAGAGCGAGGCCCTCGCCGTGGAGCTGACGCGCGCCGGGGGCGAGGTCACCCTGAGGCCCGTCGACGGCGCGGACCACATCTTCATCGGCTCGCCCGACATCGTCGCGATCGTCGACGAGAGCGTGGCCTTCCTGGCCGGGCACCTCGGCGCCCAGGCCTGACAGCCGGCCCCGGCACTCCAGGGCGGGGGTGCGGCCAGGGCCTGATCCGAACGACAGGCCCGAGGACCGCGCCCCCGCCTTCCCCTCACCCCCGAACGGCACACAGCACACCCGGCTCGCGGCCGTCGCCGCGGCCGCGAGAGGCAGTCATGTCCAGCATTCCCGCCACCGTCCCCACCACCAGACCCAGCGGCCGAGAGGCGGCGCGCAGCAGTGGCGTCCTCGTCCTGGCCCTCGTCCTCCTCGGGGCCGCCGGGCTGGCGGCGCTCGTCGTCCGCTCGGACGTCACGAATCCGCCCTTCCAGGGGCTGGACGACCGGTGGCTGACGTGGATGGGCGGTCCGCACGACGGGGTCTACGAGGTCCTGGCCTCGGCCCTGAACCTGTTCGGCGGCCCCGTCGGCATCGTCGTCCCGCTCGCCCTCCTCACCTTCCTGCTGGTGCGCGGGCGGTGGACGTCGGTCGGTTTCCTGCTCACCGTGTACCTCGGCGGCAACCTGCTCGTCGTGCAGGCGCTCAAGTACCTGGTGGACCGTCCCCGTCCGGCGAACCCGCTGGTCCGCGTCGACCACGGCTCCTTCCCGTCCGGCCACGCGGCCACGGCGGCGCTGCTGGTGGTGGCCGCCGGCGTGCTGCTCGTCCCGTTGGCCCGCCGCCGGGCGTGGTGGCTCGGGGGCGCGGTCTTCACCCTCGCCATGATGTGGAGCCGGACCTGGCTGCACGCGCACTGGATCAGCGACACCGTCGCGGGAGCGGCCGCCGGCGCGGGGGCCGGTCTGTTGGCCTGGTGGATCTTCCAGCCCGCGCTCGCCCGGGAGCACGCACGTGGTCACGACCGTCGGGGGGCGGCCGTGGACACGGACTGACCGGGCAGCGGCCGGCCTGTCGGCGGCACCTCCGCCGACGGGCCGGCCGCTCAGGACGTGCCGTTCAGGACGTTCCGTTCAGGACATGTCGCTCAGGATGTGCCGCGGTGCACGAGGACGGCTTCCACCGGCGGGACCTCGGGCGCCGTGCCCGATTCGACGAGTTCGTGGACCGTGTCCGCGATCAGCGCGGGCGACGGCAGTTCGAGCCGGATCGTGGTCAGCGGGGGCTGCTGGAGGCTGGAGAGGACCAGGTCGTCGGAGCCGACCACCGCGACGTCCTCCGGTACGGCGATGCCCTCGGCCCGCAGCGCGTGCATGAGCAGCGTCGCGTACTCGTCGTTGTAGGCGAAGACCGCGTCCAGGCCGAGGCTCCGCCAGCGGCGGGCGACGGCCGTCGCCGATTCGGTCGTGTACGCGAGCTCCACGGGGGTGACGGTGGCCATGTGGCGGGCCGCGACCGACTCGGCTCCCGCGAGGCGGGGCTGGGCGAGGGTGCCGAGGCCGCGCTCCATGGGCATGACCACGCCGATCCTGGTCCTGCCCCGGGCGATGAGGTGTTCGGCGGCCGTGGCGCCGATGTCGGCCCCCTCCAGGCCGATGGTGTGCACGCCCGCGACGGGGCGGGCCGCGAACGCCAGCAGACCGCGGACGCCGGCGCGGGCCAGGAGTTCGGCCGCCTGGGGCGTGAACCGGTCCCCGTCGAGGGCGACGACGGCCGCCGGGCGCAGTTCGGCCCAGGCCCGGGCGGCGTCCAGGGGGTCGGCGAAGCGGCCCGCGTGCAGCACGGCCGTGTAGCCGTGGCGGTCGAGCTCGCTGTGCAGTTCGTCGACCCAGTCGCTGACGAGGCGGCCGATCGCGGAGATCGACGAGGGCATCAGGACCAGGTTGCTGCGGCCGGCCCGCAGGGAGCGGGCGGCCGCGTGCGGGACGTAGCCGAGCTGCTTGGCCGCGTCGAGCACGCGGGCGCGGGTGTTCGCGCTGACCCGGTGGCCCTGGGTGTCGTTCAGGACGAAGGAGACGGTGGCCCGGGACACCCCTGCGAGACGGGCCACGTCCGCACTGGTGATGGACGCGGGGACCTGCGTGTCTTTGGCCATGACGTCCCTCGACGATCCTCTTGCCGCTCGTGTGCCGCTCGCTCCGACCTTTCCCTGTCAGGTTACACGAGTTACAGCCGGTGATCCGGGTTACACGGACGGCTGCACGGGGCCGAAGAGGAGCCGGGAGTCACCGGCGAGGTCGCCGAGGGCCGTCACGACCGAGTCGAAGCGCATCGTGGTGCGGGTCCCCGTGTCGTACGGGGGCCAGGCCGGCATGTCCGGGTGGTTCGGGTCGCCGGTGCGGACGAAGGCGATCCAGGCCCGGTGCATCGTGTGGGCGAGGCCGTCCCGGACGGCGGGTGCGAGCCCGGCCAGGAACGGGGCGTGCGCCCACTGGTCGAAATTGTCGAAGACGAAGGGGAGTTCGAGGCAGTGCGCGGCGCCGAGCCGACCCTCGTGCGCGGGGGTCGGCAGGTCGAACTGGTAGGCGCGCACGGGCCGTCCCGCCTCGGCCATGGCCTCGGCCAGCCGGACCGCCGGGATCCTGAAGAGCTCGTCGGTGATGAGGTCCATGAGCACGTCGGCCGGGCGGGATCCGGGGCGGGTCCGCTCGTAGGCCGCGTACACCCCGGGGGCCGAGGGCGCCCCGAAGGTCCGCGCGATCCGGTCCGTGACTTCCTCGCGGGTGGCGGCGGCGTACCCCTCGTCGAGGGCGAAGCCGAAGTTGGCCTCCTCGCGCGTCCACCCGACGACCACGTCGATGCCGGCGGCCTCGGCCCGGAGCAGCGATTCGGCCGGATGGTGGCGGAGGGTGATCCCGTCGATCACGGGCAGGAACGGCGTCGGCCAGTACCCCCACCGCATCGTGTGCGCGAACAGTCCCGCGCCCGCGGCGATCAGGTCCTGCCAGGGGAGGGCGCGCAGTCCGTGGACGTCCTTGGCCCCGCACATCTCCAGGTACGCGGCGGTGCGTTCGAGGTAGGCCTCCGGTTCGGGGAACTCCAGCCCGAGGGGCGGGCTCTGCAGGACGACCCGTCGGATCAGACCGCTCGCCCGCGGGTGTCCCACGAGGGCGGCGGTGGAGACGGCGCCGCCGGACTGGCCGGCGACGGTGATCATGTCCGGGTCGCCGCCGAAGGAGGCGATGTTCTCCTTCACCCAGCGCAGGGCGGCGAGTTGGTCGGTGAGCCAGTGGTTGCCGCCCTCCTCGGGCGCGTCTCCGTACGGGCCGAGGTACAGGTAACCCAGCGGCCCGATGCGGTAGTTGACGCTCACCACGACGAGGTCGCCGTCGCGCGCGAAGGTCGCGCCGGAGTAGCAGGGCAGCGAGCCGGAACCGGAGACGAAGCCGCCGCCGTGGATCCAGACGAGCACGGGCCGGCGGGCGGCGTCGGCGGCCGGCGTCCAGATGTCGAGGGTCAGGCAGTCCTCGTCGAAGGGGGGCGACCCGTGCCCGCCGAGCACGGGGTCGCCCTCCTCGCGGTACATCTGCGGGGAGCTCGGTCCGTCCGCGGTGGCGTCCCGGACCCCGCTCCAGCCGGGATGCGGCCGTGCGGCCCGCCAACGCAGGTCCCCCACGGGCGGTTCGGCGTAGGGCACCGCCCGGAAGACCGCGAGACCGTCCTCGACCACCCCTCGGAGCGAGCCTGCGGGCGGGTCCACCAGCACGTGTTCCGGGACCGGGGATTGAGACATGAGCAGATCCTTCCTGGCTTCGCCGCCGGACTCGGGCCGGCCGACACCCCGAGACTATTGCGATAATTTGGCGACCGTCAATGGTTCGCCATATCCTTGGTCAGAGCCAGAGGGTGCCGGAGGCCATGCGCCGCGCCTCCTCCTCCAGCATCGGCGCGAACGCCCGCCACAGCACGAGGCAGACGCCCAGGCCGAGCAGGAGGCCGGCGATGGTGTCGGTGATCCACTGGGCGTGCAGCCAGGTCCGGCTGGCCATCATGGCGAGGACGTACGCGCCGCCGACGGGCCACCACCAGCGCCGGGCGCGCGGCGGGAAGGCCAGCACGGCGACCACGAACACGAGCGCGACCGCGCTGAACACCTGGCCGGAGGGGTACGAACCGTCGTTGACGAGGACCGCCGGGTACGGAGGGCGCGGGCGGTCGGCGAGCGCCTTCAGGGGCAGGACCGCCAGGAGGTTGGCCCCGACGGCCGCGGTGAAGGCGAACAGTCCCGAGCGCCAGCGGCCGTATACGCAGAGGCAGCCGATGAGCCCGAGCGGCAGGACCAGTCCGATCGGACCGCCGAGCCGGTCGAGGACGAGGACGATCCCGTCGGCGGGGCCGTGCACCGAGGCGGCCCAGCGGTCGTCGATCCCCTGGAAGAAGGGACGCCCTCCCAGGCTCAGCAGCACGGCGACCAGGAGCGAGACGAGCAGCAGCCCCAGCCCGAGGCCGAGCGCGTACCGGGGCGGGGCCGCCGGAAGGTGATGGCGGGCGGGCGGCGCGGCGTGCGGCGCACGGGAGGGAGCGGAGGGGGAAACGGGTGGCATGAGCGGACCTTTCACGATCGCCGCCCCGAGCGGCGGGGCGGGGCGTACGAGGGGCGAGCAGTGCGGTGCGGTGCGGACGCGCGGCGGCGGGCGGGGATACGGGGGTGAGCGGGGCGGACCCACGGCGGCGGGGCCACGGGCCACGCGGCCCCGAGCCCGCGGACGGGGCCACGGCGAACCGGGCGACGGGAACGGACGACAGGGGATGGGGACGGGGACGGAGATCGGGGTGCAACGACGGGGACGGAGCGGCACCGGCCCACGACGCGCGGCCGGCACCGACGCGGACGCCGGTACGAATGCCGACGCCGACGCCGATGCGGCACCGGGACCGAGACCGGCACTCAGGCCAAGGCCGGGACGGGGGCCACCGCCAAGGCCACGGCCGGAGCCGAAGCCGGTGGCGCGGATCGAGCTCGGGCCGGGGCGCCGGTGCCGAGCCGGAGCGCTTTGCCGCATCGCGGCGTTCCGCGGTTCGGGCCGGACGCCCGTCCGTGGAGCGAGGGCGAGGCCCCGGCACGGGGTCTCGCCGGGCCGCCCCCGGGGGCGTTCGGGGATCCGGAGTGTCGGTGCGTCGGCGGGACGCCCGCGTACGGGGCGTACTCGGGGTGCTCCGCCGAACGCCGGGCGCACCTCCCGGCGGTGGCCGGGGAGAGGGTGCGGTGTCGGGCGGCGTGTGCCGGGCGGGATCCGGATGGGATCGCCCGGGGAGCCACCGGCCGGCAGCGGCGGCCGGCGACGGGTCGTCGCGGTGCGGCACGGAGTATTGCCGATGCGTGACGGCCACCACAAGGGCAAGAGGGTTTTCCGACACGACGACGCAGTTCAGTGGCCTCGAAACGGTGGTTACACGTCACATCACGGCGACTCCCCCGTCGGTCACGATCTGCACAACGACCCTCCGCAGGCACTAGTGCAGCCCGGAAATGGGTGCTACACAGTCTCCAGCGCACTTGGTGACACGTGTAACAACACCAAGTGAACTCGTGGCTCGCAGCAGCCGTGTCGCGCAGCCCGCACCACCGTGTCCCGTCCGCCACATCTCCCGGCGACCCCGCTTCCCGGGGTCCGCCCGCGGGACAACACGCTCCCCCTCGCACGCCACCTCCCCGTTCCGTCCCCCCGAGGAGTCGTCATGGCCACGCACGAAAACGAAGTCGCCGATCCGGCCGTACCGGCCACCGCCGCCACCCCCGCGGAGCCGCCCCGCCAGCGCGGGCTCCTGACCCTGCTGCTGGTGGCCAACTCCTCGCTGCTCGCGGTCTACATGGGCGTGGGATCCGTCCTGCTGCCCACCCAGGTCGCCGCGATCGATCCCGACAACAAGGTCGCCGTCCTCGGCCTCATCGGCGGCATCAGCGCGATCTTCGCGACCGCCTTCAACCCGATCGCCGGCGCCCTCTCCGACCGCACGGGCCGCCGCAACCCGTGGATCGTGGGCGGAGCCCTCGGAGCCCTCGCCTGCCTGGCCTTCCTCGGGAACGTGACCACGGCGCTGCTCGTCGGCATCGCCTGGTGTCTGGTCCAGGCGACCATGAACGTCTACCAGGCCGCCGTCACCGCGATCGTGCCCGACCGCGTCCCGGTCGCCCGCCGCGGCACCGCGTCCGCCCTGGTGGGTCTGGGCCTGCCCATCGGCGGCACGGTCGGCGTGCTGATCGCCTCGCAGACGGCCTCCCATCTGCGCGCCGGCTACCTCGTCTTCGGCGCGATCGTCGCCGTGTCCGCGTTGCTGTTGACGACCCTGTGCCGGGACGTCCCGCGCACCGAGCCCGCCCCCGAGACGACCGCCAAGCCCAAGGGGGCCCAACTGGCCGCCTTCCTTTCGGCCTTGGCGAACCACGACTTCCGGTGGGCCTTCATCGGCCGCGCCCTGATGGTCCTCGGCTACTTCTCCGTCGTCGGCTACCAGCTGTACATCCTCGACGACCACATCGAGCTGCCCGCCGGGCTGACCCCGCCTGCCGCGATGGCCGTGCTCACCCCGGTGTCGATGGTCGCGATGGCGGTCTCCACCCTGCTCGGCGGGATGCTGTCCGACCGCTGGGACCGGCGCAAGGTGTTCGTCGGCGTCTCCGCCGCACTCGCCGGGCTCGTCATGGTGGTCCCTGTCGTCAGCCCGACCTGGACGGGGATGCTCGTGTTCAGCGCGCTCAACGGGCTCGCCTTCGGCTGCTTCATGGCCGTCGACACCGCGCTCGTCACCCTGGTCCTCCCCAGCGCCGAGGACGCCGCCCGTGACATGGGCGTGCTCAACATCGCGAACGCCGGACCGCAGATCATCGCCCCCTTCGTCGCCTCCGCGATCGTCACCACCCTGGGCGGCTACACCCCGCTCTTCCTGGTCGGCGGAGCCCTCTCCCTGATCGGCGCGCTCGCCATCCTCCCGATCCGCAGCGTGCGCTGAACCCTCCTGCTCCGGCGGGCGCGCGCCGAGGGTCGCGCGTCCGCCGGTCTCCAACCGGTTCACCCTCGTCCGCTGCAACTCCCTTCCGAGGAGCGCTCCGTGAGACTCAAGCGTGTTCTGCCCCTGGCCGCCCTGATGCTGTGCACGTCGACCGTGGCCGGTACGGCACCCGCGCTCGCCGATCCGCAGGCCTCGCCGGCCCCGGCCGGTGGCCCGCTGCGGATCCTGCTCACCAATGACGACGGGTACAACGCGCCCGGCATCCGCAAGGCCTTCGAGCGGCTGACCGCCGCCGGGCACGACGTCACGATCGTCGCCCCGCTCACCAACCAGAGCGGCACCGGCACGAAGATGGCGGGTTCCCCCTCCGTCACGGTGAAGCACCCCGAGCCCAAGGTGTGGGCCGTGGACGGCACTCCGGGCGACTCGGTGGCCTTCGGTCTCGCCCAGGTCTTCGCCGGCCGGGCCCCCGACCTGGTGGTCTCCGGCACCAACTTCGGCCCGAACGTGGCGGGTCTGGCCAACCACTCCGGTACGGTCGGCGGCGCCGTCGCCGCCCTGGAGCACGGCGTGCCGGCCATCGCGCTGAGCACCGGGGGCACTTCCGCGCCCGATCCCGTCACCACCGTCAACGCGATGGGCCCGACGCTCGACTTCGCCGTCAAGCTCATCGACCGGCTGCGCTCGCGGGCCCGCTCCGGGGCGCTGCTGCCCCAGGGCGTCGGCCTGAACGTCAACCACCCGGTCGTGGGCTCCGACGGCAAGGGCACCGCGGCCGGTGTGGCCTCCACCTTCCAGGACCCGCAGACCGTGCTGGAGCCGGAGTACACCGACGCCGGTGACGGCACCTGGAAGATGACCGTGAAGGTGGCGCTGCGTCCGGCGGCCAGGGGCGGTGACGTCGAGGCCGTGAACGCGGGCCGGATCGCGGTCAGCCCCATCAACGCGGACTGGAACACCGGCCCGGCCGACACGGCCGTGACCGCCGCGCTGATCGCCGGTCTGCGCCCGTGAAGCACCCGCTGAGACCCCTGCTCTGCACGGTCCTCGCCCTGGTGGCGTCCCTGCTCGTCCCCGCCGTACCGGCGGGGGCGCTGCCCGGCGGGTCCCCGCGCCCGGTGGTCACCGTGGCGCAGGGTGCCCTGCGGGGGCAGCCGGCGGACGGGGCCGAGGAGTTCCTCGGTGTCCCGTACGCCGCTCCCCCGGTCGGGGCCGCCCGGCTGCGGGCCCCGCAGCCGGCGCCCCGGTGGCAGGGGGTGCGGGAGGCCGTGCGCCAGGCCCCGGCGTGCGTGCAGTTCTCGCCGTTCGGGCTGCGCGATCCGCAGGCCGTGAGCGAGGACTGCCTGTACCTGGACGTGTACCGGCCCCGGGGTGCCCGTCCCGGTGCGCGCCTCCCGGTGGTGTTCTGGATGCACGGGGGTGCGTACAGCCAGGGCACGGGAACGCAGTTCGGCGGCCGCACCATGGCCGATCTCACGCAGAGCGTGGTCGTGAGCATCAACTACCGGCTGGGGCAGCTCGGTTATCTGGGCCTGCCCGAACTGGCCGCGGAGAACGGGCTCCGGTCCGGCTCCTTCGGGCTGATGGACCAGCTCGCGGCCCTGCGGTGGACGCGTGAGAACATCGCCGCCTTCGGCGGAAATCCGGGCAGCGTGACCGTCTCGGGTCAGTCCGCGGGCAGTGGTTCGGTCTGCGCGCTGCTGGCCGCGCCGTCGGCCTCCGGTCTGTTCCACCGGGCCGTGCTGCAGAGCGGGCCGTGCACCTTGCTGCGCACGCCCGACGGCGCGCGGGCCGAGGCCGATGCGCGGGCCTTCGTCGAGAAGGCCGGGTGCGCGGACCGGGCCGCGGTCGCCGCGTGCCTGCGTACCGTCCCGGCGGCGGCCCTGGTGGGGGCGGCAGGAGCACTGCCCACCTCGGGGCCGGCTTCGGGTGACGGGCTGCTGCCGGTCGATCCGGCGGCGGCGATCGGGAGCGGGACGTGGAACAAGGTTCCGGTCCTGATCGGGAGCACCCGTTCGGAAGCCCGGTTCTTCGTCGCGCTGACGCAGCCCCGGCTGACGGAGCAGGAGTACACGGCTCAGGTCCTGGCGACGCACGGGGCGGCGGGTCCCGAGGTGCTGGCCCGCTATCCGGTGTCGGCGTACGGCTCGCCGTACCTGGCGCTGTCGGCGGTGATGACCGATTCGTCCTTCGCCTGCCACACCGCGTGGACGGCCCGGACGTTCGCCTCGCAAGTGCCGACGTACGTCTACGAGTTCGACGATCCGGACTCGCCGACGCTCGCCGGGGCGCAGGTGCCGGGGCTGGACGAGTCGAACGCCCACAGTGCGGAGCTGGCCTATCTGTACGACTTCACGATGGGCGAGCGGCCTCTGACTCCGGTCCAGGTCGAGCTCGGGACGCGGATGAAGCGCTACTGGGGTGCCTTCGCGCGCTTCGGCTCGCCCGTCGTGCCGGGTCAGACCGCGTGGCCGGCGGCCGGCCCGGACGCCGCGGTGCTCGTGCTGGACCCGGCGGCGACGCGGACGACCCGCTCGTTCGAGGCGGACCACCAGTGCGCGTTCTGGCGGTCGCGCGTCTAGGCCGTCTCTGGCGTCGGCGCCTGCCGAGGGCGAGGGCGACGGCGACGGCGACGGCGGATCACGATCACGCCGGGCACCGCGAGCAGCACGAGGGCGGCGGAGACCGTCAGGAGCCAGACCGGGACTCCGCCGCCCACCGTGAGCAGTTCGTCGTGGTAGACGGTCCGGCGGTAGGCGGTGTCCTTGGCGGTGGCGCGCAGTTCGTGGTCGGCGTCGATGCGGCCCGGTTCCGGGAACTCCTGGTCGATCGCGGTGAGGAACACCGGCTTGCCTCCGGTGAGTTCCGCGAGCCGGCCGCCGGCGGGGGTGACCGTGCCCGCGAAGGTCACCTCCGGCGCGGAGCCGCCGATCCGGGAGACCGGTTCCATGCGGTGTTCGGCCAGGACGTACAGGCCCAGGGACTGGGGGGTCTTGGCCATCCGGGAGAGCCGCATCGGGTAGACCAGCCGGTCGCTGTCGAAGCCGATCCGCAGCGGGTCCAGTTGGCCGCTCAGTTTCTTGCCGGGTTCGCGCGGGGCGAGGCGGACCGCCACGTACTCCCACTTCTGGTCGACGTAGGGCTTGACCTCGGTGGCGAGCCGGTCGGGAAGGGTGAAGCCGTTGGACTCCAGCCAGTTCTTCAGGGCGTCGGGGTCGGTGGCGGTCAGGCGGGCGACGTCGAAGTCGCCGAGTTGTTCGCGGCCGACGACGCCGACTCCCGGTGCGCGCGCGGTCGGCGGGGCGGCGCCGACGGCGTCGCCCTGGCTCGACGAGAACGGCCAGTCTTTGTTCCGCGGCCAGAAGTAGTGCCGGGTCCTGTGCTGGGGTCGGGTCTGTTCAGCCAGTTCGTCGAAGAGCCTGCCGTCGCCGAGTTGCACCGTGGCCCGTGCCGGGACCGGCATGATCCAGGCGGCCCGGTCAGCGTCGCCCCGTACGACGAACCGCATGACGATCTGTTCGGTGCGGCCGTCCCAGCGCACGGCGGAGGTCTCCCGGTCGACGCCGATCCGGGACTGGCCGTACGGGACCATGGCTCCGCATCCGCAGGCGTAGGCCGGGCTGATGAGGGAGCCCAGCTGGGTCGCGAGCAGGGCGAGCAGCAGGGCGGCGATCCTTCGTTTCATCCACACGGGGTCTTGGACGGACGCCCGTGCGATCCGGTTCCCACCCCCCTCGCAGACCCGCCCGACCTGGGCTCATACTGTGCTGCATGACGGAGAGCGAGAGACCGCAGCGTGCCCTGCGGCGCCAGTCCGATCCGGCGCGCAGCCCGCTGGTTCCGGACTCGGTGGAGGCGGAGATCCGGCGTCACGACTGGGATGCGATGGAGTGCGGCTGCGGTCGTTCCGCGGGTCATCTGGTGGGCGCCGTACGGGATGCCGCCGAGGGGCATCCCTCCGCGTTCCGCGCGCTGGAGGGCCACGTCTTCTTCGGGGAGGACCTGAAGCCGCCCGCGCCGGCGGCGTGCGGCGTCCTGATGGCCGTGTGGTCCGCGGGTCCGCCGCGGCAGGCCACCCGCGAGGCCCTGCTGTGGACCCTGTTGGCTCTGCTGTGCACGGTGGACGACGGCGGCACCCATGAGGCGGGACTGCACGGCCAGTGCGCCGCCTTCATCCGCACCGGCACGGAGGGCTTCCGCCGCGAACTGGCCACGGCCCCGGGTTCGGGGGCCGCCGCGTACGCGGAGGGCATCCTGGAGATCCTCGGCGTACGGGCCTGAAGCCGTCGCCGAAGGCCCTGGGCTTCGGCGACGGCCATGGGTTGGCGGGTCAAGGGCAGCTGATGCGGGTGTCCCCCGAGTCCGTGGTGCAGGTGTCGAAGTTGGGTCCGCCGTTGGCCGTGTCGTTGCCGGACACGCCATCGACGGTGTTGAGCCGGTCGGAGCCGTAGGACCCGGTCAGTGTGTCGTTTCCGGCGCCGCCGTACAGGGTGTCGTTGCCGTTGCCGCCGTCGACGTTGTCGTTGCCGACGTCGCCGTAGAGCACGTCGGAGCCGTTGCCGCCGCGGATGGTGTCGTTGCCGCCGAGGCCGCAGATCACGTCGTTGCCGTTCGTGCCGACGATCGTCTCACCCGCGCTGGTGCCGATGATCGTGCAGCCGCGGCTGTTGTTCACGGCGGTCGTCGCCGTGGCGGTGTTGTTGGCGGGGACCGGGTCCTGCTCCATGGCGGC
Organism: Streptomyces sp. NPDC002467; assembly: GCF_042889825.1. NCBI lineage: Bacteria > Bacillati > Actinomycetota > Actinomycetes > Kitasatosporales > Streptomycetaceae > Streptomyces > Streptomyces sp. NPDC002467. Next base: position 378,656 of record NZ_JBIARJ010000006.1, on the reverse strand, counting down.
GACCGTGGCCCTGTTCGTGACGGTGCCGGTCGACCGGGGTTCCACGGTGACGGTGACCGTCGCGCTCGCGCCCGGGAGCAGCGAACTCAGCGTGCAGTTGGCGCTGGTGAAGGTGGTGGTGCAGCTGCCGCTGGAGGTCGTGGCCGAGACGAGTGTCGCGCCCGCTCCGGAGACGGTGTCGGACAGCGTGATGCCGGTGGCCGACGCGGTGGATCCGGAGGCGTTGGCGACCCGGACGGTGTAGGTGGCCCGATTGCCGAGGCTGAGCTGGGTCGTCCCCGACTGGCTGACCGAGAGGTCCGCCCGCGCGGGTGGCGGGGGCGGCGGTTCGGTGCCTCCGTCGTAGCGGGCCAGCGTGAAGTCGCCGTCCGGCCCGCCCCCTCCGGCGGCGACGATCTTCGCGTCGGACTGCAGGACCAGGCCGTGCGCCCAGTCGGCGCCGCCGAAGTCGGTGGTCACCATGCCGTCGCCACCGAAGCTGTTGTCCGGGCTGCCGTCCGCGTTGTGCCGCAGAACGGCGAAGTCTCCGCCGGGCCCGTTGCCTCCGGCGAGGACGATCTTGCCGCCGGAGGCCAGAACCATGTCGTCGACCGGGACGGGCAGGGTGACCCTGCCGTCGCCGTCGAAACCGGTGTCCAGGCTGCCGCCCGGCAGGTAGCGGGCCATCGAGTCACCGCCGGCGGCGACGATCTTGCCGTCGGGCTGCACGGCCAGTGCCTCTACTTGCTCGTAGTCACCGAAATCGGTCCGCACGATGCCGTCGCCGTCGAACGTGGTGTCCAGGCTGCCGTCGGCGTTGTAGCGGATCAGGGCGAAGTCGAAGCGGGTCGTCCCGACATCGCCGCCTGCGACGATCTTGCCGTCGGGCTGGAGCGTCACGGTGCGACCCGTGCCCCCTTCCTCCGCGGACTCCGGAGCCGGATCGGTGGTCACCTCGCCGTCGCCGCCGCCGAAGGTGGTGTCCCGGCTGCCGTCGGGGTTGAACTGGGCCAGGGCGAACCTGCCGCCGGTCGTGCCCATGGCGAGGATCCTGCCGTCGGGCCGCAGCACCACTTCGTAGGCCTCGTTCGGGCCACCGCCGAAGTCGGTGGTCACGATGCCGTCGCCGCCGAAGGTGGTGTCGAGGGTGCCGTTCTCGTTGTAGCGGACCAGCGTGAACCAGCAGCAGTTCTCGTACTCCTTCCAACTGCTGCCGACCACGACGACCTTGCGGTCCGGCTGGACCGCCACTCCGTAGGCGTCGTCCTGCATGCCGGTGCCGGAGATGTCGGTGGTCACCCGGCCGTCGCCGCCGAAGGTGGTGTCCAGGCTGCCGTCGGGGTTGTACCGGGCCACCGCGAAGTCGCCGAGCGTCGTCTCGTCGGAGGTCGAGCCGGCGACGACGAGCCGGCCGTCGGGTGCCTGCGCCATCTCGTCGCCGCTGTCGAAACCGCTGCCGAAGTCGGTCAGCACCCTGCCGTCGCCGCTGAAGGTCGGGTCCAGGTCACCGGGGGCGGCCGTCGCGGTGCCGGGCAGGGACAGTACGAGCGCCAGACAGGCGACCGCGACGGCCCCTGCCCGGACGGCCCGTGACCGCCTGCGTCGGGCCACGAACCGGCGGTACGCCGTTCGTAGCGGAGATGTGAACATGGGCATGCGGACCTCTCAGCCTGTCAGCCTGTCTGCTTCCCGCCCTCCATCCCACGTGGAGCGGGCGTGCGACAGTGTGGCGCCGTGTTCACGGGGCGCTCTCCACGACCGGGCTGTACTGCGCCCACTGGGCGCCGGGGTCCACACCCCCGGGGGATATGCCACTGATCACCTGATGATCCGTCGTGGCACGGGCGCACGCGCATCGGGACCGACCGGTCTGCGCCCCTGCCGAGGGCCGACTACGAGGGCGCACCCGCCAGGCATTCGCGCAGCAGGGCCGGGGTGACCTCCTCCAGGGAGTCCACGAAGGTCCGTCGCGGGGAGCGCGGGACCGCGAGCAGGGAGGGGACGATCAGGAGCCCGCAGCCCGCGGCCTCGGCGGAGGCCGCGCCGTCCGGGGAGTCCTCCACCGCCACGCACGCCTCCGGTACGAGGCCCAGCCGCTCGGCGGCCGTCCGGTAGGGGTCGGGGTGCGGCTTGGTGCGGGAGGTGTCGTCGGCGGACATCGTGAAGGCGAAGGGGACGTGGGCCAGGGAGCCCCCGACCACCGAGTCCACGACCACCCGCGGTGAGGCGCTGACCAGGGCGAAGGGCACGCCCTCCGCCTCCAGTACGGACAGCAGTCGCTGCGCGCCGGGCCGCATCGGTGCCCCGGCCTCCACCTTGCGGAAGAAGTTCTCGGTGAGGGCGAGGGCCACCTCGTCCTGGTCTCCCCCTCGCGCGACCCGGACGAGGTGTGCGGCGGTGTCCTCGACCGCGCGGCCGACGACCTCCGGCGCGTCCGCGTCGGTGAGCCGGTGGCCGAGGGAGTCCGCCACCTCCTCGGTGGTCCGCCACCACAGCACCTCGGTGTCGACGAGGGTGCCGTCCATGTCGAACAGGACCGCGGCGGGGGCGTTCACGCGGACCTCCCCACGACGAGCACGGGGCGCTCGGCGAGCGCGACGGCCGCCCGCGCGCCGGGGACCAGGGCTTCCGCGTCCCGCGAGGCGAGGTCGGCCTTGACGGCCACGCCGCCGGGCAGTTCCAAGTGGAGGCGGGTGACGGCGCCGAAGAAGGAGGCGGAGACGACGGTGGCGGTGCCTTCGGCGTCGGCGCTCGCCGTCACGTTCTCGGGGCGTACGAGGACCTCGACGTCCGGCGTGGACGGGACAGGGCCGTCGACGGGCAGGCGCGAACCGGCGACCTCGACGAGGCCGGAGTCGGTGAGGCGTCCGGGCAGGCGGTTCATGGTGCCGACGAACTCGGCGACGAACGGGGTCGCGGGGCGTTCGTACAGTTCGGCCGGGGCGGCGCACTGTTCGAGCTTGCCGGCGTTGAGGACGGCGACCCGGTCGGCCATGGACAGGGCCTCCTCCTGGTCGTGCGTCACGAAGATCGTCGTGATGCCGAGGGAGAGCTGGAGGCGGCGGATCTCCTCGCGCAGGTTCGTCCGTACCTTGGCGTCCAGCGCGGACAGCGGCTCGTCCAGCAGGAGCACGCGCGGGCGCAGGGCCAGGGCGCGGGCGAGGGCAACGCGCTGCTGCTGGCCGCCGGACATCTGGTGCGGGTAGCGGTCGCCGTGGTCGGGCAGGCCCACCAGGTCGAGGAGTTCGGCGGCGCGTTCGCGGCGCTGTGCGGCTCCGACCTTGCGGACGCGCAGGCCGAAGGCGACGTTGTCGCGGGCGTTGAGGTTCGGGAAGAGGCTGTACGACTGGAAGACCATGCCGGCGTCGCGGCGGTTGGCCGGGACGCGGGTGATGTCCTGTCCGTCGACGAGGACTTCGCCGGAGTCGGGCTGTTCGAAGCCGGCGACGACGCGCAGCGCGGTGGTCTTCCCGCAGCCGGACGGGCCGAGCAGGGCGATGAGTTCGCCGGGTTCGACGGTCAGGTCGAGTCCGTCGAGGGCGACCGTGGAGCCGAAGGCCCGGCGCAGGCCGCGGAACTCGACGCGCGCTCCACCGGTGGGCTCGGCGGGGTCCAGGGGCTTCCTGGCCGCGGGGAGGGTGGTGGACATGGGAGGTCAGGGCTCCTTGCGGGAGGTGGTGGCCGCTGCGGTGGTGGGGTTGGTCCCGGCCCGTGAGAGGGCGAGCAGCAGCAGCCAGGTGATCAGGAGGCTGAGGATGGAGACGGCCACCGACATCCGGGCCTGGGCTCCGGAGATGGAGACGATCCACACCGCGAAGGGCCTGAAGCCCAGCAGGGAGGCGATGGTGAACTCGCCGAGCACCAGGGCCAGGGTGAGGAAGGCGGCGCCGGCCAGGGAGGCCCGCAGGTTCGGCAGGAGCACGCGCAGCACGACGTGCGGCCAGCTCGCACCACAGCTGCGGGCTGCTTCGACGAGGGTGGGGACGTCGACGGCGCGCAGGCCGGCGTCGAGCGAGCGGTAGACGAACGGGAGCGCCAGCACCGTGTAGGCGAGGACCAGGACGACGGGGAAGTTCTCGTTCTGGACGGCGATGAACGTCTGGTAGAGCGGGGTCCGCGACAGGTGTTCCGGTCCCCAGCGCAGCACGGTGGTGATGCCGGTGACCAGCGCGATCGGCGGGACCACCAGCGGGAGCATGCACATCACCTCGACGACGGGCCGCAGCCTCGGGGAGCCGATGCGTACGGCGACCAGCGCCGGCACCGCGAGCAGCAGCGACAGCGCGATGGTGGTGGCGGCGAGGCCGAGGGAGAGGAGCAGGCTCTGGGTGAAGCCTTCGGCTGCCAGCAGTTCGGTGTACGCCTCGAAGGTTACGCCCTGGCCGGGCACGTGCACGGTGAAGACGAAGGAGGCGACGAGCGGGAGGAGGAAGTAGGTCCCCGCCAGGAGGAGGACGGCTCCGCGCCAGATCCTCGGGCGGGGCCGGGACCGGGCGGTCTTCGCCGGGGCTTCGGCCTGCTCGGGGGTGCGGGTGGCGGTGGGGGTCATCGCAGCCATCGGGCGCTCCGTCGCTGGAGGGGCAGGTAGACCGCCATGACCAGGCCGGCGATCAGGATCATGTCGAGGCCGAGGGCGAGGGCCACGTTCTCCTGGCCGGTGAGCACGTTCCCGGACAGCGCGTCCGCGATCTTGAGCGTGACCAGCGGTACGGAACCGCCGACGAGCGCGGCGGCCGTGGCGTGCGCGGCGAAGGCGGTACCGAAGAGCAGGACGAATCCGCCGAGCAGGGAGGGTGCGAGCACGGGCAGGCCCACGTGGCGCCAGAACTGCCATCCGGTGGCGCCGCTGTTCTGGGCGGCCTCGCGCCACTGGGGGCGCAGTCCCTCCAGTGCCGGGGCGATGACCAGCACCATGAGGGGGATGAGGAAGTACAGGTAGACCACGGTGAGGCCGGTGAAGGAGTACAGGTTCCAGCCGAGGTCGGTGAGGTTGCCGAGCTGGGTGAGGACTCCGGAGATGCCCGCGGTGGCGATGAACGCGAACGCGAGGGGCACGCCGCCGAAGTTGGCCAGCACGCCCGAGGCGGTGAGCGCGGCGCTGCGCAGGGCGGTGGAGCGGGAGGTGACCACGGCCTGCGCGATGACGACGCCGAGCACTCCGCCGATCAGTGCGGTGAGGGCGGAGAGCTGGACGCTGCCGATGAGCGAGCCGAGGTAGGGGCCCTGGAGCGAGCGGGCGAGGCGTTCGCCGGTCAGCTGGGTGGCGCCGCCGTCGGGGTCGGTGCGGGTGACCGCGCCGAAGGCCATGGCGCCGAGCGGGATGCCGAAGCAGAGCCCGGTGAAGACGAGGAGGGGGAGGGTCGCGAGCCAGGTGCGCGGACCGCGCCGCCGGCGGCGGCTGGTGCTGCCGCCGGCGGTCCCCACGGGACGAGGGGTGGTGGTGGACATCAGGAGAGGGCCTTGTCCCACTTCTCGGCGAGGGTGGCCTTGGCCTTGTCGAGCTCGGTCGAGGCCGGGAAGGACGGGGTGCCCTGGACCTGCGGGAGCTTGGTGACGGCGTCCTTGTCGACGGTGCCGTCCTGCGTCATGACGGGGAGCAGGACCGGGCGGGCGTGCCCCTTCAGCCACAGGTTCTGGCCCTCGGCGCTGTAGAGGAACTCCATCCACAGGCGGGCGGCGGCCGGGTTCGGGGCCTCCTTGTTGATGGCCTGCGAGTAGAACTGGGCGTAGACGCCGTCGGTGGGGACGGCGACCTTCCAGTCGACGCCCTTGCCCTTGAACTGCTCGGCGTAGCCGGCGTTCAGGTAGTCCCAGTCGATGGAGATGGGCGTCTCGCCCTTCTCTACGGTGGCCGGGGTGGACTCGACCGGGATGAAGTTCCCGCTCTTGCGCAGCTGACCGAAGAAGTCGATGCCCGGCTGGATGTCGGCGAAGGAGCCCTTGTTGGCGAGGGCCGCCGCGTAGACGCCGCCGAAGGCCGAACCGGACTTGGTGGGGTTGCCGTTGAGCGCGACCTTGCCCTTGTACTCGGGCCCCAGCAGCTCGGCGAAGGTCTGCGGGCAGGTGGTGATCTTCGCGGCGTCGCAGCCGATGGAGACGTAGCCGCCGTAGTCGTTGTACCAGCGGCCGTCGGCGTCCTTCTGACCGGCCGGGATCTTGTCCCAGGCGGCGACCTTGTACGGGGCGAAGAGGTTCTCGCCGGCGCCGCTGCGGGCGAAGGCGATGCCGAGGTCGAGGACGTCCGGGGCGCGGTCCTGGCCCTTGCGGGACTTGACGGCGGCGATCTCGTCGGAGCTGGAGGCGTCCGGGTTCTCGCTGTTGACCTTGATCTTGTACTTGGCCTCGAAGGCCTTGATGATCTCGCCGTAGTTCGCCCAGTCCGGCGGCAGGGCGATGACGTTGAGCTTGCCCTCCTTCTGCGCGGCGGCGACGAGGGCTTCCAGCGAGCCGAAATCGGCGACCGAGGTGGCGGTGGCCGGCTTCGCGCCGTTCTTGGCACCGTCGGCACCGGTGGCCTTGTTGTCGGGGGCGGCGCCACACGCGCTGAGCGTGGTGAGGACGGCGGCGCTGAGCAGTACGGCCGCACCGCGACGGGCGGAGGAACTGAGCACGGTCTCTCCCGGAGACTTAGTGGGGTTCACTTGTCTGAACAAGTTGGCTCCAGTTCGCCCGGCCTCACTGTACGGACGGTGAACGGAGTCTGGACCGGGAGGCACGACTCGACGAAGACACGACAATGACCGAAAGAAGTCGTGACAAGGCATGTTGGAATGATCATGAGCGTGGGCACCGCAGGGGTGATCCGTACGCACCGGTCGGGGGGCGAGGGGCATGGGCACGGTCAGATATCTGGAGATCGCCGACGCGCTGCGCCGGGCGATCCTCTCCGGTGAGCACCCGGTGGGCTCGCAGTTGCCCTCCGAGAGCGACCTCGCCGCGCGGTGGTCCGCATCGCGGGGAACCGTGCGCCAGGCGGTGGCCACGCTGGCCTCGGAGGGGTTGATCGGTTCCCGGCAGGGCGCGCGGAGGATCGTTCTGCGCCACGAGCGGCGGCACAGCTTCGGCGAGCTGAACAGCTTCGCCCAGTGGGCTGAGGGGCTCGGGCACGAGGCCGCCAGCCGGTTCCTCTCCCGTACCCGCAGGCCCGCCACCGCCGAGGAGGCCGAACGCCTCGCGCTGGAGCCGGGCGCGGAGGTCCTCGCGGTGCTGCGGCTGCGCCTGCTCGACGGGGAGCCCACCATGGTCGAGCGGACCGCCTATCCCGGCTGGATCGCGGCCGCCGTCGAGGCGATGCCCGAGGACTGCCGCTCCATCATGGACCTGCTCGCGCAGGACTCCGGGGTCGTCGCCCACTACGGCGAGCACCTCATCGACGCCCTCCCGGCCGGCAGTGAGGACGCACGGCTGCTGGAGGTCCGCCGCGGCACCCCACTGCTGCGCCAGCGGCACGCCTCCTCGACGGCGGCCGGCCGCCCGATCGAGTGGTCCGACGACCGCTATCGGGCCGGCAGCGTCGTTTTCAGTGTGAGCAACTCGGCAGTAGCCACCCCGCTGGAGCGGCGCACCGGCGACGGTTAGGGCCTGTCTTTCGGATCAGGCCGGATCAGGGCCCCGCGAGCCCCGCATGACCCGAAAGGCAGACCCTAGACCGAGGCCGCTTCCGCGATGGCGGCCGGCAGCCAGTCCGCGACCCGGCCGAAGTCGAAACCCAGTGAGGCGGCCCGGGCGTTGTCCATGGCGTAGGCCCGGTCGAAGGAGAAGGGCGAGGCTTCGGCGCCCGGTCCGACGACCCGGTAGTGCGGGCGCCGTCCGACCCGCTCGGCGACCAGTTCGCTCAGCCCCCTCACGTCCAGCGCGCCGTGGGAGGCCGCGTTGACCGGCCCGGTGAAGCTCTGGCCGGCCGCCCAGTACAGCAGGTCCGCGATCTCCAGGTGGTGGATGAACGAGGTTGCGTACGGGGCTTCGTGGACGTCGACCGGGATGCCCGCGGCGATCCGCTCCGCGTAGTGCGCGAGGCGCCCGGTGAAGTCCGCGGCGCCACCGCCCAGGACGTGGGCCGTGCGCACGGACACGTACGGGAAGACGGGATCGCGCAGGAAGACCTCCTCGGCCAGCCGCTTGCCGTCGGCGTACTCGAAGGCGGGACCGTGCCCCCACGCCTGACCCGCCTGCAGCAGGTCGAGGGAGTCCTCGGTGAGGGGGACCGGGCCGCCGCCGGCCGTGGGGCCGGGGGCCCGGGCGGGGAGGGTGGCCGGGTCGTAGACCTCCATCGTGGAGGTCATCACGTAGCGTCCGGTCCGCCCGGCGAAGACGCGCCGGGCGACGGCGGCCTGCTGCGGCGTGTAGCAGACCTGGTCGATGACGGTGTCGAAGGTGCGGCCGCCCAGCGCCGCCCGCAGTGCTTCCTCGTCGTCACGGTCGGCGACGAGCCGGTCTACGCCAGCGGGCGGGGCGCTGGAGCCCCGGTTGAGGAGCGTGACCTCATGTCCCGCGTCGCGGGCCTTGGTGACCAGGGACTTTCCGAAGTACCGGCTCCCGCCGATGACAAGAATCGTGTTCATGCGCTCGACTCTGCCGCTGTATCGTCCCCAGCGGAACTGCTGATCCACTGAACCGGTATGAAGGAAAACTGATGATCGATGTTCAGCGGCTGCGCGTCCTGCGGGCGGTGGCCGAGCACGGCAGCTTCAACAAGGCCGCCGGGGCACTGCTGTTGACCCCGTCGGCCGTGTCCCAGCACATCGCCGCCCTGGAACGCGGCCTGGGCCACCCGGTGGCGGTGCGCAGCACGCGCGGTGTCACCCTCACCGAGCCCGGCCGGCTGCTGGTGGAGGCCGCCGAGACGATCTCCGCCGAACTGGACCAGGTCCGCCACGAGATCGACCGGCTGACCGCTCCCCGGCCGCGGTTGACCGTCGCGACCTTCACCAGCGGGGGCCGTCACCTGCTGCCCGGGGCCCTCTCCCGGTTCGTGGCCGCGCATCCGGAGGTGGAGCTGACGGTACGCGAGTGCGAGCCGGAGGACGCGGTGCCGATGGTGCGCTCCGGGGCGGCCGACCTCGCGTTGAGCTACCACTTCGACGGCCCGACGCCGGTCGGGGCGGGCGGCCGTCCGGGGCTCGACTGGATGCCTCTGATGGAGGATCCGCTGTGGCTGGTGCTGCCCCGGGGGCACCGGCTCGCGGACCGGTCCTCGCTGAGCCCGGCCGAGCTCGCCGGGGAGCGCTGGGTGCTCGGCTGCCTCAAGACGGAGGCGTTCCTGCGCCGTTACGCCGAACAGGCCGGCTTCGACCTCCTGGTCGGAGCGTCGACCACCGACTACTTCTTCGCGCAGACACTGGTCGCGGCGGGCGTGGGGGTCTCCCTCGTCCCGGAGGTCTCGCTGGCTCCGGACCCTGCCGGGGAGTTGAGCGTGGTACGGGTCGAACCTCCACGTCCGGCCCGACACTTCGGGGTACTGCTCCCCCGTCGGCGACGCCCGCATACGCACGCGAGGGCCCTCGCCGAAGCCCTGTCGGCGGCTGCCTCGGGCCGAGAGGCCCGCCCGTGAACCACCTCCTGTGCGGTCTGGCCGCCAATCCGGCCCTCCCGGCCCCGCTGACCGACCGCCTCCTGGACCTGGCCCTGGAGGCGGTGGCCCGGGCCGATGCCCCCACCGACCGGGAACCGTCCCGTGACCTCCTCGACGAGCTGATCGAGGAGCTCGCCGACCGGTCCGACCTCAGCCGGGACCGGGTACGGGCGTTGGCCGCGCACCACGAGCACACCGCCGTGCAGCTCGCCTACTCCGGAACCCTGACGGCCGCCGACGTCGACCCGGCGGTCAGGCCGCTCGCCGCCCTCGCCCTCCTCGACGAGCGGCGGGGCCTGCCGGAGTGGGCCCGGCTCCTGTCCGCCTCCCCCGACGTCCACATCCGATGGAAGCTCGCCTCCTGTCCCGGGCTGCCGCAGGACGTCACGGAAGCCCTGGCCGCCGACCCCGATCCGGAAGTGGTCACGGAGCTCGCGCTGTGGACGACCGACCCGGCCGTCGCCGCCCGTCTGGCGCGGCACCCCCATGCCGAGGTCCGCAGCGCGGCGGCTTGCAACGAGGCCGTGCCGCCCGCCGCGCTGGCCGCCCTGATCACGGGTGACGGGCTCCCTCCGGCGACCTCCTGCCTGGTCTGCGACATCAAGGACGTCCCCTTCGTCCACGACCCGTACTGCCCCGACGTGGACTGCGGGCTGCGGGCGGGCGCCGCGTGCGACGGTTCGCACGCCTCCACCGTCCACGAGATCCGGGAGCGTGCCCTGCGCAACCCGTCGACACCGGCGGAGGCCGCGGTCTCGCTCGCCGACACGCCCTGGACGCTGCTGAGATGGGCGCTGGCCGAACGCTCCGACCTGCCGCAGCAGGTGTACTCGCTCCTCGCACGCGACCCCGTCCCCGGCGTCCGGGAGGCGGTTGCCGGGAATCCCGCGATCGGCGAGGAACTCGTCCGGGCGCTCGCCGCCGAGGCCGCGCACGAGGAGAGGCGCGCCCTGGCCCACCATCCACGGCTACCGCTGGACGTGCTGGTCGCCCTGGCCCGCACGACCAAGACCGGTCCGGTCCTGCTGCCGCGCATCGCCGCCGCGACGGCGGAGGAGATCGCGGGTCTGGCGGGGTCCGCGCACGCGTCCGTACGCATGCTCGTCGGGGAGCGGCGTGACCTGCCGGACGGGGTGCGCGACGCGCTCGCCGACGATCCCGACGCGGCCGTGGTGAAGGCCGTGGCCCCCCATCCTGGCCTGTCGGAGGGGCAGTTGCGCGGCATGGTCGCGCGCCACGGCGTACCGGTCCACGCGAGGGTCGCCGCCAATCCGGATGCGCCGGGGTCGCTGCTGACGGAGCTGGCGCGGCACGAGCCGCCCGCGCGGCGCGCGCTGCGCGAGATCGCCAAGCACCGGAACGGGACCGCCGAGGCGCTCGTGCCGTGCCTGGCCGACCGGCGGGCGCGGCGTGACGCGGCCGCCCATCCCGCGCTCGCGGAGCCGGTCCTCATCGGTTTGCTCGACGACGCCGACGAAGAGCTCGCGCAGGCGGCGGCCGAGAATCCCTCGCTGCCGCCGTCCGTGATGGAGGACCTGGTCCGCCGCTACACGGAACCGGGGGTGACCAGGCCCGTCTCGTAGGCGACCACCACCGCCTGGGCCCGGTCGCGCAGCGACAACTTGGCGAAGATCCGGGCCACATGGGTCTTCACGGTGGCTTCGCTGAGGGTGAGGTCCCGTGCCAGTTCGGCGTTGGAGCGGCCGTGGCCCATCAGGGTCAGCACCTCGCGCTCGCGCGGGGTCAGCGAGTCGAGCCCCGGATGCGCGGTGGCCTCGGGGCCGGGGCCGCAGCGCTCGACCAGGCGGCGGGTGATCGACGGGGCGAGCAGCGCGTCGCCGGTGCCGACCAGGCGGACGGCGGCGGCGAGGTGTTCGGGCGTGACGTCCTTGAGCAGGAAGCCGCTGGCCCCGGCGGCGAGGGCGGCGTAGACGTAGCTGTCGAGGTCGAAGGTGGTCAGCATGATCACCCGGCATTCGGGCGCCTCGGCGAGGATCCGTCGGGCGGCTTCGAGACCGTCCATGTTCGGCATCCGGATGTCGAGCAGTACGACGTCGGGCCGGGTCCGCCGCACCAGCCCGACGGCCTCCACCCCGTCGGCGGCGACCCCGACCACGTCGATCCCCCGGGCCGTCAGGATCAGCCGGAAGCCTGTGCGGACGAGCTCCTGGTCATCGGCGATCACCACCCGGGGACCGGGCACGGGCGCGGTCACGGTCGCTCCAGGGGGAGGCGCGCCCGCACGCGGTAGCCGCCGCCGAGCCGGCGGCGGGCGTCGAGGTCGCCGCCGTAGACGGCGACGCGCTCGCGCAGCCCGAGCAGCCCGCGCCCGGTCCCGTCGGCCTTGGCCGCCGGGGCGGCCGCCGCCGTGTCCGGCGACAGGGTGCTCGGGCCGTTCGTGAGCACCTCCACCCGCAGCGCGTGTTCCGCGTACCGCACCGTCACTTCCGCCTTGCCCCCGTTCCCGTGTTTGAACGCGTTGGTCAGCGCCTCCTGGATGATCCGGTACGCCGTGACGTCGATCCCGGCCGGCAACGGCCGGGGCTCCCCGGACACCCGTACCTCCACCGGCAGACCGGCGAAGGCGAACTTGTCGATCAGCGGGCTGAGTCTGGCCAGGGTCGGCTGCGGCTCCGTGGCCGCCCGGGCGGCGCCCGCGGCGTACGGTTCGTCCTTGCCGTCCTGCGCCGGCGCCAACAGTCCCAGCAGGTGGCGCAGTTCCGTCATCGTGGTGCGCCCCGCCGCCTCCACGGCGCCCATCGCCGCCGCGGCCTCCTCCGGCAGGGTGTGCAGCACTTCCCGGGCGGCGCCCGCCTGGACCACCATGAGGCTCACGTTGTGGCTGACGATGTCGTGGAGTTCCGCCGCGATCCTGGCCCGTTCCGCGTCCACGGCGGCGCGGGCCGCGCTCTCCCGTTCCCGTTCCAGCAGCCAGCCGCGTTCCCCCATGGCGGCGGCGTGCCCGCGCCGGGCCCGCACCAAGGCCAGTCCCAGCCCGGCCGCCACGATCGCGGCGAGGCACGCGACGGCGACCGCGCCGATCGTTCCCACCTCGGATCCCCCGTCCGTCCCCGTCCGTCCGCCGTCATTCTGCCGGACGGGCCGGGCGGGCCGCGTACATCCCCGGGATGACCTGCGCGGACCATTACATCCGGGGACTGACGCACGGCCCGCGACCCCCGCCTTAGGTTCGGACCATGACGATCGATCAAGGCGGTGAACGTCACGTGGTGGTGCGGCTGGACGGCGTGCACAAGGAGTACGGCGACACGAAGGCCCTGGACGGGCTGTCCCTGGAGATCCGGGCGGGTGAGGCGGTCGCCGTGATGGGCCCCTCCGGTTGCGGGAAGTCGACCCTCCTCAACATGGTGGCCGGGCTGGACCGGCCCACCTCGGGCCTGGTGGAGGTGCACGGCCAGGACCTGGGGCGGTTGAACGAGACCGGACTGGCGCTGTTCCGGCGCCGCAGCGTCGGCATGATCTTCCAGTTCTTCAACCTCATCGACGACCTTCCCGTGCTGGACAACGTGGCGCTGGCCGCCCAGTTGACCGGGACCCCCGCCCGGCAGGCCCGCCGCCGGGCCCTGGAACTGCTCGACGAACTGGGGGTGGCCGCGCGCCGCAACAACCACCCGGCGACGCTCAGCGGCGGCGAGCGACAACGGGTGGCCGTCGCCCGGGCGTTGATGAACCGTCCCGCGCTGCTCCTGGCGGACGAACCCACGGGCGCGCTCGACCGCCGCTCCGGCGAGCAGGTGATGGACCTCCTCATCGACCTCAACCAGATCGGGCAGACCCTGCTGATCGTCACCCACGACCGGGAGTTGGCCACCCGATGCGCCGGCCGTCTGGTCGAGGTCGCCGACGGCCGGGTGGCCCACGAGAGCGCGCTGGAGGCGACCGCGTGAGCGCCGTGTGGAGGGCATCGCGCGCAGCCGTCGGGCGGCGCAGGGTCCAGACCTTCGTCATCGGGCTCGTCGTGCTGTGCTCGACCACGACCGTGCTGCTCGCGCTGGGGATGCTGGAAGCGGCCTCCGGACCGTTCGACAAGGCGTACGCGAAGCAGCGCGGGGCCCATGTGGTGGCTTCCTTCGACACCTCGAAGGTCACGACGGAGCAGCTGGCGGACACCGCGCGGCAGCCGGGTGTGGAGGCCGCCGCCGGGCCCTTCGCGCAGGCCGTGATCGGCGTTCCCGGCAACTGGCTGTGGATGGCGGGCGGTTCCCTCACCCTGGTCGGCCGGGCCGACCCGGCGGGCCCGGTGGACCGCGTCGAGCTGCTGCGGGGCCGGTGGGCCACGGCGCCGGGCGAGCTCGTCGTCAACAACTCGCACGGTGGGACACCCGATGCGGAGCTGCTCGGCACCGAACTGGCGGTTCCCGGGGGGCCGCGGCTGACCGTCGTGGGCTTCGCCAACAGCGTCGGCAAGTCGGCCGGCGGCTGGGTGTCCCCCGAGCAGGCGGCGGCGCTGCACCCCACCTCCGCCCAGATGCTGTACCGGTTCACCGGCTCTTCGACGCAGGCCCGGCTGGACGCCTCACTCGCACGGGCCACCGCCGGGCTGCCCGGGTCCGCGCTGACCAGTGCGCAGAGCCACCTCACCCTCAAGCGGGCGTTCGCGTCGACGGCGAACGCGTACCTCCCGTTCATGACGCTCTTCGGTGTCCTCGGCGTGCTCGTCTCGGTCCTGATCGTCGGCAACGTGGTCAGCGGGGCGGTCGTGTCCGGGTACCGGCACATCGGCGTGCTCAAGGCATTGGGCTTCACCCCGAACCAGGTCGTCGCCGTCTACCTGACGATGGTCTCCGTCCCCGCCGTGGCGGGTTCCGTGCTCGGCACCCTGGCGGGCACCGCGCTGGCCCGGCCGGTCCTGAGGGTCGCGTTCTCCGGCATCGAGATCGGCCGGGCCTCGGTCGACCGCGTCGAGCCGGGGGTGCTCGTCGTCTGCCTGCTGGGCATGCCCGTCCTCGTGCTGCTGGCGGCTCTGGTCCCCGCACTGAGGGCGCACCGGCTGCCCGCCGCCGAGGCGATCAGCGCGGGCGGCGCGCCCCGCACCGGGCGGGGGCTGCGCGTGCAGCAGCTGCTCGGCGCGACCCGGCTGCCGCGACCCGTCAGCATGGGCCTGGGCCAGCCGTTCGCCCGGCCCGCCCGCAGCCTGCTGACCCTGGCCGCCATCGTCCTCGGGGTGACCACGGCCACCCTGTCGACCGGGCTGACCAGCACCATGCTCGCGTTCGGCGACGCCGGGCGGAGCGAAGGCGGCACCGGGATCCAGGTGGAGGCGGGGATCGAGCGGCACGGCCGGCCCGACCCCAGGCTCGGCGACGCGCAGATCGAGGAGCTGCTGCGCTCCCTCCCCGGCGTGAAGTACGTACGCGCACGCGGGCTGGCCCAGGTGAACCTGGCCGGGCAGACCCAGCCCGCTTTCGGCAACTTCTACCGCGGGGACAACGCCGCGGCGTCCCCCCAGATGTACGCGGGGCGGGTGCCCGACGCGGCCGGGGAGATCGCGGCAGGGCCGTCGTTCCTCACCGAGCGAGGCCTGAAGGTGGGCGACCGGGTCACGCTGGAACTGAACGGCCGGCAGGTGCCGTCCACCATCGTCGGCGAGCTCATCGACTCCAACGCCCGTTCCCTGGACGCGAGCTGGCAGACGTACGAGCAGCTCGCGCCCGGCGCCCGCGCCATCGAGTACGCGGTGCTGCTGATGCCGGGCGCCGACGCCGGGGCCTACGCGGCGGCGGTCGAGGCGGCCGATCCCGGACTGCACGTGAACGTGGGGGGTTCGGGGAACGCCGCCACCACCACGGTCGTCGCCTTCTCGACGGTGTTCACGGTGCTGCTGACGCTCGTCGCCTCGCTCGGGGTGTTCAACACGGTGCTGCTGAACACCCGCGAACGCCGCCGCGACCTGGGGATGCTCAAGTCGATCGGGATGACCCCCCGGCAGGTGGTGGCGATGACGGTGACCTCGGTGGCCGGGCTGGGCGCGGTCGGCGGGCTGCTCGGCATCCCGCTGGGGATACTGGCGCACCGGATGGTCGTGGACAACGTCGGCATCGTCGCCTTCCCGGAGTACATGAAGGACGTGTGGCACGCGCCGCAGTTGGCCGCGATGCTGTTGGCGGGCATGGCGATCGCGGTACTGGGCGCCCTGCCGCCGGCCCGGTCGGCGGCCCGGATGACGATCGCCTCGGTGCTGCACACCGAGTAGCCGGCCGATCAGCCGACGGCGGCCCTCGGAGCGGACTCTTCGTCGACGATGCGGCCGTCGCGCAGCTCCACGACCCGGTCGGCGAGTTCGATCAGGACCGGGTCGTGGGTGGCCACCAGGGCGGTGACGCCCTCACTGCGCACCACCGCGCGCAGCAGCCTCATGATGGACCGGCCCGTCTCGGAGTCGAGCTGGCCGGTCGGTTCGTCCGCGATGATCAGGTCGGGCTCGTTGGCCAGGGCGCGGGCCAGGGCGACCCGCTGCTGCTGTCCGCCCGAGAGTTCGCCGGGTCGCTGGTCCGCGTGTTCGGCCAGGCCCACCAGGGCGAGCAGGGTCCTGGCCCGCTCCTCGCGCTGCCGTGCGGGGACCTTCCGCAGCCGCATCGGTACCCCGACGTTCTCCAAGGCGGTGAGGACCGGTATCAGGCCGAAGGACTGGAAGACGAATCCGATGCGGTCGCGGCGCAGCGCCAGCAGCCCGGCCTCGTCGAGGCTCGCGAGGCCGGTGCCGTCGAGGGAGACGCTGCCGGAGGTCGGGGTGTCGAGTCCGCCGACGAGGTTGAGCAGGGTGGTCTTGCCTGAGCCCGAACGGCCTTTCAGTGCGGTGAGTTCACCTCGGCGCACCTCGAAGGAGACGCCTCGCAGCGCGTGCACGGCGTGCGGGCCGGTGCCGAAGCTGCGGTGGACGTCGTCCACGACCACCATCGGCGCGGCGGCCGGGTTCTCCTGTTGCTGCGTCATGACGTGTGCTCCCCGTGGATGTGAACCGGTCACTTTCGAATTTGCTCATCTGTCACATCCTTCGCGCAAGTCCCTTCCCCTGTGCGTTCGAATCTGACAGAGTCGTCCGCTATCCGGTGCCGGCGGTCCGGACGGGGGAGGAACACACCATATGCTCGGCTTCGTCATGCGCCGGCTGCGCGGGCGAGTGCCGCTCGCCGCCGCCGTCCTGCTCACCGTGCTCATCACCACGACCGTGCTGACGGCACTGTTCGCGTTCACACGCGGTGTGGGCGAGGCGGGACTGCGCCAGGCGCTCCAGGGCCCGGGTCGGGACCGGAGCACCGTGCTGGTGACCGGCGGACGTCCCGTGGCCGCTCGCGCCGAGGACGACAAGGCCGTACGGGCCTTCGCCGGCGAGCTGTTCGGACGGCTCCCCGTGGCCTTCGAGACCATGGCGCGCAGCCGCTCGTACGGAATCCCCGGCGCGCGCAACGCCGGCAAGGACACCGATCTGACGCTGCTCGCCTCCCTGGACCGCGAGCGGGTCCGGCTCCTGGCGGGACAGTGGCCGCAGGCGGTCGCCGGAGCCGACCCCGCCCACACGCAGGTGGCCGTGCCGCGGGCCGCGCTGACCCGGCTGGGGCTCACCGAGGCGGCGCTGCCGGCGGAGGTCCGCCTCGACGACCGGTACGGCGGAGCCCCGCTCACCGTGCAGGTCACCGGCGTGTACCGGGCGGCCGACCCGAAGGCTCCGTACTGGCAGCTCGACCCGCTCGGCGGTCACGAACTCCAGGCCGGCACGTTCACCACGTACGGGCCGCTGCTCGTCGACGACACCGCGTTCACGGCGGGCGGACTGCCGCAGAACAGCCGCGGGGTGCTCCTCACCCCCGATTTCGCGACCGTGAGCCCCGAGCAGGCGCAGGACATCCGCGGGCGCGCGGCGGGCCTGGCGGCCGGCGCCCGCGCCTCGACGGGCGTCAAGGGCCCCGACGGGTTCCAGATCAAGACCGAACTCCCCCACCTGTTGGACGAGTTGGACTCCGGGCAGCGGGTCGCCCGGTCCACCCTGATGGTCGGCGCGCTGCAACTGGCCGTCCTCGCGGCGGCGGCTCTGCTGCTCGTCGCCCACCTCCTCACGGACCGCCAGGAGCCCGAGCGGGTCCTGCTCACCGCGCGCGGCGCCTCCCGCTTCCGGATCGGCGCACTCGGCGCGGCCGGCTCGCTGCTGCTCGCACTGCCCGCAGCCGTACTCGCGCCACTGCTCACACCGCCCCTGCTGCGACTGCTCGCCGGCTTCGGCCCGCTGGCGCGGGTGCCCCTGGACACCTCCGGGAGCCCGCTGATGTGGCCGGTCGCCGGCGCCTGCGCGCTGGCGTGCGTCCTGCTGACGGCGCTCCCCGCCATGCTGCGCGGCGCGGGAGCCGTCGCCCTGCGGGTCGGCGGCCGACGGCAGGCGCTGGTCGCCGGTGCCGTCCGCTCCGGCGCCGACCTGGCCCTGGTGGCGCTCGCCGTCCTCGCCTACCAGCAGCTCGCGCAGTACAGCGGCGACGTCTCCGAGGCCGCCGCCCCGGACGGCGGGCTCGGGGTGGACCCGGTGCTGGTCGCGGCGCCGACGCTGGCCCTGTGCGCGGGCACGCTGCTGGTGCTGCGGCTGCTGCCGTTCGCGGCGCGGCTCGGCGGGCGGATCGCGGCGCGCGGGCGGGGCCTCGGACCGGCGCTGGTCGGTTGGCAGCTCGCCCGCCGGCCGGGTCGGGCCACCGGGCCGGTGCTGCTGCTCGTACTGGCCGTGTCCAGCGGGGTACTGGCGCTGGGCCAGCACACCGCGTGGTCCGCTTCCCAACGTGACCAGGCCGATTTCGCCACCGCCGGGGGCCTGCGGATATCGGGCAGCGACCTGGCACCGCTGGGCCGCAACGGGCGGTACGCCTCCCTGCCCGGGGGCGAGCGGGTCATCCCGGTGATCCGCGCGAAGCAGGAACTGCCGGGCGGGCGTGCCGGGCAGGTGCTCGCCTTCGACGCGGCCGGGGTGGCCGAGCGGGTTCCGCTGCGCGCCGATCTGCGGGACGGCCGCTCCATGCGCGAGCTGTTCACCCCGCTCGCGGCGGGTGGCGGCGCGGCCGCCGACGGCATCGAACTGCCCGGCCGACCGCGCCGGATCGACGTGGACGTGACGGTGAAGGCCTCCGGCGAGGGCGGCCGGCCGGGCCTCGGCGTGCTGCTGCGCGACCGGTACGGCCAGACCCACCGCACGCCGATGACGCAGCTGCCGGAATCCGGGGACGCCACCGTCTCGCTGGACCTCGGCGCCCTCACCGGGGGCTCGCTCGGGTCGGCGGCAACGCCACTGCGGGTCGCCGGGCTCGTGTTCTCGTACGCGCTGGAGGACCGCCGGACGGCACAGGGGGACGCCCCCGCGGGGGCGGACCGGCCCGGGGAGCTGACCGTGCGCCGGATCTCCGCCGCCGACGCCCCCGGCGCCGCCGCGGTGCCCGCCCGTCCCGGTGCGGCCGGCTGGACCCTGGGTGCCCCGCAGCTGACGGGCGGCGGCCGGGCCGGCGAACTGGTCCCGGCCGGTCCGGACGAACTGGTGCGGGTCCGTTACCGGAGCGGCGCCGGAAGCATCGGCGGCGTCCAACTCGGGCTGCTCGCGGGCGCCGCCCCCGCCGCCGAGGTGCCGGGTATCGCCACGCGCGGCTACCTCGCCGCCGTCGGAGCGGGCGTGGGGGACGTGGTGCCGGTTCCGCTGGGCTCGGGCAGCCTGCCGGTGCGGGTCACCGCCTCCGTCGGCTCGCTGCCGGTGGCCGGGGACACGGCCGTGGCCGTGGATCTCGCCGCCGCCGGAAGGCTGTTGGCGGCCGACACCGGCCGGGAGCTGCCCGATGTCGCCGAGTGGTGGCTGCCGGCCGCCTCCGGCGACGACCCCGTGCCCGCTCGGGCCGCCGCCGAACTGCGCTCCGGCGCGGGGGCCCAGCAGCTGGAGCTCCGCGAGGAGGTCGCGGCGGGGCTGCTGGACGATCCGCTCAGCGCGGGCCCGCAGAGCGCGCTGGCCGCGCTGGCGGTGGCCTGCGCGATCCTGGCCGCGATCGGCTTCGCGGCCTCCGCGGCGGCGGCCGGACGGGAACGGGCCGCGGAGTTCGCGGTGCTGACCGCGCTGGGCACGCCCCGGCGGCGCCTCACCCGGACGGTCGCGGCCGAGACCGCAGTCCTGGTGGTCCTCGGGACCGCCGTCGGGGTGGGGCTGGGCGCCTTCATCGTGCACCTGGTGGTGCCGCTGGTGGTGCTGACGCCCGCCGCGCGGCGCCCGGTACCGGAGGTCCTGGTGGACCTGCCGACCGCCGCGACGCTGCTCCTGGCCGCCGCGATCGCCGCGGTGCCGCTGCTGTCGGCCGTGTCGGGCGGCCGCCGAGACCGAGGCGTGGCCGACCGGCTGCGGCACGTGGAGGAATCATGAGCCGCCCCGCGTCCCCCACCCCCGGGGACCGCACGCCGGAGGAGCGCACTCCCCAGGACCGCACCCCCGAGAACCCCACGGCCGGCCCCTCGCGCCCCGTCCCGGCCGGACCGGGCCCGGGAGCGGGCACCGCGCCGGGGTCCGGCCCGGCCGCGTCCCCCTCGCGCCCCGCGGGGCACCGACCCGCGCCCTGGGTGCGGACGCGGTTGCGTGCGGCTCCGCTGAGCGCGTTGCTCGGCGCCGCCCTCGTGTTCGTCACCGTGCTCCTCGCGGCCGGCCTGCCCCGGGCCGTGGACCGGGGCGCCGACCAGGCCCTGCGCTCGTTCCTGCGTGCCCAGGGCCCGGCCCCGACGAGCCTGTTCGCCTCCACCGGCTCGCAGGGCGGACCCCAGACACCGCAGGAGCTGGATTCCGCCCTGGCCGCGCTGCGCGCCCGTACCGGCGGCGCGTTCCGCCTCGCCGCGAGCGGCCCGGTGCACGGCGCGTACGGCGTGAAGCCCACCGAGCTGGCGAACCCGGAACTCACCCGGATCGAGGGGCCCGACCCCCGGCTGACCCTCGCGTACCTGCCGGAGGTCACCGCCCACGCCACGCTGGTGGCGGGGCGCTGGCCGACCGGCGCCGTGGCCGACGACGCACCGGTCCCGGTGGCCCTGTCGCGCGCCGCCTCGGAGACCCTGAAGGCGCCCATCGGCACCGTGCTGCAGTCCAAGGCTTCACTGGCGGGCCCGCAGCGGGCCGAGGTCGTCGGGCTCTACGACGCCCACGACGCGGCCGACGTGTACTGGACCGACGTGCCCTGCATGGCCCACGCGTGCGAGAAGCGGACGACCACCGTCCCGCCGCTGGCGTACTGGCAGACCGACGCCGTCGTCGGCGCCGAGGGGATCGACCGGATCGCCGGCTGGGGCGAGGGCATCCAGTACTTCTGGCGCCTGCCGGTGGACACCGACGCCCTGCGGTCGGACCGGCTGCCCGCCACCGCCAAGGAGGTCGCCTCCTTCGTCGCCGGTCCCACCTCCACCGGGCTGAGCCGCACCATCGGGCGGCCCGACCTGCGGATCGTCTCCCGGCTCCCGGAGCTGTTCACGCAGGCCCAGGCCCGCGAGCGGGGCGCGGCCCCGCTCGCCGCGATCGGCCCGGCCGGGGTCGCCGGGGTGGCCGTGGTGGTCTTCGCCCTGGCCGCCGCGTTGGGCGGCGACCGGCGCGCGGCCGAGCTGCGGCTGCTGCTCGCCCGCGGCGGCTCGCGCCGCTCCATCGTGCTGCGGCTGCTCGGTGAGGGCGCCGTGACGGTGTTGCCCGCCGCGGCCGCGGCCGCCTGGCTCGCGCTCGCGCTGCTGCCGACGCCCCGGGCGGCCGCCTCTCTGGTCGCCGCGTCCGCCGTGACCCTGATCGCCCTGCTGGCCCTGCCCGTACGGGCCTTCGTCCTGCTGTCGGGTCCGCGCACGCCGCGCCCCCGGCGACGGCTCGTCGGCGAGTTCCTCGTCGTGGCCGCCACCGCCGCCGCCGTGTACGAGGTGCGAACGCGCGGCGTCGCCCCCGCCGGGGCGGGACTCGATCCGCTGCTCGTCGCCGCCCCGCTGCTGCTCGCGCTGTGCGGCGGGCTGCTCCTGGCCCGGCTCCAGCCCCCGCTCGTCGGGGCGTTGGCCCGGGCGGCGGGCCGCGGTCCCGGCCTGGTCGGTTTCCTCGGACTGGCCCGCGCCGCGCGCGGCGGGCCCGCCGGGGCGACCGGCGGCAGGGGGCGGCCCTCGGTGCTGCCGCTGATCGCGCTGCTGCTGGCCGTCACCACGGGCGGCTTCGGTGCGACGGTGCTGGGCGCGGTCGACGCCTCCCGGCTCCAAGTCGCCCGCGACGCCGTGGGCGGAGACGCACAACTCTCCTCCCCCTACGGGACCGCCCTCCCCCGCGAACTGCTCGACGCCGTGGCCGCGTTGCCCGGCGCGCGGAAGGCGACCTCGGTGTGGGTGGACGACAACGCGTTCGGCTACTTCGGGCGGGGCACGAATCACGTCTCGGTGGTCGTCGTCGATCCGGAGTCGTACGCGGAGCTGTCCCGGACCCTGGGGCGGGGCCGCTTCGACCCCGCCGCGCTCTCCGCGAAGGGGGCCGGCGACGCGGTTCCCGCGCTGTTCAGCCGCGATCTGCTCGGGCAGAAGGGCCAGTCCGGCCCTGCGGACACGGAGGCCTTCCGCCTCTGGGCGGGCGGCGAGGAGATCCGGATCGGCGTCGCCGGCACCTTCGATGGCCCCACGCCCGCGCTGCCCGGTGTGGGCGTGGCCACCCTGATCCTGCCGGCCGGGCCGACCACCGCGGTGATCCCCAAGGCCGCGCAGCCCAACCGGTGGCTGGCGGTGGGCGGCATCGACGGTGACCGGCTGGAGGAGGCCGTGGCCAGGACCGTCCCGGCGGAGACCGCCGGGAAGTACCTGGTGCGCACCAGCGCCGCCAAGGTCGCCGAACTGTCCGGCGACCCGCTCCAGCACTCCGCCGTCAGGCTGTTCTGGGCGTCCGTGGCGGGCGCCGCCGGCTTCGCCGTGCTGGCGGTGCTGCTGACGCTGATGCGGGCCGCGCCCGACCGGGCAGCGCTCCTGGCCCGGCTGCGCACGATGGGCCTCCAGCCCCGGCGGGGCGTGGCGCTGATCCTGGCCGAGACCTGGCCGCAGGCGCTGGTCGCGGCGCTCGGCGGCGGGCTCGTCGCGGCTGCGGCCGTGCTCCTGCTGGGTCCGGCCGTGGACCTGTCCTCACTGGTCGGCGCCAAGGTCCCGACCGGGCTGGGGCCGGCGGCCTCGCCCGTACTGACCCAGGCACTGGGCATCGCGGCCCTCGTGACCGCGGCCGTGCTGGCGGAGGCCTCGATTTCCGGCAGGCGACAGATCACCACCGAGTTGAGAGCGGGAGACCAGCGGTGAAGACCGACCAGCCGACCTACGATGACCTGCGCCGGGAGGCCCTGGCCGCCGCGGAGCCCCGTGCGCGCGGTGCGGAGACGGCGATCGCGTGCGACCGCCTGGTACGCATCTTCAGCACCGCCGGGGTCGAGGTGCAGGCCCTCCAGGGGCTCGAACTGACCGTCGCCCAGGGCGACCTGGTGGCGCTCGTCGGCGCCTCGGGCAGCGGGAAGTCCACCCTGCTGAACATCCTCGCCGGTCTGGACGTCCCCACGGCGGGCACCGCCACCGTGGGTGGCTACGACCTGCTGGAGATGTCGGCCAAGGAGCGGCTGCGCTACCGGCGCGAGGCGGTGGGATTCGTCTGGCAGCAGACGGCCCGCAATCTGATGCCCTTCCTGACGGCGGCGCAGAACGTGGCGCTGCCCATGCAGTTGAAGGGCCGGTCCGGGCGCGGTGCGAAGGCCCGGCGCGCGCAGCGGGTGGCGCAGCTCCTCGAAGCCCTGGAGATCGGCGACCTCGCGGGGCGCCGGCCGGTCGAGCTGTCGGGCGGCCAGCAGCAGCGCGTGGCCATCGCCGTGGCGATGGCGAACGACCCGAAGGTCCTCCTCGCCGACGAGCCCACGGGCGAGCTGGACTCGGAGACGGGCGCCGCGATCTTCGAGTCGTTCCGTACCGTCAACCGGGAACTGGGCGCCACCGTCGTCATCGTGACCCACGACCCGCTGGTCGCCGGCGAGGTGCGCCGTACGGTCGCCATCCGCGACGGCCGGACCAGCAGCGAGGTCCTGCGGCGCACGGTCACCGACGAGCACGGTGAGGAATCGGTGAGCGAGCGGGAGTACGTGATGCTGGACCGCACCGGCCGTGTCCAGCTCCCCCACAAGTTCCTGGAGGCCTTGGGCATGGAGCACCGCGTGGCGGTCGACCTGGCCTCCGACCACATCGAAGTCCGCCGCGACGACGCGGAGTCCTGAGCCGACCCGATCCTTTTCGTCATCGCGGGATCCGACCCGAGCAGGCGGACCTCGTGCCCGGGAGGGTGATTCCGTCACCTCCCCGGGCCGGGGGTCGTTAGCGCCTCGGGGTCGGATCGGGGGCGAAGGGATGACGGATATGCGGCAGTTTCCTCTGGAGATGCACCACGTGGAACCCGGTCGGGTGGTCGAGTGGCGGCTCAGGCGCACGGCGGCGGAGGCCGTGGAGCAGGACCCCCGAGCGGGCAAGATGGCGTCCTTCAACCAGGACAAGCACTTCACGGTCGCCGAGGAGAGCAGGGACGCCGACGACCCGGTCGCCTCGTGGATCGCGGTCACCTTCGAGGTCGACGGCCCGCTCGACGAGCCGGCGCTGGCGCGGGCGCTGCTCTCCTTCGTACAGCGGCACGAGGTGCTGCGGTGCGCGTTCAGCAGGCTCGCCGGGGAGGTGGCCTGCGAGCCCTTCGACCCCGCCGAACTCGCCCTCGAAGCCGAGCCGGTGGCCGATTTCGACGACTCCGACCGACTGGGCGACTTCCTCGTCGAGCGGTTCAAGCGGAGCATCGACACCCTGTCCTGGCCCCTGTTCGTGATGGGCGCGGTGCTCCGCGAGGACTCCGCCACCGTCTACCTCGCCTTCGACCACATCGTCTGCGACGGCATGTCGATGCCGATCGTCGTCCACGAAGTGCTCACCGCCTACGAGGCCTTGTGCCGCGGTGAGGAGATCGCGCTGCCTCCCGCCCCGAGCTATCTCGACTTCGCCGACGAGCAGCGGCGCCGCTACCTGTCCATCGACGCCCGCGACGAACGCCTCGGCTACTGGAAGTCCTTCATCGAGCGGGGCGGCGGCGAGTTCTTCCCGCGCTTCCCCCTCGACCTCGGCGTGGAGCCGGGCCGGATGTACCCGATCGTGAACGAGGCCTCCCGATTGCTCGACCCCTCCGACACGGAGGTGTTCGAGAAGACCTGCCTGGCGGTCGGCGGCAAGCCGTTCATGGGGGTGCTCGCCTCCGTCGCCGTCTGTCTGCGCGAGGCGGGCGGGCCGGGGGTGTACCGGGGTCTGATGCCGGTGAGCGAGCGCGGCCGGCAGGCCTGGACGGATTCGGTGGGGTGGTTCGTCAACACCATGCCGATCGAGTTCGACGCCTCGCCCGGCCGGGACTTCGCCGCCGTCATGGCCGGGGTCCGGGCGGGCTTCGGCGAGATGATCGCCCACATCGACGTGCCGTTCGTCCGGGCGTGGGAGCTGCTGGCACCCGAGGAGTTCGCCGCCCGCTCCTGGCCGTACCCGGTGAACTTCTTCTCGTACATCGACATGCGCAAGTGCCGCGGTGCCGAGCGCCACGAGGAGTGGCGGCCGACCACCCACGTGTGGTCGGCGCGGGCCAACGGGGCGTGCTCGTGGTTCCAGCGGGACACGGACGGGCTGCACATGAACTCGATCTACGTGGACACGCCGGCGGCGCGCCGCACCATGGCCGACTTCCAGGAGGCGCTGCGCTTGACCGTTCGGGAGATCGCCCGCGCGGGCGGATTCCGCAGGCCCGTCGCGCTGACCCCGCCGCGGCGGCCGGCCGGCACCCCGCTCGACGTGGCGGGGTACGCCCGGCACGGCTGAAGCCCCCGGCGCCGGCGGTCCTACGCGAGGCGGGCCGCGCGGCCGAGCAGCAGGGCGCGTTCCCGCTCGTTGCGCGTGAGCGAGGCGGCCCGCTCGAACTCCGCGCGGGCCTCCTGCGGCCGGCCGAGCCGTTCGAGCAGGTCTCCTCGTACGCTCGGCAGCAAGTGGTAGGAGCGCATGGCCGGTTCCTCCGTCAGGGCGTCGACGATCGGCAGCGCCGCCTCGGGGCCCTCGGCCATCGAGACGGCCACCGCGCGGTTGAGCTCCACCACGGGTGACGGGACGAGGAGGACGAGCCGGCCGTAGAGCGCGGCGATCGTCGGCCAGTCGGTGTCCTCGTAGCGCACGGCGGCCGCGTGGCAGCCGGCGATCGCGGCCTGGAGGGCGTACGGACCGGTGCCGGCGTGGCTCAGGGCGCTGACGCCCCGGTGGATGAGCAGGCGGTTCCACTTGGCCCGGTTCTGGTCGGCGAGCAGCACCGGTTCCCCGTCGGGGCCGGTGCGGGCGGTGGTCCGGGAGGCCTGGAACTCCAGGAGCGCGGCGAGGCCGTGCACCTCGGGTTCCTTGGGCATCAGGGCGGCGAGGAGGCGGGCGAGTCGCAGGGCGTCCTCGCACAGGGCGGGGCGGACCAGGTCGTCCCCGGCGGTGGCCGAGTAGCCCTCATTGAAGACGAGGTAGATGACTTCGAGTACGGAGGCCAGCCGTGCCTCGCGGTCGGCCCCGTAGGGGACCTCGAAGGGCACGCCCGCCTTGGCCAGCGTCCGTTTGGCGCGGACGATGCGCTGGGCGACGGTCGGCTCGGAGGACAGGAAGGCCCGCGCGATCTCCTGGGTGGTCAGTCCGCCCATCAGGCGCAGGGTGAGCGCGATCCGCGCCTCGGTGGCCAGGAGGGGATGGCAGGAGGTGAAGATCAGCCGGAGCAGGTCGTCGTCGATGTCGTCCGGGTCGGCCGGTTCGGCGGGCGGTGGCACGTCCTCCAGGCTCCGGCCGACCTCGGCGAGCTTGCGGGCGTAGGTCTCCTTGCGGCGTACCAGGTCGATCGCGCGGTGCTTGGCGGTGGTCATGAGCCAGGCGCCCGGCCTGTCCGGGACACCCGACCGCGGCCATTGTTCGAGGGCGGCGACGAGGGCGTCCTGAGCGAGTTCCTCGGCGATGCCGACGTCCCGCACGATGCGGGCCACGCCGGCGATGATGCGCGCGGACTCGATCCTGAACACCGCTTCGACCGCCTGGGTCGCATTGCCTGCCGTCACGGCCACCCATCAGAGCAGCCGTGACGAGGCAGGGCAAACGCGGCGCGGGAACACGGGTCCCCGGGGCGGCTCACATCTCCTGGATCTCGCGGACCTCGGCGCTGACGTTCCAGCTCGCCGGGTGGATCTCCAGGAACCGGCGGGTCCACTCCATGGCCTCGGCCTTGTCCTTGCACTGGGTCAGGGAGTAGCCGCCGACGACCTCCTTGGTCTCGGTGAACGGGCCGTCGGTGTAGCTGATCTTCCCGCCGGACCAGCTCAGCCGGGTGGCCTCGGACGTGGGCAGCAGGCCGGCGGTGTCGAGCATGACCCCGGCCTTGGTGATCTCCTCCAGCAGGGCGCCCATGCGCTGCTCGAAGTCGGCGGGGAACTCCTCGGGCGGCAGGTTCTGCTCGTCGATGCGGATCATCGTCAGGAAGCGCGGCATGGTGACTCCTCGGTCGGTGAGACGGGGACTTCCCCCGCCTCTCACCCCTGCGTCGAACGGGGGACGCCCGAATCGACACCTCTCACGGAATTCTTCGGAAGTTTTTTCCGAGGGCCCGGACGACACGGTCCTACTCGCCAGTAGGATCGCGTTTCGGCCGCTCACTCCCCCGAGAGGACTCGACGCATGCCCCGCCCTTCCTCCCCCCTGCTGCTCGCCGGCCTGCTCGCCGGCGCCGCTGTGGCGCACGCCGCGGTGCCCAAGCAGTTCGACGCCATCGTCCCGCGCTCCCTGCCGGGGACCCCGCGCCAGTGGACGTACGCGAGCGGCGTCGCGGAGCTCGCGCTGGCCGCCGGGATCGCCCATCCGCGCACCCGCAAGCCGGCGGCGCTGGCGGCCGCCGCCTTCTTCGTCGGCGTCTTCCCGGCGAACGTCAAGATGGCCGCCGACGCCCGCCACCGCTCCCCCGCGCTGCGCGCGGTGACGCTGGGCCGACTTCCGCTCCAGGTGCCGCTCGTCCTGTGGGCCAGGAAGGTGAGCCGCGAGGCCTGAGCGGCCTAGGCCTGCCTATCGGATCATGCCGGGCTCGCGGGGCCTGATCCGAAAGACCGGCCCTAGCGGCTGTCGCCCACCCAGTCCCAGTGGACCTGGTCCTGCGCGCGACGGCGGTAGTGGGCCCGGCCGCCCGCGCCGTAGCGTCCTATCTCCGTCGGGAGGCGGGCCTCCTCGGCCAGCCGGCGCCCGCTCCAGCCGGTGATGTCGAGCAGGAGCCCGTCGAGGGGCCCGCCCACGAGCTCGCCGTAGACGTGGCCGGGGCGCGGTCCCGGGTCGGGGTCTTCGTGGTCGGCGCCGTAGACCCGGCGCCGGAGCATCCTGTCGTCCATGGCCCCAGCTTCACAGGCACCACTGACAACGGGCGATGATGGCGGAGAAGGGCACGCACGAACGAGGAGCGGTAGGCACATGGCGGCACGTCGGGTACACCAGCCACTGGAGGACCAGGAGTTCGACTTCGTCCTCTCCATGACGACGGGGCCGGTTCTCGCCTACTTCTGCGGGTCCTGGCCCAAGGCCCTCGACGCCTGCCGCGCCATGGACTCGGTCGTCGGCGAACTGGCGGCGGAGTACGGGACGCGACTCACCGCCATCCGTACCGACATGACCCGCTGCCCCGGTCCGACCAGGCGTTACGGAGTGACCGGCGCTCCGACGACCGTGCTCATCGTGGGCGGCGAGGTGGTCGCGAGCCACGCCGGGCCGATGACGCGCGAGGAGCTCGAACACTTCCTGGACGCCCACCTCTGAGCGGTGCGGGCCCCCATTGGGCCCTGCGGGCGAACTCGGGCGATCTGGCCGAAAGTGGCATGGGAAGGATAGGTGCCCTAGGCATGTAATGGAGTCCGGCGAGACGGAACCCACGGCTTGCGAGGTACTTCATGTCAGAGACCGTCACCTTCCCCCAGGACCGAACCTGCCCCTACCACCCGCCGACCGCCTACGCACCGCTCCGGGAGGGACCGCCGGCGGGGCGGCCGCTGTCCCGGGTCACCCTCTTCGACGGCCGCTCGGTATGGGTCGTCACCGGGCACGCCGAGGCGCGCGCCCTGCTCTCCGACGGTCGACTCTCCACCGACCGGACCAACGCCGCCTTCCCCATCCCCACCCGGCGGTTCAAGGGGATCCAGAACCGGCGCACCGCGCTGCTCGGGGTCGACGACCCGGAGCACAACCGGCAGCGCCGAATGCTGATCCCCTCCTTCACCCTGAAGCGGACGGCCACCCTGCGGCCCCGGATCCGGCAGACCGTCGACCATCTGATCGACGCGATGGAGGCCGCGGGCCCGCGCGCGGAGCTCGTCTCCGCCTTCGCCCTGCCGGTGCCGTCGATGGTGATCTGCTCCCTGCTCGGAGTCCCGTACGAGGACCACGAGTTCTTCGAGGAACAGTCGAGGCGGCTGCTGCGCGGGCCGGAACCGACCGATGTCGAGGAGGCCCGGAGCCGGCTCGATGCGTACCTGACCGAGCTGATCGGGCGCAAGCGCCGGGAGCCTGGGGACGGGCTGCTCGACGAGCTGATCGCAGAGCGCCTGGAGACCGGCGAGGTGGACGTGCCGGAGCTCATCGACCTCGCCCTGATCCTGCTGGTCGCGGGGCACGAGACCACGGCCAACATGATCTCGCTCGGCACCTACACCCTCCTGCTCCACCCAGAGC
The DNA here is from genome assembly GCF_042889825.1 of Streptomyces sp. NPDC002467. NCBI lineage: Bacteria > Bacillati > Actinomycetota > Actinomycetes > Kitasatosporales > Streptomycetaceae > Streptomyces > Streptomyces sp. NPDC002467. The sequence goes on along the minus strand of NZ_JBIARJ010000006.1, from coordinate 349,336 downwards.
AGCTGGCCGAACTGCGCGCGGACCCGGAGCTGATGCCGACGGCCGTGGAGGAGCTGATGCGGTTCCTGTCGATCGCGGACGGCATGTTGCGGGTGGCCACGCAGGACATCGAGATCGGCGGGGTGACGGTGCGCGCGGACGACGGGGTGATCTTCTCCACCTCCGTCATCAACCGCGACCGGTCCGTCTTCGAGGATCCCGACGCGCTGGACTGGAACCGGCCCGCCCGCCACCACGTGGCCTTCGGCTTCGGCGTCCACCAGTGCCTGGGCCAGAACCTGGCCCGCGCCGAGATGGAGATCGCCCTGGGAGCCCTCTTCGAACGGCTGCCGGGACTGCGACTGGCGGCCGAACCGGACCGGATCCCCTTCAAGCCCGGAGACACCATCCAGGGCATGGTCGAGCTCCCCGTGGCCTGGTGAGCGGCATGTCGGCGGCCCCTCTGCGCATCGACATCGACACCGGCGTCTGCATCGGCGCCGGCCAGTGCGCGCTGACCGCGCCCGGGGTGTTCACCCAGAACGACGACGGCTTCGGCGAGCTGCTGCCCGGGCGGGAGGACGGGGCGGGCAGCGCGCTGGTCCGCGAGGCGGCCCGCGCCTGCCCGGTCTCGGCCATCACCGTGCGGGAGGCATAGCCCGTGCGGCCACTTCCTGTACAGTTGTCCAGGAAGTGGCCGCACGGCCACCACAGTCGTCGGATCCCGTCGCCGGGCAACGAGGAACGGAGGCGGCCATGGACACGGTCGCTCGGATACTGATCGGCCTCGTGGCCGCCCTGCACGTGTACTTCCTGGTCCTGGAGATGTTCCTGTGGCAGCGCCCGCCGGGCCGGGCGCTGTCCGGGTTCGACGCGGACACGGCCCGCCTGACGGCGCCGCTCGCCGCGAACCAGGGGCTCTACAACGGCTTCCTCGCCGCGGGCCTGGTGTGGGCGCTGGTCATCCACTCGCTCGCCACCCAGGTGTTCTTCCTCGTCTGCGTGGTCGTCGCGGGGGTGTTCGGGGCGGCGACCGCCAACCGCCGCATCCTCGTCGCCCAAGCCCTGCCCGGCGCCCTCGCGCTCGGCGCCGCGCTGCTGGCCGCGTGACGGTGTGAGCCCCGAGGACCCGCGCACGGCGCGCACGAAGGCGCGGCTGCGCGAGAGCCTGCTGGCCGAGTGCGCGGACCGGGCGCTCGCCGAGGTCAGCGTCTCGGCGGTGGCCCGCCGCGCCGGGGTCGGCCGCGCCACGTTCTACCTGCACTACGAGGACCTCGCCGCGCTCGCCGTGGACGCGTGCGCGGAGGTGGTCCACGCGGCGGTCGACGCCCTGCACGCCTGGCAGACCGGTCCGGGATCGCGGGCCCCGTCGGAGCCCCCGGCGGCCCTGGCCGCGTTCTTCTCGCGCGTGGCCGGACACGCCCCGCTCTACCGGACGCTGCTGCTGCCCGGCGGCGCGGGCCCCCTGGGCGAGCGCCTGCACCGGGAGCTGCACGCCCGCGCGCGCGCCGAACGCGCGGCGGTGGGCGCCCCGCACGCGGACCTCGTCGCCTCGGCGGTAGCCGCCGCGTTCACCGGCGTGCTGGCGGACTGGCTGCACGGGCAGGTCGAGGCGACCCCGGCGGAGCTGGCCGGCCGGGTGTGGTCGCTGCTGCTGGCGCTGCACCGCGCCGTGTAGGACGGGCGCGAACGCGCGAGCCCCGCCGGGCGGGGCCGGCGGGGCTCGGTTTCACGGCACGGGCTCATGGGGCCGGTCCGCGAAGCGGTACTACCTTTGGGGAACCACCCGCTCGGCCTGGGGGCCCTTGGGGCCTTGGGTGACGTTGTACTCGACCCGCTCGTTCTCCTCCAGGGCCTTGAAGCCGGTGGTCTCGATCGCGGAGAAGTGCACGAACACGTCGGGTCCGCCGTCGTCCTGCTGGATGAAACCGAACCCCTTCTCCGAGTTGAACCACTTCACGGTGCCTGTTGCCATCTTGCCGATCCTTCTCGACGTTCCACTGCGGGCCGCTGAACGCGGCCGTCTCGATCCTGCCCAACGGTCCCGCACGGCACACGCCCAACGCGGCCAACCGTGGGCGCGCCGCGCATTCGAACTTCTGGCCGCCCTGTCCGTGAAAAGAGGGAGCGCGGGCGAGCACCGCCCGCGGAAGGCTCCTTCGAGAGGGGACGGACATGAGCGGGTTCGCGACGTTCCGGGTGCCGGAACACGTGACCGGTACGCAAGCGGACGCGGCGCTCGGCCGGGAGATGACCGCGGCCTGGCGGCGCGACGGGATCTTCCAGGTGGCGGCCGACGCCGGGCAGCGGGCACGGACCCGGGAGGCACTGACGGTCAGCCGGCGGTTCTTCGCCCGGCCGCGGGCCGAGAAGGCGGCGTGCGTCAACGACACCTCGTACAGCGGCTACACCGCCTCGGGCGAGGAGGTGACGGCCGGCGAGCGGGACGCCTCGGAGATCTTCACGATCACCCCGGACCTGCCGTCGGCCGCGCGCCGGCTGCCGTGCCACGGACCGGTGCCGTGGCCCGACGCGGCGTACCGGACGGCCATGGAGGCGTACCTCGCCGGGGTCGGCTCGCTCGGAGAACGGCTGCTGCGGCTCGTGGCGCTCGGGCTGGGGCTCGGCCCCGCCGGAATCGACCGGCTCGCAGGCTTGACCCGCGACGGTTGGCACCACATGCGGGTGCTGCGCTTCCCGGCCGCCTCGCGGACGACGGAGCGCGGGATCGGGGCGCACACCGACTACGGGTTGCTCGTGATCGCCGCGCAGGACGAGGTCGGCGGGCTGTTCGTGCGACCACCCGCGGCCGGGGAGCTCAGGCCCCGGAACTGGCTGCCGGACGAGAGCTCGGCGGGATTCGCCCAGGACTCCCCCGGCTGGACGTACGTGACGCCCGTCCCGGACGTCCTCACGGTGTTCCCCGGTGACATCCTGCAGTTCCTCACGGGCGGCACGTTGCTGTCGACCCCGCACAAGGTGCGCCTCGCGGAACGGGAGCGGTACGCGCTGGCCTATTTCCACGAGCCGCGCTTCGGCGCCCGCATCCGCCCCCTGAGCCCGGAGCCGCAGGACGACACCGAGATCCACTACGGAGAGCACTTCACCCGGATGTTCATGCGCTGCTATCCGCAGCGGGCAACGACGCGGCGGATCGAGGCCGAGGGGCTGATGCGAGCGCTCGCCGGGGTCCGCTGACCCGGCAGCCGAGGCAGTCCGCGTGCCCGGCGTGGGCACGGGTGTCGCGGACACGCCAGTCCCACTCGCTCTCGGGGCGGGGGCCGCTGGGCTTGCCCCATCCGGCCAGGTGGAGCAGCCAGGTGACGATCCCGGCCGCGACGACGAGGCCGAGGCCGAGCCAGATGCCGGGCATCCAGGCCGTGCACACGGAGAGGCCCGCTCCGGCGGTGCCCAGCAGGGCCAGGGCCGTGCCGGTCCATCCGGCCACCGTGTGGCCGAGGTCGACGTGACCGTGCGCGCTCATGATTCTCCCTGGTCGAAGGGTCGGCAGTAGGCTCGGAGCAGGATCTTTTATCTCACGAGCTAAGTAACTTAGATGCTAAGGAGTATCTCCGTGCAGGGCAAGCCCCGCCCCGCGGCCACCCCCGCGGAAGCGCTTTCGCGCATGGACCAGTTCGTCGCGCTGGGCATCGTCGGCCAGCAGGAGGTCGCGCAGCGCCTCGGGCTGAACGTCACCGACCTGACCTGCCTGGGGCACATCCTGGGCGCCGGGGACAGCCCGCTCGCCGCGGGCGACCTCGCCGAGCTGCTCGACCTCACCACCGGGGCCGTGACCGGGGTGATCAACCGCCTCGAACGGGCCGGGTACGCGAGCCGCCGGCCCGACCCCGCCGACCGGCGGCGGGTGCGGGTCGTGGCCGATCCCGACGCCGCCGCCCGGGTGGTCGCGGTGTACCAGCCCTTCTACGACCGGCTCGGCGCGCTCTTCGCCGACTACACCCCCGACGAGATCGCCGTGATCGCCGACTGGTTCCAGCGTGCGGCCGTCGAGGTCCGCGACCACTGCGCCCAGGTGCGGGCGGGCGAACTCGACGCCGGGGAGCCGTAGCCCCCGCTGGTAGAATGGGCGGTTGACCATCTCGCACCACCACGCTTTCCACTGTTTCGAAAGGTCCTGCATGAGGAACCCGTCAGCTCATGGCCGTTTCGGTGTGAAGGGCGGTGCCAAGCCCGCTGCCAAGAGCGGCGGCAAGGCCCCGCGGAGCACCGGGCCGCAGGGTGAGTTCACGATGCACGAGCCGAAGGTGCCCGGGCTGGCGCCGGTGGCCTCGTTCTCCGAGCTGGAGCTGCCCGCCGAGCTGGTGACGACCATGGCCGAGCTGGAGGTCAAGGAACCGTTCCCGATCCAGGCCGCGACGCTGCCCAACGCACTGGCCGGCCGGGACGTCCTGGGCCGCGCGCGGACCGGTTCCGGCAAGACCCTCGCCTTCGGCCTGGCCCTGCTCGCCCGCACCGCGGGGCAGCAGGCCGATCCGAAGCGCCCGCTGGCGCTGGTCCTCGTACCGACGCGCGAGCTGGCGCAGCAGGTGACCGAGGCGCTGGACCCGTACGCCAAGGCCCTGAAGCTGCGGATGGCCACCGTGGTCGGCGGGCTGTCGATCGGCCGGCAGGTGAGCGCGCTGCGCACCGGCGCGGAGATCGTGGTGGCCACCCCCGGGCGTCTGAGCGACCTCGTCGGGCGGCGCGACGTCCACCTGGAGCGGGTGCGGATCACCGTGCTCGACGAGGCGGACCAGATGTGCGACATGGGCTTCATGCCGCAGGTCACGGAGATCCTGGACCAGGTGCACCACGCGGGGCAGCGGATGCTGTTCTCGGCGACCCTGGACCGCAACGTGGACCAGCTGGTCCGCGGCTACCTCAAGGACCCGGTGGCGCACTCCGTCGACCCGCAGGCGGGCGCGGTCACCACCATGGACCACCACGTGCTGCACATCCACGCGGCCGACAAGTACTCGGCGGCGACGGAGATCGCGGCCCGCGACAACCGCGTGTTGATGTTCCTCGACACCAAGCACGGCGTCGACCAGTTCGTGAAGCACCTGCGCGCCATGGGCGTACGGGCGGAGGGGCTGCACAGCGGCAAGTCGCAGCCGCAGCGCACCCGGACCCTGGCCCAGTTCAAGACGGGCGCCGTCACCGTCCTGGTCGCGACGAACGTCGCGGCGCGCGGCATCCACATCGACGACCTCGACCTCGTGGTCAACGTGGACCCGCCCGCGGACCACAAGGACTACCTGCACCGCGGCGGACGCACGGCGCGGGCCGGCGAGTCCGGCCGGGTCGTCACCCTCGTCACGCCCAACCAGCGCCGGGACATGGTCCGGCTGATGGCGGACGCGCGGATCCGGCCGACGATCACCCAGGTGCGGTCCGGCGAGGCGGCGCTCAGCCGGATCACCGGCGCGAAGGCGCCCTCCGGGGTGCCGCTGTCCGGCGCGGCGCCGACCGACGCCAAGGGCAGGCCCTCCGGCACCGAGCTCGGCTTCCGCGGGATGGGCACCAGGCCGGGACGGCCCGGCAAGGGCAAGGAGTCCCGCAAGACGCTGGAGGCCCGGCAGCAGGCCGAGGCCCGCAGGGCGGCGAGGGTCCGCAAGGGCCTCTGATCGGGATGCGCCGGACCCCGTGCGGCGGGGTCCGGCGGCTGGTTCGGCGCCCGGCGCGGCGCCCGGCGCGGCGGCGGTCAGCCGCGGCGACGGCGCCGCCGGGCGACGATCGCGCGGGTGACGACCGGCGGCAGCAGGTCCTTGGCGAGCTTGCGCCAGCCGGCACCAGGCCTGCGGGCGGCCGCCGGTGTGGGCGTGGGCGGCACCGGAGCAGGTGCGGGGCGCAGCGGCTGCGGGAGGGCCGGCGGCCGGGCCCCGGCGTCCGAGATCTGCACGAGGGGCCGGCCCTCGATCACGTCCACGCCGTGCCCGAGGTCAGTGCGGCCCTCCAGCCAGGCGAGGAGGTCCTTCCGGTGGGCTTCCGGGTCGCCCCAGGTCGCGTACATCTTCATGTCGGAGACGCATATGGGGTTCAGCCCGCCGGAGACCACCGCCGACCAGACCGCGGCCGCGACCCCGGGGCAGTGCGCGGAGCGGTAGTCGTCGAACACGACCACCGCTCCGGGGGCCGCCACGCGCCGTGAGGACTCGATGTCCGTGACGACGTGCTCGTACAGGTGCGAGGCGTCGATGTGGATGAACCGGCAGCTCGCCGGGCGCACCTCGGCCCCGACGACGGAGGTCGGCGCCTGGATGACGGTCGGCAGTGCCTCGTGGAAGGCCAGGTAGTTCGTCTCGAACCCGCGCCGGGTGAGCGTGGGGTACGAGAGGCGGTTCTCGGCGACGTTCAGCTCGTCCACCGCGGGAGAGTCGAAAAGGTCGCAGACGGTGAATTCCTCGTCCTCGCGCAGGTAGCGGCCGACGAAGACGGCACTCTTCCCCATGAACACGCCGAGTTCGAGGAGGTCACCCGGCGGAGCCGCGGCATCGCTGTTCTGACGGGACAGGAACCAGTCGAAGAGCAGCTGGTCGCAGGCCGAGAACCAGCCTTCGACCTCACCGTATGCGGTGGGGACGGGCGGGGCCTGCTCATCGTCGGGGGTGGTGACGGGAGCATGCGAAACGTGCGACACGAAGAGTCATCCTCCAGCGGAGTGGCATCGTCCAACGCTGACACCCGGCCGGGTTAACGGCACTTTAGGCGCCGGATCGGCGTCTGACGAGACCCTCGTCACACAAGATTCAAATAAGACAACCGACCGCCGGACGACCGCCTCCGCTCATCCGGAGGCCGCGGCGGCGGTACGCCGACTCAGCCGGCCCGCGGCCGCGTTGCGCACCCGGCGGGTGCGGGCACCGGTGGCGAGCAGGCCGAGGGCCTCGTACGACGTCAGCAACCGGGCGGCGGTGCGCTGGCACCAGTCCGACGCGCCCACGAGCTCCGCGGCGGACCAGGGCTCGCCGCGGGTGATGGCCTTGAGCAGGGTCCATTCGCGCAGCCGCCGCTCGGGGAACGCACGGCCGGCGAGCGCACCGGCCATGGCCTGCGCCCAGCCGGGGAAGCCCTCGTCGGCCAGCAGGCGCGCCGCACGCCGGTCCAGGTGGGTGACGACCGCGCTCTCGGCCATCACCGGGTCGGGATCGCGCAGCACGACGGCCACGGCCTCGGCCTCGGCACGCGTACCGCGCGCATCCGCCAGGGCCTGGAGGTGACGGCCGTACCGCCAGTGCTCGGGCGGCTCGGCGGCGCCGCCGGCGTCGGGCCGGCTCATCGGGCACCGCCGAAGGCGCGCACGGCCCGGCCGGCCGTCGTGGGCGTGCCCGGCACGCCCTTCGGCATCCCGGTCGTCATCGCGGTCGGTATGCCTGCGGCGGATCGCTCGTTCGTTCCTCTCCCCATGTGTCCATTCCACACGACCGCCGGGCCCGCCACGCGTCCAGGGTCCCGCTCCCGGCGCGACCGCCGTCCCCGGCCCGGTCACACCCGCGCGCCGGCTCGCCCGCCGGCTCTCCGCTCGTGCGGGTCAGCCGCCGGCGCCGGGCCCCTGTTCCGGCTCGGGCAGCGGGGCGCCCGTCTCCAGGAGGGTCTTGAGGCTGGAGGCGAGCATCGGCCAGGCCCGGCCGCACATGCCGATCAGCGTGCCGCCCGGTTCGAATCCCTCGTGGAGGATGGTCAGCCGGGCGAGGGTGTCGCCGATCGGCTCGATCTCGTACGTGACCTTCGTGCGCGGTTCCCCGGCCAGTTCGGCCCGCAACTCCTCGCCGATCCCCGCCGAGGCCGCCCACTGCGGGGTGAAGCTGTGCCAGGTGTAGGACAGCAGCCGGTCCGGCACGCAGCCGAGGACCACCTGCTCGGGGTCGCTGGTGCGCGCCCCGCGCTCGACCCAGTCCATCGCCGAGCCCACCGCCCAGTCGGTCTCGAAGCTCAGTCCCCAGTACCGGCGGGTGAAGGCCGGCTCGGTGAGGGCCTGCCAGACGCGGGCGGGATCGGCCTGGATGTACACGGTGTAGGTGATCTCACTATCGCTCATGGCCCCATGCTGCGGGACCGCGTGCCACGGACGCCGGATTTCCCGGTCACGGCGCCGCGATCACCAGCGCACGCCCTCTTCGGGCAGTTCCGTGGCCGGCGTGCGGGCCGGGGCGGGCAGGGCGAGGCGGGTGCGGGCCGTGTGGGCGGCGGCGAGTTCGTGGGCGCCGGCCGGGCCCCAGTCGCTCAGTTCGCGGACCTGCTCGGGTGTGGCCAGCAGCCGTGCGTACGCCGGGTCCGCGGCCGGGGGCAGGCCGGTGAGCCGGGCGGCGGTGCGGGCGTGGGCGCCCTCCTCGCCGTGCCGGTAGCCGAGCGGGGCCGCGCCCGAGGTGGGGGCGGCCGTCGGGGGCGGGAGGTGGACGGCACCGGTGGCGCGGGCGACGAGGACCAGGACCCGGCCGTCGGGGGCGAACAGCCAGCCGGAGCGGTCCCGTACCGGCAGGTGCGCGGGGACCGGGCCCGGATGCCAGGCCCCGCGCTGCGGGGTCCGGCGGGTGCGGAGCACACCGAGCCGGTCGAGGGCGGTGGGGGCGGTGGGGCGGCCGTCCTCCAGCAGGGCGGTGCCGGAGCCGTTGACTCGGGCGCGCAGGGCGGACAGGGCGCGGCGGGCGTCGCCCGCGTCCATCAGTTCGGGCAGGTCGGCGGGTTCGGCGAAGTGGATGCCGGTGATCTCCTGGGCCGGGAGGCGGACGGAGTCGATGCGCTCCGGGGTCCAGGTGCCGCCGTCGTAGACGTGCAGGATCTCGCCGGGGAACCGCATCTCGGGCGGGAAGCCGGGGGTGTCGGCGGGGATCCAGTCCACGGCGAGCCCGCGCGGGTAGCGGCCGTCGACGCCGAGCTCCTCGCGCATCTCCCGGGCCGCCGCGGCGGAGGGCGCCTCCCCGGCGTCCACGGCTCCGCCGGGGAGCAGCCGGTCGGCTCGGTAGTCGACGCTCTGGACGAGGACCCGGCCGTCGGCATCGGTGACGAGGACGACGGCCGCGGTCCACACGGTGGCGCGGGAGGCTCCGTACGCGGCGGGGCTCATCCAGGTCCCGGGCCCGGCCTGCGCCCGTCCCTGCGCCCCCACCTGTGCCTGCGCCTGCGCCTGCGCCTCGTCGGTCTGCTGCGACATCCGAACTCCGTTCACCGTGGGTGGCCCGCCGGACTGTGCAACCGCGGGCGCGGCCCGGTGGTTACGGCGGCCCCGGGGGACGACACCGACCCACCCGCTTTACTCTCCGCATACCTTCCATACCTCCTTATTACCTCGTTACGTGGATCTTGGTAGGTTGCCCGGGCGGACTGACGGCGTGAAAACCCCCGGTCCGACCACGTCCGCCGGGCCGTTCCCCCGGCGAGTGAGGGCGCGGGCACCCGTACGGGTGACGGGTTCGGTCCCGACGGGGCCCGTGCGGCAGGGTGGGCGGATGCTGCTGCGCCGGGCCCTGCCCCTGACCCTTGCCGCGCTCGTCATGGCCACCGGGTGCGTGACCGTGCACCCGCCCGCCCCGTCGGAGCCCCGGCTCCCGGCAACGGCGGCGGCCCGTACGGTGTTCCCGCAACCGACGGTGCCCGCAATGCCGTTGGGAACCCTGCCCGCAGCGTCGGAGCCCGCGTCCGCCGCGCCCCCGCCGGCGCACGATCCGGTACCGGACGCCGCCCGGCCCCAGCGGGCGAAGCCCGAGAAGCACACCCCCGCGAAGCCGGTGCAGGCGAAACCCCGCCCGAGGAAGCCGGCCGCCGCGAAGGGGCGGCCCGCGCCGCGTCGGACGTACGACATGGCCCCGCTGTGCGCCGCGGCCAGGGGCACCGTCTCCCCCGACATCCTCGCCCTGTGCCGTTAGGGCGCCCCGTACAACGCGACGAGTTCGGCGCCCGTGCGGGCCAGCCACTCGCGAACCTCCGGCGGCTCCAGCACCTCCACCCGGCTACCCAGCCCCGACACGTGCGCCGCCAGCGCCCTCGGGGCCGGGCCGTCGATCCAGACCTCGGTCCAGCCATCGGGGAGCGGACCTCCCACGCGCAGGCGGCCGCCGGAGATCCTGGCCAGCCGGGGCAGGGCGTCGGGGGCGACGCGGGCCCGGGCGGTGACCGCGTACAGGCGTTCCTCCATGGCTCCGGCCAGTTCCCGCCAGGCCGCGGCCAGGTCGAAGTCCGGTGGCCGGTGGGCCGGTTCGCCGGTCGGTTCGACGGAGGTGACCCGGCTCAGCCGGAAGGTGCGCAGCCCGTCCTCCGTCCCGGCGACCAGATACTCGACGCCCGCCTTGGCGACGAGTCCCAGCGGGTCGACCACGCGCACCCGGGCCGGCTTGCCCACGCCCTCGTACCCGAGCCGGATCCGTTCGCCCTCCACGGCGGCCCGCTGGAGCGCCGAGCGGTGCGGGGCGGCGGCGGTGACGGGGGTGCGCGCCCAGTCCGTGCCGTCGACGGCGGCGGCCCGGGAGGCGGCCTCGGCGTCGCCGCGGAGGGTGGCGGGCAGGGCCCTGACCAGTTTGCGCAGGGTGGTGCGCAGTTCGGGGGTGGTGGCGAGCGGGCCGGTGACGAGGAACAGGGCCCGGATCTCGTCGGCGGTGAGGCCCGTGAGGTTGGTGCGGGCGCCGCCGACGAGGGACCAGCCGCCGCCCCGGCCGCGCTGCGAGTAGACGGGGATCCCGGCGGCGGCCAGGGCCTCCAGGTCGCGCCGCGCCGTCCGTTCGGACACGTCGAGTTCCGCAGCGACTTCGGCGACGGTGACGCGCCCCCGCTCCTGGAGGAAGAGCAGGGTGGCCACCAGCCGGTCAGCCTTCACGGGAGTCGTTCCCCGGGGCGTTGCGCGGGGCGTTGCGCGGGACGTTTCGCATACGAGGGATTCTGCCCGGAAAACAGGCCAGAAGATGGCCACTTTGAGCTCCAGGATGAGGTCATGACCGAAACGAAGCAGTTCACCGCGGCCCAGTCCGCCGCAGCCCAGTCCCCCGCCGTCGACACCCGCCCGGATCTGGCGGCGGCCATCGCCCTCGCCGGGCGGACCCTCGCCGCCGTCCGGCCGGACCAGTACGACGCCCCCACCCCCTGCACCGAATTCGACGTCCGGAGGTTGTCGAGCCACCTCGTCGGCGTACTGCGGCGGATCTCGGTCATCGGACGGGGCGAGGACCCCTTCAGCGTCCCCTCCTTCGCCGACGAGCTCGCGGACGGCGAGTGGGCGGCGGCCTGGGGGCCGGCCGCCGAGGAGGCCGCGAAGGTGTGGGCGGATCCTGAGGTACTGGGCCGCGACCTGCGCCTGCCGATGGGCGTGAAGCCGGGCGCGGTCGCGGCGGCCGTCTACACCAACGAGCTGATCCTGCACACCTGGGACCTGGCCACCGCGACCGGACAGCGGCCGGAGTGGGACACCGGCCTGCTGGAGCGGCTGGTCGAGGTCGTGCGCCGGGCGCTGCCGGCCGAGGCCCGCGGCGGCCGGATCCCGTACGGCGAGGTCGTTCCGGTGCCGGCGGACGCCCCCGCCCTCGACCGGCTGGTGGCCTGGTCGGGCCGCCGTCCCTGACTTATTCGATGGCTGGGCGCCGCTCCGCATACCTACAGTGACGAGGCACGTCGTCGTCGAGCAGGAGCGGATCATGCGCACCCACTATCCCCGTACGCCGCACCTGCCCTGGTCCCCCGGGGCGGCGGCGGACGATGTCCGGGCCGCGGGCCTGGCGGGGCTGGTCGGGCGCGAGGTCGTGGTGACCGAGAAGCTCGACGGGGAGAACACCACCCTCTACGCGGACGGCCTGCACGCGCGCTCGCTCGACTCGGCGCACCATCCCTCGCGGGCCTGGGTCAAGGGGCTCCAGGGCCGGATCGGTGCCGGCATCCCGAACGGTTGGCGGGTGTGCGGGGAGAACCTGTACGCGCGCCACTCGATCCCGTACGAGGACCTCGACAGCTGGTTCTACGGGTTCTCGGTGTGGGACGGGGACCACTGCCTGGACTGGGACCGGACCGTACGGTTCCTGCGCGGGCTGGGCGTGCCCGCCCCGCGCGTCCTGTGGCGGGGCGTCTTCGACGAGCGCGCGCTGCGCAAACTGCGGCTCGACACCACGCGGCAGGAAGGGTACGTCGTCCGTACCACCGCCGGGTTCGCGCGCGAGGACTTCGGGCGCCGCGTGGCCAAGTGGGTGCGCGGCGGACACGTACAGACCGATACGCACTGGATGTTCGCGCAGGTGGTGCCCAACGGACTCGGCCCGAGCGCCCCGTTGTGGGCGGTGCGGTCCGGGGCCGAGGCGGACGTGGCGGGACTGTGCGCGGCCGTGGGCATACCGGCCGCCCCCGACGCGGACGAGGTCGCCGAAGCGGCGGCCCGGATCGACGCGGCGGGGCGGACCGGGGACGACCGGCTGACCGGTGTACTGGCTGCCGTGCTGCACCACGAACCGCGCGCCCGGATCATGGCGCGGCTCGCGTCGGGGCCCCTCGGGGCGCGGCTCGCACGGCAGGTGGGCGACCTGGTGGGGCTGTACCCGTACCTCCAGCGGCCGTTCCCGGACGCGGAGCGGCGGGCCGGGCTGGTCCGGATGGCCGCCGCGGCCGACCTCGGGGTGCTGCACGCGCTCGCCGGGGCACTGGCGGACGGCAAGGAGGGCCTGGAGTGCGCGGAGTGGTCCGCGCTGTTCGCCGAGGAGGCCGGGCTGCTCGGCGCCGATCCGCTGGGGGACCTGCGCAGCGGGCTGCGGGAGGCCCTCGCCGGGCTGGACGCGGAAGCCGCCGACCGGTGCTGGGCGGAGGCGCGGCGCGCCTTCGGGCAGGGCCGGATCAGCGGTGCGGCCGTCGAGGAGGCGGTCGCGGCGACGTGGCAGTGGCGCGAGGGGGCGTTCCCCCGCCTGGTACAGCTCTGCGGCCCCTCGGGCAGCGGGAAGAGCACCTTCGGCCGCGCCCTGCCGGGCGTGGACGCGTACATCGCCCTTGACGACCTGCGCTCCGCCCGGGGCTCCCGCGCCGACCAGCGGGCCAACGCGGAGGTGCTGGGCGAGGGTCTGGACCGGCTGGACGCCGCGCTGGCGCGCGGCGGCACGGTGGTGTGGGACGCCACCTCGCTCACCGACCAACAGCGGGGCCTTGCGGGCTCCGTCGCGCGCCGCCGGGACGCCCTGGTCACGCATGCCGTGCTGCTGGTCGACGAGGCGGAGTTGGCGCGCCGCAACGCCGTGCGCCCGCATCCGGTGCCGTCCGCGGTGCTGACCTCGCAACTGCACCGGTTCGACCCGCCGTATCCCGGCCAGGCACACCGCACGTGGTACATCGGCGCGGACGGCGGCGTCGCGGACAGGGCTGCCGGCCTGGCCGGATCGCACGGAGAGGGCGGAAACGTCTGATGCGCACCAGCGAGCAGCTCTACCACCAGGTCCGTTGGGACCCCCGGTTCGACCCGGCGCGGTTCGTCCTCGGCCTGCTCCAGCGAGGCGCCGCACCGAAGCGGGTCCCGCTGCCCTCCTTCGTGCCCGGCGGCGACATCCCCTGGCACCGGGTGCTGTTCGTCGAGGCGGACGGCGAGCTGGTGTGGGACCGGGCCTCCGGCGTCGACCGGATCGACCTGACCGAGGCCGGCCGGGTCCGCGCCCCGCGCCTGCTGCGCGCACCCTTCTTCACCGCGCGGACCCCGCACGCCTGGGATCCGGCGGATGGCGGCGCCTGGCGCCCGGCCGAGGCCCGCCCCACCACGGACTCCGCCCCCTCCGACGTACGACTGCTCACCTGGAACACCCTCTGGGACCGGTACGACGCCCCGCGCATCGCCACCGCCCGGCGCAGGCCCCTGCTGCTGGCCGAGCTCGCGGCCGCCGATGCCGATGTCATGGCGCTCCAGGAGGTCGAGCCCGAACTGCTCGGCATGCTGCTCGCCGCGGAGTGGGTGCGCGCCCGCTACACCGTCGATACGGATCCGCGCGGCCGGGACGTCGCCGAGTACGGACTGCTGGTGCTGAGCCGGCTGCCGGTACGGGAGGCGGGGCTGCACGCCCTCGGCCCCCACAAGGCGGTCACGGCCGTGACGGTGGACACCGCAGGCGGCCCGCTGGTCGTCGCCGCGACCCACCTGACCAGCGATCACACCGAACGGGGCGACGTGCGGCGGGAGGCCGAACTGGCCCGGCTCGCCGACGGCCTGGGCGGCATCGAGGCCGGTGTGGCGCTGCTCGGAGACTTCAACGACGGCCGCTCCGGCGCCGACGGGCCCGCGGCCGCGCTCGGCATGCGGGACGCGTGGAACGACGTACACGGGCCGGCCGACGCCACACCGACCTTCGACCCCACGGCCAATCCGCTGGCGGCCGTCGGCTCCCTGACCGGCCGGGCCTCCCGGCTGGACCGCATCCTGCTGCGCGCCTCCGGAACCCGTGTCACGCGGGCGGCGCTGCGCGGCCATTCACCCGACGCCGAGGGCCTGTTCCCCTCGGACCACTACGCGGTGGAGGCGACGCTCGGCTTCGGCGCCGCGCCCGCGGGCCTGGACGTGCCGGCGACGGCACGCACGGCGGTGGCCTGGCTGCCGGCGCACCTCCCCGAAGCGGTGGCCGACCTGCGCCGCGAGCACGACCCGCAGGCGGACCGCTGGCCCGCTCACGTGAACCTGCTGTTCGGCTTCGTCCCCGAATCCTCCTTCCCGCAGGCCCTGCCCCTCCTCTCCGAAGTCGCGTCGGGGATCGCCCCCTTCACCACCGAACTGAACGGCGTGTACGAGTTCGGGCACCGCGAGGAGGCAACCCTCTGGCTGGACCCGGCCGCGGCCGGTGACGCCCCCTGGAAGGAGCTGCGCCGAGCACTGGCGGAACGGTTCCCCGCCTGCCGGGGCCGCGCGGAGGGCTACACCCCGCACCTGACGCTCGGCCGCAGCCGCGATCCGCGCCGGGCGGCCGCGGAGTTCGCCGCCCGGCTCGGCCCCGCCCTGTCCGCGCGGGTCGGTGAGCTGGCCGTGCTCTCACGGCGCGGGGACGGCCCCATGCGGGTGCGGGCCACCGTCGCACTGGGCACCGGTGAGGTCCACTGGCTCCCGGAACCGGCGCCCGAACCCGCCCCGGCGACCCCGACCGGCCCGGTGACCGAGCGGCTGCGCGCCGCCCTGCCCGAGGCTGAGCTGTACGTGGCCGGTTCCCGGCGGATGGGCTGCGAGCTGCCCGCGGCCGACCTGGACCTGGTGGCGGCGCTGCCCGATACGGCCGGTCTGCGCGGCCGGGTGGCCGCGGCGCTGCCGGAGGCCCGGCGGCTGCGGGACGTGACGGGAGCGAGGGTGCCGGGGCTGCGGTTCAGCGTGGGCACCCTCGACGTGGATCTCGTGGCCGTCGCCACCGGGGCCGAGGAGCCGGCGCGGGCGCTGTCCCGGCGCTCCGGACTGGGCGAGGCGGCGGCCCTCGCGCTGAGCGCGGTCAGTGACGCCGACGCGGTACGCGGGCACGTGGGCGCGGAACACGAGGCGTTCGCCGCCCTCGCCCGGCGCGTGAAGGCCTGGGCACGGGCCCGGGGCCTGGACTCGGCCCCGTTCGGCGGACTTCCGGGGCTGGCCTGGTCGGTGCTGGCGGCCCGTACCGTCCACGAGGCCACGGACCGCTCCCCCGCCGGCCTGCTCCTGGACTTCTTCGGCACCTGGGCCGCCTGGGACTGGCGCACCCCGGTCGCCCTGTCCCCCGCCGCCGTCTCGCCCCCGGGCCCGGCCCCGGCCCCGCTCACGGTCCTCACCCCGTCGCATCCCGTGCGCAGCTGCACGGCCCAGGTGGGCCTGGGTATGAGGGAGTTGCTGGTCCGGGAGCTGTACGAGGCGTGGGAGCTGCTGTCCGCCGACCCCACGGCCTGCCTCACCGCCGCGCCCCCACTGCACCGGCGGCACGCCGCGTGGGCGGTGGTGACGGTACGTCCGGACGGGGCGGCGCCGCTCGACGAAACCCTGGGCCGGACGCGGGGCAGACTGCGGGCCCTGCTCGGCGCCCTGGAGGAGGCCGGGGTGCGCGAGGCGCACGCGTGGCCCCGCCCCTTCGAATCGACCCCCGCCGTTGCCCGCCACGCGATCGGGCTGGGGCCGACGCCGCCGGACGCGGCCGTGCTCGCCGCCGTGTCCTCGGCGTGGTTGCGGGGCCTGCCGGGGGTCGAAGTCACCCACACCCCGTGCGGGGAGGTCCCGGACCTCCCCTGACCCACCGGCCCCCGCCGGGAGGCTGCGCCGCGGGCCGGCCCACGCCCGTACTGCCGCGCCGGCGGGGTCGGGTGTGCGGTGGGGCGCCCCCGCAGGGCGTCGAACGAAACCCGCTCGTGTTACCGGTGCCGCATCGGGTTCGACGCCCGAGGAGGTGCCCCGGCGCGCGCCCGACCCCGACGGCACCCCGGCCCGCCCCGGCCAGGGCGGTACCGCTGCGCGGGGCCGTCCCCTACCCGCCCTTCCACCGTTCCCCGGGCTCTGCCCGGACCCCGGTCCTCAAACGCCGGACGGGCTGGATCGCCCAGCGGCGGAAGAACCTGGGGCTCCGCCCCAGACCCAGCGCCTCAAACGCCGGCGGGGCTGGGTCCGGCGCGGCGGGGCTGGGTCCGGCCCGGCGGGGCCGGATGCGTCCGCGGCTGGACTTGCCCTGCGGGCATTTCAGCCCGCAGGCGGCGGGCGGCAGCGGCTGAATCCAGCCTCGCCGACGTTTGAGGCGCGGGCGCGGAGCGCCGTAGGGGTGACGGGCGGAGCATCGGCACGGGTCGCCCCCGGGGGTCAGAGGCGGATGACGATCTTGCCCGCCGTGTGTCCGCCCCGGCTCAGTTCGAAGGCCGCCGCCAGCTCCCCCAGCGGAAACGTCCGCGCGATCGGCACCGTCAGCTGCCCGCTGTCCGCGAGCCGCCCCAGTTCCGTCAGGTCGCCGCGGTCCGGCCGGACCCACATCCATTCGCCCCCGGACCCCGTCACGGTGGGGTCCGCGATGGAGGCGTGGCGGCCGTCGGCGTGCAGGACCTCTCGGGTGACGTCGACGACCCCGCCGACGAAGTCGGCGACGACCGTCGGTCCGTCGGGAGCCAGGGCCCGGACCCGCCCGGCCAGCCCGTCGCCGTATTCCACGGGCTCCGCGCCCATGGCCCGGACCCGTTCGTGGTTGCGCGCGGAGGCCGTGCCGATGACCCGCGCGCCCAACGAGCGTGCGATCTGGACGGCGAAGGAGCCGACACCACCGGCCGCGCCGTGGATGAGCACGGTGTCGGCCGGACCCGTCCCGAGCCGCGTGAGCACCTGGTACGCGGTGAGCCCCGCGAGCGGCACGGCCGCCGCCTCGGCCCAGTCGAGCACGGCGGGCTTGCGCGCCAGGGTCCGTACCGGCACGGACACGAACTCGGCGAAGGTCCCGCCCTGCACGTAGTCCTTCCGGGCGTACGCGAACACCTCGTCGCCCTCGGCGCATTCGGGAACGTCGATGCCCACCCGCTCCACGGTCCCGGACACGTCCCAGCCTGGGACCACGGGGAAGACGACGTCCATGAGGCCGTCGAGCCCACCCGCCATGATCTTCCAGTCGACGGGGTTGACGCCGGCGCACTTCACCCGGACGAGGACCTCTCCCGGCGCGACCTTCGGCATCGGCAGCCGGGTCTCGGTGAGCACCTCCGTCCCGCCGTACGTCTCGTACGCCATCGCCCGCATGGTGTCCTGGGACATGTACCGATACCGACCTCTCCGCGCCGCAGTGGTTGGACCCCCCGGCCCCGACCCCGCCCCGGGGCCCATCCCACCACGTACCGCGGCCGGCCCGCGGCAGGCGGGCCCGCTCACTCGTACTCGGTGCCGCCCTTGCGCGTCAGGTACGCCGGGCTGACCGCCTTCGCGATGGCCCGGCCGCCCACGACCGGGCTGTACCGCTCCGTCGCGGGCCGGATGACGACGCCCTCGCGCAGGTGCAGGGCCTTGCCCGACACCGTCTCGCGGCCGCTCGCCCAGTCCAGGACGGTGTCGAGGGCGTACGGGCCCTCGTACAGCCGTGGCACCAGTGGGAGTTCACCGCCGGCGAAGAGCTCCGCCGGGTCCAGCCAGCGGACCTGACCGTCGATCTCGGCCGACACGTCGAACACGGCGAAGGCGGGCGGCGCATCGGCGGTGCGCACGTCCGTGCCGTACGCGAGGTCCTGGACGCCCGCCCCGTACACCTCGCCGAAGATCCCGATCCGGGTCGCGCCGAGCCGGGTGGCGAGTTCCGCGGCGACGGTGGGTACGTCGTGGCCCCGTACGGCCCGCCAGTAGAGGTTGCGCTCCTCCTCCTTGAGGGCCAGGCCCTTCCCGCCGAACCCCTTCGAGGTGACGAGGCTCCTTGCGCCCTCCACGACGTACGTGAACAGGCAGGCGGTGCCGTGCAGCTTCTCGGTGAGGACGACCGGCTCGCCCTCCTCGAAGATCTGCGGGTAGCGCTGGAGGTTCTCGATGTCCACCCAGGGCAGCAGGTCGGGGGCGGCCTCGACCTCCCCGCTCATGGTGGTGGGTATCGGCGGGGCCCATTTGGTGATGCCGAGCAGCTCCGCGAAGTCCGTGCCCTCCTCGGCCGCCTTCACCAGGTCGACGCCGTCGAGCGCGCGCGGCCGGCAGACGAGGCCCTGCGAGAGCTCTCCGCGCAGCCGGACGGCCTTGACCCGGTCGGCGGAGCCGCCGGCGAGCCGGCCGGTCAGGCCCAGCTCCTCGATCAGGTCGGCGGGCAGCACGGCCTGCTCGGGGATGTACACGGCGAACTCACCCGTACGGTAGGCACCCTTCGCGATCACGGCGCGGTAGAGGCCCACTTGGGCCAGTTCCAGCGCGTCGGCGTTCGGGTGCTCGTGGACGGTCAGCTCTTCGGCGGTGACTCGCAAAGTCGACATGGGCGTCTCCTCGTACGGTGGTTCGTGATCGGACCCCACTTTCCGGCCACGGATTTCCGCTGGTCCAGCGGAAATCGGGGTGTTAGCCTGCCGCGCCGCCCCATACGGCTGCATGCACCACGCATGTGCGTTCCACGGCACCCAGGAGGCCCCATGTCACGTCGTCCGGTCACCGTCGTCACGGGTGGCAGCAGGGGCATCGGCGCGGCGACCTGCCTGCGGCTGGCGGCCGACGGGCACGACCTCGCGCTGGGGTACGTCCGTGACGCGTCGGCCGCCGAGGCGGTCGCCGAGCGCGTACGGTCCGCGGGGGCGCGGTGCGTGACCGTACGCGTCGACACCGCCGAGGAGCAGGACGTCGACCGGCTCTTCGACATCGCCGGGGCCGAACTGGGCACGGTGACCGGCCTGGTCAACAACGCCGGGGTGACGGGCCCGCTGGGCCGGCTCGCGGACGCCCGGACCGAAAACCTGCGACGGGTGGTCGAGGTGAACCTCCTCGGGTACCTGCTGTGCTGCCGCCGGGCGGCCCGGGACATGGCGGAGTCGGGCGGCGGGGCGGTCGTGAACGTGTCCTCGGCGGCGGCCACCCTCGGAAGCCCCGGGGACTACGTCCACTACGCGGCGACGAAGGCAGCCACCGACGCGCTGACGGTCGGCCTCTCCAAGGAGCTCGGCCCGGACGGGATCCGGGTCAACGCGGTGGCCCCCGGCATCATCGAGACCGACATGCACGCGGCGATGGGCGACCCGGACCGCCCCGCGCGCGCCGCCGCCAGCATCCCGCTCGGCCGCTCCGGCCGGCCGGAGGAGATCGCCGGGGCGATCGCATGGCTGCTGGGCCCGGACGCCTCGTACACGACGGGGACGGTGCTGCGGGTCTCCGGCGGCCGCTGACCGCGCGGCGGGGCCGGGCCGGGCCGGTACGCGGCGCCGCGTACCGCGCCGGGACGACCGTGTCGCCGGCCCCGGCGGACGCGGCACCCGGGTGGGTCCGCCAGGATGCGGCCCGCCGGGCGCGGGTGTGGACTCTGGATGGCCGAGTGGCCCTTGCGGACACGGACCCGCGGGCCGCACTACCAGTTGGAGGAACACCCCGATGTCGCCGAGCAAGCCGAGCATCGTCTTCGCCCACGGCCTGTGGGCCGACGGATCCTGCTACAGCAAGCTGATCCCCACCCTCCAGCGCGAGGGCCACGAGGTGGTGTCGGCGCAGAACAGCCTGGATTCCCTCGAAGGGGACGTGGCCGCCGTCCACCACGCACTGGGACGGGTCAGCAGCCCGGCCATCCTCGTGGGCCACTCCTGGGGCGGCTACGTCATCACCGCCGCCGGCACGGACGACCGCGTCGCCGGGCTCGTCTACATCGCCGCCCTGGCCCCGGACGCCGGGGAGAGCCCTCAGGAACTGATCGGCAGGTTCGACGCACCGCCGCTCTTCTCCCACCTCGACAACGAGGAGGGGCGCATCTGGATCGCGCGCGACGGCATCTCCGACTTCTGCGGCGACCTCCCGCAGGAGGAGCAGCAGCTGGTGTGGGCCACCCAGGGCGCGCCGCGTGCGGAGGTCCTGGGGTCGACGGTCGACACCCCGGCGTGGCGGTCCAAGCCCAGCTGGTTCCTGGTCACCACGCAGGACCATGCCGTGAACCCGGAACTCCAGCGGTTCGGGGCCCAGCGCATGGGAGCCACCGTCGCCGAGGTGTCCTCCGCCCACGTCCCGATGCTGTCCCAGCCCGAGGCCGTCCTCAGCCTCATCCGGAAGGCCGCCGGATCGGTGTGACGAGTGGCCGTGAGGCCGCTCTGCTGGGATCATGCGACGGTGATCCCGAACCTCCCCGCCGACTGGACGATCGAGCGCGTGCGGACCCTGTCCGGTGACGCGAGCGCCACCCTGCTCTCCCTCGACCGCTTCGTGGTCGTCGAGGACTTGGAACAGGGTGACTACTCCGTGCTCCGACCGCGGGTGATCCTCTCGTTCCACGGGCTGTGCCTCGTACAGGACGACGACGAGTGGTTCATGGGCGAGCTGGACGATGACGGCTCGATCGCTTGCTGGTCCTCTTACGGATCCGACCTCGCGGAAGCCATCCGAGGCCTCTGAGCGACGCCCCGCCGCACCTTCGGCCTCTCGGGCAGCAGGTCTAGTCGAGGGCCGCCTGGGTGGCGGGGCCGTAGACGCCCTGGGGGTCGCCCTTGATGTCCCGGTCGCGTTGGAGCTGGCTGACACCGCGCTTCGTCTGACCGTCGTAGACGCCCGTGACGGAGACGTACGTGAACCCCTGCCCGAGCAGGAACTCCTGCAGGGCGCGCACCTGCGGCCCCTTGTCCCCCATGCGCAGCGTCGCGGCGGGTACGCCCGCCTTCGCGGTCGACGGGCTCGCGGACGGTGTCGGATCGGGGGCCTGGGTGGTGGGCGGGCCGGAGGACCGGGGTGCCGACGGGGAAGGGCTCGGGCTCCGGGTCGGCCCGGTCGGTTCGGGTGACTCGGTCGGCTCCGCCCCGGACCCCGGCATGCGGCCCGGGAGGCCGGGCACGGTCAGTTCGGTCGGCGCCTTCGCCCGAGGTGGTTTCGGGTCCTCGGGACCGGTCAGCATCAGGAACAGGCCACCGGCCGCGCCCAGTCCGAGCAGGGTGAATACGGCGATCACGACCGGGTCGACGCCACGGCGCTCCCGGCGGCGACCGGCGGGCGGGATCTCCTCGGGGGCCCGCCCGAAGTCGGTTCCCCGGTCCGGCGCGGGCACGGGCACGGGGGCCGCCGCGTACGGGGCCGGGTCCTGGCCCGAAGCCGGGTCCTGGTCCTGGTGGGACGCGGGGTCCGTGTGCGGCCATGCGTGCGTCGGCGGACCGGACGGCCACACGGTGGGCTGGGGCACGTACGGGTAGGCGAAATGGCGCTCGTCGGGCGACGCGCCGTGCTCATCGGTGTCGTGGGACATGTTCGCTCCCGGCGAGGACGGGGGCCGGCGCGGCGGTGCGGTGCCGGTCCCCACCCGGCCGGTCAGGCCCTGCGCCGCCGGGCGGTGAGGGCCGGGACGGCCGCGCCGGCGGCCGGGGCCGGTCCGGGCGTGCCGAGTGCGGGGGAACCGCCGGAGGCGGCCGGGGCGAGCGATGAGCGGACGGACGCGGGTCTGGACATCTGCGGTTCTCCGAAGTGCGGCTCAAGCGGTGCGGCTGCGGTGCGACTGCGCCGGTTCTGTGGCTACTGCGCCGTGGTGGTGCGAGGGTGCTGCGGTGCTTCCGTGGTGGTTCTTGATCGGCGCACTCTTTCCCTCCGGGACGGGCCCGGTCAAGCCGGGTGTCCGGTCTGCCCCGACGCGTCCCCTGTGTCGGTTCGGCGCCGGATCGCCGTGGCCCACACGGTGACGGCGGCGAGCAGCATCAGGGCCGCTCCGCCGAGCGGGGCGGCGGGGACGGAGAGGTTGTCGACCGCGAGGCCGCCGAACAGGGCACCGGCCGCTATCGCCAGGTTGAACATGGCCACCATCAGCGAGGACGCGGCTTCCGCGGCGGTCGGAGCGGCCTTGATCATCCACTTCTGCACGCTCACCGACACCCCTCCGTACACGAGCCCCCAGGCGACCAGCAGCGTGGTTCCGGCGACCGCTCCCGGCAGGACCGCGATGAGCGCGAGGATCAGGGTGAGGAAGGCGCTGATCAGGAGCAGGTTCCGGTACGCGTCGCGTGCCCCGGCGAGGAAGTTGCCGGCGACACCCGCGAGTCCGTAGCCGAGCAGGAGCACGCTGACCCGGTCGGCGCTGATGCCGGAGACGTCCTGGAGGATCGGCCGTACGAACGTGTAGGCGGCGAACTGCCCGGTCACCACGAGGAAGGTGACGATCACACCCGCCCGGACCGCACGGTTCCGGCGGAGCAGCGCGGGCAGTTCACGGAAGGCGATGTGCCGGGTCGGGGGCAGCGGGGGCAGGAAGAGGAGCAGGGCGGCGAGGGTGACCACACCGAGGCCGCAGACCGCCGCGAAGGCGGTGCGCCAGCCGCCGAGTTCGCCGAGCAGGGTACCGGCGGGTACGCCGAGCACGGAGGCGGTGGGGACGCCGCTGAACACGAGCGCGGTCGCCCGGCCGACGTGCCCCTCGGGAACGAGACGCCCCGCGAGCCCGCCGGCTATCGCCCAGAACCCGCCGACGCTGACGCCGACGAGCAGGCGGGCGGTGAGGAGGACGGTGAAGTTCGGGGCGAGGACCGCGGCGAGGTTGGCGGCGGTCATCAGGGCGATGAGCACGCAGAGCACGTGCCGCCGGTCGAGCCGGCCGGCGCCGACCGTGACGAGCGGGGCGCAGAACCCCGCGATCAGCCCGGGCACGGTGACCATCAGTCCGGCGGTGCCGTCGGAAACCCCGAGATCGGCGGCGACAGGGGTGAGGAGTCCCACGGGCAGCAGCTCGGAAGTGATCAGGCAGAAGATCCCGAGGGCGACGGCGAACACGGCCGCCCAGCCCTTCCAAACAGCAGGAGCAGGGCCGGGGGCAGGTGCGGGAGCAGTTCCGGCGAGCGGCGCGGAGCCTGGCGGGGTTTCCAGGTCGGGCGAGGGAGCGGGGTCACCGGGCGCGGCGGCTGCGGTCATCGATCGTTACTCCGTACGAGGCGTTCGGCGGGCAGGACTCGACGGCGCGGGGTGCCGGGGGTCGCGCCTCCCCCGGCATCCCCACCGCCGTTCCGATCACCCGGTCTCCCCACGCGTTCCCACGCGTTCCGCGTCCTGCGTCACTCGGACGCGTGAGGTGGAGGACCGGGTCCGCCGCAGGGTACGGCACAGTGGTCGAATGCAGTTACGCCGGGCCGTTCCCCTGTCCCTCGTCGCGCTCCTCGCAAGCGCCGGCTGTGTCTCCGTGGGTCCGGAGGCTTCGGTTCCGGCGCCCTCGCGCGGCTCCGTACCGCCCGTGAACGCGCCTGATGTGCCGCTCTCCCTCCCCCTGGGCAAGCTCCCGGCCTCCCCCGCACCGGAACCGGACCCGGAGCCTTCTCCCGCCCGTTCCGGGAAGGCGCCGGTCCAGCCCCGACGGGCACGTACGCCCGGTCCCGCGACCGCCCGACCGCGCCGCAAACCCGTGCCTCCTGCGCACCCACCGCGCCCGGAGGAACTGTGCGCGGCGGCGGAGGGTTCCGTACCGGCGTCGATCGTGGACCTGTGCCTGCGGCAGTACGGGCGCTGACCGGCGGATGTGAAGCTTGACCCTCCCCCTGTGTCAGGGCCTGCACTGGAGAGCGTCATGTTCAGCATCGGAGATTTCGCCAAACACGGCCGGGTGTCGGTCCGTATGTTGCGTCATTACGACGCGCTCGGACTGCTCCGTCCGGCCCGTGTCGACCCCTTCACCGGCTACCGCTTCTACGAGGCGGGCCAGCTCGCCCGTCTCAACCGTGTCATCGCGCTCAAGGAACTCGGCTTCAGCCTCGATCAGGTGGGGTCGATCCTCGACGAGCGGGTCGACCCGCAGGAGTTGCGCGGCATGCTGCGGCTGCGGCAGGCGGAGCTGGAGACCGCCATGGCCGCCGCGGCGGCCCGGCTGGTGCAGGTCGAGGCGAGGCTCCGGACCATCGAAAGCGAGGGAACCATGTCCGCCGACGACATCGTCGTGAAGAGCCTCCCGCCCGTCCGGCTCGCCGAGCTGACCGGGATCGCGGGAAGTTATGAACCGCAGGACATCACCCCGGTCATCGGGCCGCTGTACGAGGAGCTGTGCCGCTCGATGGAGCGGGCTGGGGTGGCTCCGACCGGGCCCGGCATCGCCTATTACGAGGACGCGCCCGACGGGGCGATCCGCGTGCACGCGGCGCTGCCGGTGGCGGCGTCGGTCGACGCCGGGCAACTGGGTGGTGAGGTGCGGATCGTCACGTTGCCAGGGGTCGAGCGGGCCGCGACGGTGGTGCACCGGGGTTCGATGGACGGGGTGCTGCCCACGGCCCAGGCTCTGGCCCGGTGGATCGACGCGCACGGCCACCGGTCGGCGGGGTACGCGAGGGAGCTGACGCTGGCCTGCCCGGAGGACAAGGAGCAGTGGGTCACCGAGTTGCAGGAGCCGCTCGCCTGAGGCGGCTCGGGCGCGCGGTGCGGCGGACGGTGCGCAGGCGGCACAGGGTGACGTGGCCGCGCCGCCGCCACTCGGCGCGCGGCAGCCCCGCACGGTGACCGCCGCCGGAGATGAGGGCGTTGACCGGGGTCATCGGGTCGGCGCCCAGCCCCTTGGCCACCAGGACCCCGACCACGAGCGGAGCCAGGGCCACGACCAGGGCCGTCCCGGCGGTGGTCACGTGCTGCCTGGTCGGCCGGAGTGCGGTGGGCGTCGTACCGCGGGGGGTCTCGGTGGTCATGGCCCCATTCGACCAGCGGCGGCGCGTCGGGGAATCGGGGCGGATACTCAGGCCGTTGGGTACGACGTACTCAGACGGGCGGGGGGCGGCGGATGCCGGAGGCAACGGGACGGGGCTTCGAGCCCGCGACGGGCGACGGACCGGGAACGGGACCGGGGCCCGCCGCGGCCGGGCGGGCAGCCGAGGTGCGCACGGCCTACGAGGGCCTGCTGCAGATCCGCCGCCTGGTGGGAGGCCCGGCGGGGGCCTCGGTTCCCGCGCCGTGGGAGGTGCGGCAGGCTCCGCGCGCGGTGGCCCTGGCCCTGGAGGCCGCGGGCGTCCCTCCCTCGGCCCTGGACGGGGAGGGCCGCCGGACGCGTACGGGCTACCGGGTGGCCGCCGCGGCGGAGCCCGGGCGCGCGGAGGTGACCTGGCTCGGCGCACCGGGATCCGGCGCGGCCGAGGAGGAGCAGGATCGGCTGACGGACTGCGCGGCGGTGCTGGAACGGGCGGGGTGGGTGTGCCTGCTGTACCGGGGCCCGCGCCGCCGCCGCTTCCTGGAAGTGGAACCGCCGCGCTGAGCGCCCGGCGCGGCGGAAAACCGCCGGCGCGCGCCCTGCCGCCCCGGCAGACTGCCCGGATGGGCATGCTCGATGCGATGGCGGACCGGCTCGGCCGGGGCGAGACCGTGGAATTCCGGCCGACCGGCGACTCGATGGTTCCGCTCGTCCGCAGCCGGCAGAAGGTGCGGGTCGCGCCCGCCGACCCGGCGCTCCTGGAGGTCGGCGACATCGTCCTGGTCCGTGTCTCGGGCACGGTGTACCTGCACCTGGTGTCGGCCGTGGACGGCCCCCGCCGCCGC
This sequence comes from Streptomyces sp. NPDC002467, assembly GCF_042889825.1. Classification (NCBI taxonomy): domain Bacteria; kingdom Bacillati; phylum Actinomycetota; class Actinomycetes; order Kitasatosporales; family Streptomycetaceae; genus Streptomyces; species Streptomyces sp. NPDC002467. The sequence continues at coordinate 323,337 of NZ_JBIARJ010000006.1, read as the reverse complement.
GTGCGGATCTCCAACAACCGGGGCCGCGTCAACGGCTGGGCGGGCCACGACCGGGTGTTCGGCATCTGCGTGTCCGTGGACGACGTCCCGCGCCCGGGTGCGGAAGCGAAGGTCCGGGCGTCCGCGTCCCGGCCGGCAGCTCGGCCGGAGGTGCTGCCCGGGGTCTGGCCCGTCGTGTTGACCGCCGAGCGCCTGGACCTCGTACCCCTGCGTCCTTCGCACGCCGAGGAGATGGCCGGCGTACTGTCCGATCCGGCCCTGCACTCCTTCATCGGCGGTGAGCCACTGGCTCCCGACGCGTTGCGTGCGCGGTACGAGCGGCTAGCGGCCGGGTCTCCCGATCCCGGGGTGGTCTGGTGCAACTGGGTGCTGCGGCACCGCGCCGGGCGGGAGCTCGTCGGGACGGTCCAGGCGACCGTCGAACCGGCACTGGGCCGCGCCGAGCTGGCGTGGGTCGTGGGTACGCCCTGGCAGGGCCGGGGGCTGGCGGCGGAGGCGGCACGGGCGCTGGCCGGCCGGCTGCGGGAGCTGCCCGTCGGCCGCCTCGTCGCGCACGTGCACCCGGACCACGCCGCCTCGGCCGCGGTGGCCGCCGCCTGCGGGCTGCGGCCCACCCCGCACCGGCAGGACGGCGAGGTCCGTTGGGAGTCCGGTGGCGGCGCCGACGGCCCTACCGGTCGAGCGTGAGCAGGAGTACGTCCACCTCCTCGCCGCGTGACCGGACGAACTCCCGGGTGCGGCCGGTGACGGTGAAGCCGCATTTCACCAGGACCCGGACCGAGGCCGCGCTGTCCGCGACGGCCCCGGCGTACAGGGGGCGGGTGCCCTCCAGCCGGACCAGTTCGGCCACCGTCCGGCTCGCGATGCCCCGCCCCCAGTGCTCGATGCCGATCACGTACGTCACCTGGCGCGCGCCGGGCTGCCCGAAGACGGCGGCGTAGCCGACCACGGCCCCGTCCGCCACCACGGTGCGCAGGGTGACGGCCGGGTCGTGGCGGATCCCCGCCCAGTGCGTGTCGAAGTGCTCGCGGTCGTAGGAGGACGCCCCGGCCCGCTCTGGCGTGTACCGCAGGCCGGGGTCCGTCAACTGCTCCCAGAAGACGTCCAGGTCACCGTCCCGGGTCTCGCGCAGCTCGATCACGATGTGCATGCGCCGGTCCCGCTCCCCTGGTCACGGTGCGCCGAAGGTCAGTGTCAGTTGGGGCGTTCCCTCACCCGCCTGGGCCTCCGAGGACCACAGCCACAGGGCGTCCGTGCCGGTGCTGCTCAGCGCCAGGTCGTAGCCGCCGCCGAGCGCCGCGGCGACGGTCGCCGTGGTCAGCGCGGCGGTGTGCACCGCCGAGCCGTCGGGGATCCCGGCGAAGCCGCCGAGCGCCGGAGCGCCGAGGCCGGGGCGGTTGTTGTACGTCGCCCCGGTCTCGGTCCACGCCCCGGTGACGGGGACCACCGAGACGGTGTCGGTCGTACCGGCGCCGCTCATGGTGCTGGTCTTGACGCTCAGGACGGCCGACTTGAGCACCGTCCCGGCGGGCGCGGCGGGCAGGTTGAACCGCAGGTAGCTCGCGTAGAAGGAGGTGCCGCGCACGGCGAGGGAGCTGGAGGTCCCGTAGTTGGTGTCGGGGGCGCCGGCGTTGGCGTAGGTGTCCTCGGCGGCGGTGACCTGGAGAACCTGGTCGGCCGGGGCGGTGGCGAGGGCGTAGTGGTTCTGCACCTGCGCCGCGCTCAGGACGGTCGGGTAGACGGCCGTCTCGTCGAGCTGCCCCGCCCAGTACTCGCTGATCGGGCGATCGGGCCAGCCACCGAGGCTGTCGCCGCCCGCGTGCCAGTAGCCGGCGAAGTTCTCGTTCGTGGTGACGGCCAGGGTTCCCTTCTGGGCGCCGTCCACGTACAGGGTCATGCCACCGGGGCCCTGGGTGGCGACGACGTGGTGCCAGGCGTTGTCGTTGTAGGTGCCCGCGGTGGTGATGGTGCGGGTGGCTCCGGTGTAGACGCCGAAGACGAGTCGGCCGTCATTGGTCATGTAGATGTGCTTGTCGTACTGATTGCTGCCGCGGGACTGGTTGCTCCCGAAGCCGAAGAGCTTGCCGCCCCGGGTGGTGTTCGTCCTGAACCAGGTCTCGATGGTGTAGGTGTTCCCCACGGTCTGCCGCTCGTCCCCGTACACCTGGGTGTCGGTGCCGTTGAAGCCGATCGCCGTGCTCGCGCCGGAGACCGCGCCCGGGGTCTGCCGCAGGGCGGGGGCGTTCAGGTGCACGCCGCTCTTGTTGCCCGCGACGGAGGAGTCGGCGACGAAGGGCAGGGCCGACTCGTCGTAGCGCCAGTACTGCCGGGCTCCGTCGGCCCGGACCTGGTTCGGGTAGGCGTCGACCTTCGTGGGGACGGTGACGCTCGCCGTGGCCGACAGGGCGCTGGTGTTGCCGGCCGCGTCGGTGGCCGTCACCCGGTAGGTGTACGACTGGCCGGCCGTCACGGTCGTGTCGGTCCACGAGGCCTGCGGGCGCCGGAAGAACAGCGAGTCGGCGGTGACCGTCGCGATGGGCGTGGCCGCGCCGTTGCGGTAGACCTTGTAGGTCAGCGCGCTGTCGTCGAGGTCGAGGCCGGTGCGCCAGCGCACCTGCACCTCACCGGGCTTGAAGGCGACCGCGCTCGCCACGGGCACGCTGGGCGCCCCGGTGTCCCCGGTGGAGGCGAAGCGGGTCAGGCTCTGCTGCGCCGCGCCGTTGACGGTGGTGAACTCCCCGCCGACCCACAGGTACTGCACGCCGCCCTTGGAGCCGACGGTCATCACGCGCGGGCCGATGCCCTCGCCGATGCCGTCGTTGGTGTCGGGGGCCCAGCCCAGCTTGCCGGTGCCGGTGGTGGGCTGGGCGAGCAGGTGGTGGCGCTGGCCGTCGGGGAACTCGCCGACGCTGGAGCAGTCGTGGGCGTGCGAGGCGCTGTAGAGGACCCTCTGGTACGGCAGTACGGCCTGGGTGGCGCCCAGGCAGGTGTCGCGCCAGCGCTGGTTGAAGTCGGTGAGGTTCAGGGCGATGCGGCCGTCGAAGACACCGCCGCCGGTGCCCTCGTTGGCGGTGTAGAAGCCGGTGGCGTCGGTCGCGATGTCCTTGACCACCGAGTTGGTCTCGATGAAGCCGGCGTAGGACTTGGTGAGTGCGCCGCTCGCGGCGTCGACGACGGCCAGCGCGTGCGTGTTCGTACCGTTGACGGTGAAGAAGTCGCCGCCGAGCAGGACGTTCTTGCCGTCCGGGGTGACCTCGACCGCGCGCCCGGGCTCGTCGGCGTCGGCGGTGAAGGGCTTGAGCGCGCCGTCGGCCGCGCCGACGGCGGCGAAGCGCTGACGGGACTGGCCGGCGACGGCGAGGAAGTCGCCGCCCGCGTAGACGGTGTCGCCGGTGACGGCGAGGGCCCGGACGGTGGCCGCGAAGGCGGGGCGGAAGTCCGTCTTCACCGTGCAGCTCGCCACGTCGACGGCGGCGAGGCTGGAGACGGCGGTGCCGTTGACGGCGCCGAAGTAGCCGCCCGCGTACAGGGTCTTCTTGTCCGGCGAGAGGGCCAGCGCGCGGACGGTGGCGGTGCCGGAGGCGACGGTGAAGGACAGGGTGCAGGAGGTCGGTGCGCCGGTCGCGGCGTCGAGCGCGACGAAGTTCACGGCCGACTGCTCGCTTCCGGCGCCGCCCTCGGGCGGGCGCACGGCGGAGAACGTGCCGCCGACGAATACCTGCCCGGCCGCCTCGGCGAGGGCCCACACCACGCCGTTGGGCTGCCAGGTGGGCAGCGGGTCGGCGGTGAAGGCGACGGGCGGGGTGACGGCTGCGGCCTGCGGGACGAGGCCGAGGCCGAACCCGGCGCCGGTTCCGGCCAGGGACAGGGCGACGGCGGCCGCGAGCCCTCTGGATCTACGCATGAACCCCCCAGTTCTCTGTGCGGTGTGACCGTACGGGCGCACCCTAGGGCGATTCGGTGTTCTGTTCACGCCAAATGAAGGATCGGTTGCCAATTCGCGTCGCCGAAACGGGGAGCGGCCCGCCGCCTCACTCCGCCCCGGCCGCCGGGAGGAAGTTGCCCGCCTTCAGTTCGAGTCGGCCCGCGAAGTACTCCGCCGCGTCGGGCCGCATACGGGCGAGGGCGACCATGCCGGTGATGATGACGTCGCACACCTCGTCGTGGACGTCGTCCCAGGTGTGCGAGTGCCCCTTGCGCGGGTTGGTGCCCTTGGCGCCGATCACCGCCTGGGCCGCCTCGCCGAACTCCTCGCCGATCTTGAGCACTTGCAGGACATGGCTTTCCTCCGGCCGAATCCCCTTCCCGGCGTCCGAGTCGTCGAAGCGGTCGGCGAGGGCGTGGATGGTGTCCCATGGGGTCGTCACGGCCAGACCCTACAGGCCCGCCGGGCGGTTCAGCGCGGCTTCGCGCGGACGTGCATCCGCTCCCCCTGCCTGCCGAAGAGGCTGAGGATCTCCACGGGCCGCCCGTCCGCGCTGGTGAACCAGTGGGGCAACCGGGTGTCGAACTCCGCCACTTCGCCCGGGCCGAGGACGAGGTCGTGCTCGGCTAGGACCAGGCGCAGCCGGCCCGTGAGCACGTACAGCCATTCGTAGCCCTCGTGCGTACGGTGGTCCGGCTCGGAGCCCCGGTCGGTGATGATCATTTTGTACGCCTGGAGCGGGCCCGGAGTCCGGGTCAGCGGGACGAACGTACCGCCGCTGGGCAGCGGGTGGGGCGTCAGCCGGACCCGGGGATCACCCACCTCCGGGGCGCCGACCAGGTCGTCGAGCGGCACCCCGTACGCCCCGGCGAGCGGCAGCAGCAACTCCAGGCTGGGGCGGCGCCCGCCGGACTCCAGCCGCGAGAGGGTGCTCTTTGAAATGCCGGTGGCCTCGGAGAGCGCGGCCAGGGTGAGACCGCGGGCGGCGCGCAGCCGGCGGAGCCGGGGGGCGACCTGGTCGAGGACGGCCCGGTACGGCCCCGGCTCGTCCGGTGCGGTGTCCGGCGCGCTGCCAGGTGCGGTGGTCGGCGAGTCGTGCGGTGCGGTGGCCGGCGGGTCGTCCGGCGCGGTGTCGGCTGAGGCGTTCATGGGGGCATTCCATCCCTCCGTCCCGGAAACGGCAACAAGAGTTGCCGCCACGTCCCGGCGGGCGCACGCTCCGGCCCATGAATCCTCACAGTGACGCGAACCCGGTCGGCGCGGGACCACACGACGACGAACGGCAGGGGGCGGCGGGTCCCGTCCGAGGCCCGGCCCCGGTGCCCTGGGTGCTCGCGGGCCTGTCCCTGTCCATGCTGCTGTCCTCCCTCGGCACCAGCATCGCCAATGTCGGACTGCCCACGCTGGCGCGGGCGTTCGACGCCTCCTTCCAGCAGGTCCAGTGGATCGTCCTCGCCTATCTCCTCGCCATCACCACCCTCATCGTCGGCGCCGGCCGGCTCGGTGACCTCTTCGGCCGCAGACGGCTGCTCCTGGGCGGCGTGCTCCTGTTCACGGTGGCCTCCGCCTTGTGCGCGGCCGCGCCGGCGCTGTGGTGGCTGATCGCCGCCCGGGCGGTACAGGGCCTCGGAGCGGCCGTCATGATGGCTCTGACCATGGCCTTCGTCGGCGAGACGGTTCCGAAGGAGCGGACCGGAAGGGCGATGGGGCTGCTCGGGACGATGTCCGCGGTGGGCACCGCTCTCGGTCCGTCGTCGGGCGGCGTGCTCATAGCCGGGCTCGGCTGGCGCTCCATGTTCCTCGTCAACGTGCCGCTGGGCATCCTCACCCTCGTGCTCGCCCACCGCTTCCTGCCCGCCGACCGGCGGCCGGAGCCCGGGGCCGGGGCCGGGTTGCGCGGCTTCGACCGCGTGGGCACCCTGCTCCTCGCCGTGACGCTCGGGGCCTACGCACTCGCCATGACGATCGAGCGCGGCCGGTTCGGCGCGCCCGGTCTGGCCCTGCTGCTCGCCGCCGCCGTCGGTGCCGGTCTCTTCGTACGCGCCGAGTCCCGGGCCCCCGCGCCGCTGGTCCGCCTCACTACCTTGCGCGATCCGGTGCTCGGCGCGGGACTCGCGATGAGCGCGCTCGTGTCGACGGTGATGATGGCGACGCTGGTCGTCGGCCCGTTCTACCTCGCTCGTACGCTCGGCCTCGACGAAGCGCCCGTCGGGCTGGTCCTGTCGGTGGGACCGCTGGTCGCCGCTCTGACGGGGGTGCCGGCCGGTCGGGGCGCCGACCGGTTCGGCACCCGGCGTACGACCGTCGTCGGCCTCGCCGCGATGGCCGCGGGCTGCGCACTCCTGGTCCTCCTTCCCACGGCGCTCGGAGTGTGGGGCTACGTACTCCCCATCGCGGTCGTGACCGGCGGCTACGCGCTCTTCCAGACGGCCAACAACACGGCCGTGATGGCGGATGTGAGGCCGGACCAGCGGGGCGTCGTCTCGGGACTGCTCAATCTGTCGCGCAATCTCGGACTCGTCACGGGCGCCTCCGTGATGGGCGCCGTGTTCGCCTTCGCGTCGGCGTCCGGCGATGTGGCGACCGCGTCCCCCGGGGCCACGGCCACCGGCATGCGGACCACGTTCGCGGTCGCGGCGGTCGCGATCTGCTGCGCGCTCGGCCTGGCCCGGAAGCTCGCGCCCGCGGCGCCCGCCCGGGTCCGGACCGCCTAGGACGACCTAGTCGGCCGCGTGCACCCGGTGGACGCGCAGGGCGAGCTGGAGTTCCAGGGCGCGCTCGGGGCGCTGCCAGTCCGCGCCGAGCAACCGCCCTATCCGGTCCAGGCGTTGGACCACCGTGTTGATGTGCACGTGGAGGGCCTCCCGGGCCTTGGACTGGTTCATGCCGGCCTCGAAGTACACGGTGAGGGTCCGTACGAGTTCGGTGCCGCGCTGGGCGTCGTACGCGAGCAGGGGGCCCAGCGTGCGGTGGACGTAGCCGTCGAGGTCCGTCGGGTCGCCGAGCAGCACCCCGAGGAAGCCCAGGTCGCGCAGGGCGGCCCCGGTGCCGGAGCGGCCCAGCGCGCTCAGGGCGGTGCGGCAGCGGCGGGCCTCGGCGTAGGCGCCTGCGAACGCGGCGTGGCCGGTGGCCGGGCCCGCGGCGCCGACCGTGACGGGGGCGGCGAGTGCCTGGCCGAGTTCGTTCGCGAGGCCGGCGGCGCAGGCGCTGGGGGTTTCGGAGGGGCATATGAGGACCACGTCCCCGTGGTGCACCCCGGCCAGGCCCTTGCGGGTCTGCGCGATGCGGGCGGCCACGGCCAGAAGTCGCGGCCGGGAGACGGTCCCGGGGGGCGGGGCGGTCCCGGGGGACGGGCCGGTCCCGGGGCGCTGGGGCTCGGGGTACGGGGGCTCGGGGTACGAGGGCTCGGGGCGCACCGGCTCCGGGTCCAGGACGAACACCGCGTGCGCCTGGTTCAGGTCCACGCCGAGGCGCCGCGCGCGGCCGGCCAGTCCGGCCGGGTCCGCGGCCCCGCCGAGGAGGTCGCCGAGGAGTTCGCCCCGTACCCGGTCCTCGGCCTCGGCCACCGAGCGGCGCAGGAGCAGGAGCAGGGCCGTGACCACGGCGGCCCGTTCGAAGAGGCGGCGGTCGGCGTCGTCGAGATCGGCGCGGCCGCTCAGGGTGATGCTGCCGAGCGGTTCGGGTCCGGCGAGGACCGCGCACACCCAGGTTCCCGCGACGGGTACGGCCCGTCCGTCGGCCCGGGAGGCGGCGACGGCCCGGGCCGACGGGGGCCGCGGGTCGGTGCCGGCCCGGGCGAGCTCGATGCCGTCGGCGTCGTGGATGAGGGTGCCGCCCCGCAGCAGGGCGCCGATGGCGGTGGCGACGTCGGTGACGTCCCCGCCGCGCAGCACCAGGTCGGTCAGCCGGTCGTGGGCGTCCTCGGCGCGGCGGATGGCCTCGCTGTGCGCCTCGATGGTTCGCGACGCCGCGTTCAGGTCGACCAGCGCGGTCCGCGTCTCGTCCAGCAGCCGGGCACCGTCGATGGCGATGGCGGCGTGGTCGGCGAGGGAGGACAGCAACGCGATCTCGTCCGGGGTGAACGCGCGGGTGGTGCGGTCCGCCGCGAAGAGGACGCCGATCACCTGCGCGCCCAGGCGCAGCGGTACGCCGAGGATGGCGCGGAGCCCTTCCTCGGCGACCGCGTGGTCGATGGTCGCGGTGTGCCGGAACCGGGGGTCGTCGCGGTAGTCGCCCGTGGTGTAGGGGCGGGCCGTTTCCGCGACGAGCCCGCCCAGGCCCTCGCCCATGCCGAGGCGCACCCGTTGGAACGCGGCCGAGACGGAGCCGTCGGTGACGCGCATGTAGGTGTCGCCGGCCTCGTCGTCGTTGAGGGACAGGTACGTCACGTCGGTGCCCAGGAGCAGCTTCGCCCGGTGGACGATGGCCTTGAGCACCGCGTCCAGGTCCCGGAGCCCGGCGAGGTCCCCGGCGGTGTCGAAGAGCGCGGCGAGCTCCGCTTCGCGCCGGCGGTGCTGGCTGAGCGTACGACGGATGCGCAGCGCGACCCCGGTGGCGTCCGCCATCGCCGCCGCCTCCGCCTCGGAGAGCTCAGCGTCCGGTCCGGGCGGCGGCGTGAAGCTCTCGGCCGGCGCGCCCTCGACCAGCAGGTGCAGCAGGTGCAGCGCGTGGCGGAGGGCGGTGTTCGGGTGCTTGCCGGGAGTGGGCATCAGGGGCGCTCTCCGTCAGCTCCGCGACGCGCGCAGCGAGTACAGGACGGGCAGGTGGGTGTCCCCGAAGGGGAGCCGGTACAGGCCGTCCTGACTCCGGCTCAGGATGCCCCGGGGGTCGAACTCGGCGGCGGTGTGCTCGCCCAGGTGCTTCACGGTGAGCCCGGCGTCGGCGATCGCGCTGACGATGTCGCCGAGGGAGTGCGGGTACTGGACGCTGTCGTGCGCGGGCACGGACATCCCCGGCTCGGCGTACGTCCCGGTGACCGTCTCGCGCTGCGGCTCTCCCCCGCCGTAGGGCCAGTCGGCGACGAGCGGGTCGACGGTGGCGATCGTCTGGAAGGCGGGGTGCAGGTCGACCAGGACCAGGCTGCCCCCGGGCTTCAGCGCCATGGCGGCGCCCCGGGCCCAGGCCTTGACGTCGGCGATCCAGCACAGGACCCCGTAGGTGGCGACGACGAGGTCGAAGCCGTCCGCCAGGTCTTCGGGCAGTCGTTGGGTGTCCGCCTCCACGAAGGCGGCGGCCAGGCCGGTCCGCCCGGCGAGCCCGCGGGCCCGCTCGACGGCCGCCGGGGAGAAGTCGACACCGGTGACCCGGGCGCCGAGCCGGGCCCAGTTCAGCGTGTCCATCCCGAAGTGGCACTGGAGGTGGAGCAGGTCCTTGCCCGCCACGTCACCCGCCAGTTCGCGTTCGAGCGCGTAGAGCGTCTGTCGCCCGGCGACGAAGGATTCGACGTCGTAGAACCTGTCGGTGGAGGTCGAGCCGTGGACGCGCGCGCGGGTGTCCCACAGCGCGCGGTTCAACGCGAGTCCTTCGCGGCGGTCGGGCATGTCCTCGGACGTGGCCTCGGACGTGGCCTCGGGCATGGCCGAGGCGCTTGCGTCGATCATCTCTTCGGGCATGCGCCGAGCATGCCACGGTCCCGCGCCGCCCGGGGCCCGGCCCCGGCTCCCGCCCGTACGCGGGGACGATCGGGGGCGCGTCCAAGCCGACGGGAACCGGCCGCCGCCGCCCGTTCACCCAGGGTCACCCACGCGAAACCGCCCCGCGCGACGCCACGTCCCTCTACCGTGCCCTCAGGCAATGGGCGCGGCAACCAGAGGGGATGGGTCGAATGAACGACGAGGAAGACATGCGACTGGCGGGGATGACCCCGGAGATCTCGCTGCGCGCCCTGACGATGCTGCGCGGCCTGGTGGGCCTTGAGCCGCCCGAGCAGGTGCCCGAGGACGCCATGGAGGTAGCCGACGCGATCCTGGCCCAGCACGGCACCGACGGGCTCCGTGTGCTGGCGATGACCCTCGCCGCCTGGGCGACGGCGCAGATCGAGAACGTCGCCGAGCTCAGCGGGCGCAGCCACGAGGCCGTGCTGGACGCGATGGAGTTGGCCTGCCTGGAGGCCAACGCCGACGACTGACCGGGCCGGGCGCGCCGGGGCGCGGGCCGGAGCGCGGGCCGGGCCCGGGGCCGAGCGCGGGCCCGGCGCGGACACCGCCGAAGACGACGCGCGCGATCGGCTTGGCATCGGGCGGGTGTCGGCGACACTGGGAGAGCAGGAGCGTCGTGGGGGGTCGTGATCGGAGGCCGTCGTGAGCACACCTTCCCCCATCCGGATCGCTGCCGTGCTGTCCTCGGAGCACCGCGCCCGGCTGATGTCCCAGGCCCGTGAGGTCAATTTCGAAGAGGGCGCGCGGATCTTCGAGGAGGGCGCACGCGCGGAGTCCTTCTGGATCGTGCGCTCAGGCACCGTGACCCTGCAGATCCCCATGCCCGGCTTGCGTAGGCCCGCCTCGGTGGAGAGCCTGGGACCCGGTGAGCTGGTGGGCTGGTCCTGGCTCTTCCCGCCCTACGTCTGGCAGCTGAGCGCCGAGGCGATGACCCCGGTGCGCGCGTACGAGTTCGACGGGGTGACCGTGCGGATGCTCATGGACTCCGACCCCGCCTTCGGGTCGGCCATCGGGCACTGGGTCGGCCGGGTCCTCGCGCTCCGGCTCCAGCAGACCCGTACGCGTCTCCTCGACCTGTACGCCCCGCGCATGGCCGCCGGCTAGCCCGTCCCGGCGCGCCGGCCGTCCGCGCGCGCCTGCGGGATTCCGGGCGTCCCCGGGGCGTGGCCCGCCACGCCCCAGGGACGCCTTCCGTATGTTTCGGGGGCGTCTCCCCGTCGGTGTTCGGCCGATTCGGCGGCGTGCTCCCGCACAGGTCAGAGCTTTGGCCAGTGCTGCTGTCTGCACTCATTCGCACACGATCGGTGACGAAAAATGGGGGTGCGAACGGGCGTTCACGTCCCGCTTGGGCAAGACTGCGTCCGCTATCCGAAACAACCACCCAAGGGAGTGTTCGAAATGCGGTCCATCGCAAGGAGTCTCGGGCTCGGAACCGCCGCCATGGCGCTCACCGCGCTGACAGCGCTGGCCTGGCCCGGCTCGGCCGGCGCCGCCCCCGCCGCTCCGGCCGGCACCACGAGCCTGTACGCGCCTTCGGCGCTCGTGCTCGGCGTCACCGCCGGGGACGACGCCCACAGGGGTACGGTGCTGCGCGCGGTGACCCTCGTATGCGCGCCGACGCCGGGCGGCACGCACCCGGACCCCGTCGCGGCGTGTGGCGAACTGCGGCGCAGCGGCACCCGGTTGGACGCGCTGACCACCCCGGCCGCCGACACCGCGTGTACCAGGGAGTGGAAGCCGATGACGGTGACGGCCGACGGGGTGCTGGACGGCCGCCGGCTGAACTACACGCACGTCTTCGCCAACGCGTGCGGCCTGCGGAGCACCGAGAGCGTGCTGTTCGACTTCTGAGCGTGTGCGGGGAGGGACCGGCCTGGCGGCGCCGTGCGACCGCCGTCCGGCCGGCCGTTCCCCACTCGGGCGGTCAGCCGCCCGGCCGCTCAGCCGAGTTCGAGACTGGTCACCCCGAACAGCTCCGCCGACGGCAGTTCCGGGGTCGGGCCGGTGTACATGCGGGCGGTCTCGAAGGTGGGCTCCAGGCCCAGCGCCTCGAACAGCCCCGCGGCCCGCGGGTTGGCGTCGGGTACGTCCACGGCGACCGCCGCGCCGGCCGCGGACCGGGCGAGGCCGCGCAGCAGCGCGTCCGCCACCGCCGGGTCGGCGGCGTAGAGCGGGCCGATCCGGTGGGCGCCGCTGCTCGGGCGGATCACGCCGAGGCCCTGGATGCGGCCGTCGCGGACCACGGCGAGCGCCGTACGGCCGGGCAGGGAGGTCCAGGCGGACAGGAAGGCGTCCCGGGGCTCGGGGAAGAACCGCCGGTCGTAGGCGGCGAGTCGGGCGAAGGGCAGCGAGGCCGCGTCCACGATCTCGACCCGGCCGTCGGCCCCGCCCTCGACCCCGCCCCGGGGCACGCCCTCGTAGCGCATGTTGTTCCAGGCGTGACGGAACCCCGACTTGCGGTAGTTGTCCTGCTGGGCGACGACCCCGTCCAGGCCGACGAGCCGGCCGTCGAGCCTTCGCATGGCGGCGTCCCACATGCGGATGCCGTAGCCCTGGCCGCGGTGGGCGGGGCGGGCGATGTAGAAACCGAGGAAGCCGAAGCCGGCCCCGTAGCGGACGGCGGAGACGCAGGCCACCGGCTCGCCGTCGAGCCGGCCGACGAGGAAGCCCTCCGGGTCGGCGACGGCGAACGCGAACCGGTCCGAGTCCCCCGGGTTCCAGCCCTCCTCGTCGGCCCAGCCACGGATCATTTCCATGTCGGCGGCGCTCGCCCCGGCGATCTCGAATGTCGTCATGCCCTGTGTTGTACCAGAACGTCAGACGGCGGAAACAGGCTGATCATCCGTCAGGAGTGCGGCGAGCAGGGCCGGATCGACCTTCCGGTGCAGGTCGCTGACCTGTCCGTCGCCGACCTCCACCACGCGCCACGCCCCGTCCGCGCGCAGTGCGAGGTCCGTGGTCACGAAGGGGCAGCCGAGCGCCCTCACGGCGGCCCGCACCGGTTCGAGGTCCCGCGCCGGGATCTCGGCGGCCTCGATCACCGGGCTGTCGGGATGCGCGGTGAACAGCCGGGGCTCCCCGCCCCGCCACCAGACCCGCACCTCCGTGGCCGCGCCCTCGGGCGCGACGAAGTCCTCGAATGCCCTCAGGACCACCCCGCCGGCCAGGAACTCGCCCTGGAGCTCGACGAAGCGGCCCACCACCCGCCGCAGGGCCACCGGGTCGCCGAGGTCGGGGACGTGGCAGGCCTCGTGCCACTCGTGCTTGCGGGACTTGACGTAGTCCTTGACCACGGCCGCGCCGGGCGGCAGCCCGGCGGCGAGGGCGGCGAGCCGCGCCCCGTCGGGGACCTCACCCGGAGCCGTGGGCAGCCAGACGCTGACCGGGGTGAGGGCGGCGAACGTCTCGTACCAGCCCGGCAGTTCGTGGGCGCGGCGGTACGCATCGGGACTGACGAGCAGTTCGGCACCGCGCCGCCGCAGGGCCTCGTCCAACTCGGCGTACCGGGCGGCGGGCACCATCCAGCCCCGGTAGCGGACGCCGCCCGCCGCGGCGGGGACGCGGGCCACGGCCCCTTCGGCGTCCCCGGCGAGCAGTGCGTCGTGGTCGACGAGGGCGACCGCCGCGCCCCGGGCGCGCAGGACCTGGGCCTCCTGCGCGAAGTGCGGGTCGGTGCGGCGCCCGTTCAGCGGGTCGGCGCAGTACAGGACGGTCGTGGCGGGCGTGGTGGCCATGGTCATGACCACCAGCCTAATGAGCGCTCCGGGCGCGTACGCGGCCCTCCTCGCCGGACTTTCAGCCCGCGCAGATCACGTCGTCGAGCCGGATCGGCTGGGAGTCCAGCCGGACGTACGCGGTGAAGGTGTCCGTGGTCTCGGAGCCCCACTGCGTGGTGACGGTCGCCCAACCGACCCCGGCCGCCTGGGCGACGGTGACCGGTCCGATGGAGATGCCCTCGGGTTCGTTCTCGGCGCACAGGAGCACGTCGGCGTCCGCGTTCTCCTTCTGCTTGTCCTTGAGGACTTGCGAGACCTGGTTCTCGCGGCCGTCTTCGGAGGGGCCGTGGTCACCGTAGAAGTCGCTGAGGAAGCGGGTGATCTCGGCGGCGGTGTGCCCGCCCCGGGCGGCGGGGACGGCGCCGTCCCCGTCCCGGGGCACGGCGTGGCCGTGCGTCGGGGCCAGCAGGGCGAGCAGGGTCAGCGGCAGGACGCCGAGGCTGTACGGCATGAGCTTCATATCCGATATGTAACCCCCGGCCCCGGTCGGCGCGCCCCGGTGCGCCGCGTGTCCTACTCCCGTGGCGGGCCCGATTCACCGCAGAAACGACTCTTCGGGGGCCGTTCCCCACCCCCCCGGAGCGATCGGAGAAGAAGAACGGGAGCGGGGCGACCGTGTACTCCGGATGGCGGATCGGACGCCGGGCCGGCGGGCCGGTCCGGGGCGCGGGCCGGCGGTGCCAAAAGCGGTCGCGGGCGCGGCCTGTCGGTCCGTAGGGTCGGCGCATGGGAAAGCCGCTCGTCGCAGTGTTCAGTGGGGCAGGAATGTCCACCGATTCCGGAATTCCGGACTACCGGGGGCCACAGGGCCTGTGGCGCCGGGAGCCCGACGCCGAGAAGCTCGTGACGTACGAGTACTACATGGCCGACCCGGAGATCCGGCGCCGCTCCTGGCTGATGCGGGCCGAACTCGGCGCGATCGGGGCCCGGCCCAACGCGGCTCACCTGGCCATCGCCGCCCTGGAACGCGGCGGCACTCCGGTCCGGGTCCTCACGCAGAACGTGGACGGGCTGCACCAGCTCGCCGGGATGCCGGCGCGCAAGGTGTTCGAGCTGCACGGCACCGCCCGCGCGGTGGTGTGCACGGCCTGCCACGCCCGGTCGGGGATGGACGAGGCGCTGGCCCGGGTCGCCGCCGGGGAGCCGGATCCCGCCTGCCAGGCGTGCGGCGGGATCCTCAAGGCCGCGACGGTGATGTTCGGGGAACGGCTCGACCCGGAGGTGCTGGGGCAGGCCGTGGCCGTGGCCAAGGGCTGCCAGGTGTTCATCGCCGCCGGATCCACCCTCCAGGTGCAGCCGGCGGCCTCGCTCGCCGGGATGGCCGCGGAGGCGGGGGCCCGGCTGATCATCGTGAACGCGGAGGAGACCCCGTACGACTCCCTCGCCGACGAGGTCCTCCGCGAGCCGATCGGCACGGCCCTCCCGGCGCTGCTGGCCCGGATCGCCGGCTGAGCCCCCGGACGGCTACTCCCCGTCGGCCGCCCGGCGCATCGCCGCCACGTCCAGCTTCTTCATCTTCATCATGGCGGCGGTGGCCCGGGCGGCCCGCTCCGGGTCGGGGTCGGTGACCAGGTCGATGGCGCCCGGCGGGATGACCTGCCAGGACAGCCCGAACCGGTCCTTGACCCAGCCGCACGCCGACTCCTCGCCGCCGTCCGCGGTGAGCACGTCGTAGTAGTGGTCCGCCTCGGCCTCGTCGGCGCAGTGGATCTGGAACGAGATCGCCTCGGAGAAGTGGAACTGCGGTCCCCCGTTGAGGCCGACGAACTTCTGCCCGTTGATCTCGAACTCGACGACCATCACCGATCCGGTCGGCCCGGGACCCGCCTCGTTGTAGCGGCCGATCCGGCCCCGCTTGCCGTCCTTGAACACGGACAGGTAGTAGTCGGCGGCCGCTTCCGCGTTGCCGTCGAACCACAGACAGGTGGTGAACCCGTTGCCGCTCATGACTGCCTCCAGGCGAGTGGTGAGTGCGTGCGCGTGCACGTCCTCACATACAGACCGGCCCCGGGCCCGAAATTCATCGGTGGGCCCGGGGCCGGTCCGCATCCGGTCCGGAATTGGCTCGTACGGCCTACTTCTCGCCGGCCTCGTTCATCGCGAGCATCCGGTCGACGACCCGCTCGGCGGCGTGGCCCTCGTCCAGGTCGCAGAACTCCTCGCGGAACGCGGCCCGCGCCTCGGCGTACTCCGCACCGACCGCGTCCGCGTTGCGCACGGCCTCGATCAGGCTCGCCGAGTCCGCGAGCAGCGGGCCGGGCGCCTTGGCCTCCAGATCGAAGTTGAAGCCGCGCAGCGTGCCCTTGTAGTGGGCCAGGTCGTACGTGAAGAGCAGGATCGGCCGGTCGGTGAGCGCGAAGTCGAAGATCGCGGAGGAGTAGTCCGAGATCAGCACGTCGGCGACGAGCAGCAGGTCGGCCGCGTCGGCCCAGCGGGACACGTCGACGACGAAGCCGTCGCGGACGCCGTCGCGGACCTGCTCGGTCACGTGGTGGTGACCGCGGATCAGCAGGACGTGGTCCTCTCCCAGCTCGCGGCGGGCCGCGTCCAGGTCGATGCGGAGGTCCAGCTTGTAGCCGCCGGAGAAGCCCTCGCAGTTCTCGCGCCAGGTCGGCATGTAGAGGACGACCTTCTTGCCCTCGGGCAGGCCGAGCCTCCGCCGGACCTCGGCGACGCGCTCCGCGTCGGGCCGGACGAGCGCGTCCGTGCGCGGGCTGCCGGCCTCGATGACCTCGCCGTCGTAGCCGAGGGCGCGCTTGAGGAGCGGGGTGGCGTAGGAGCTCGGGGAGGCGAGCAGCGACCACTGGGCGCTGTCGTGCTCCAGGCCCTCCAGGATCTCCGGGCTCGTGTAGTAGTCGTGCACGAAGTCGTGCCCGATCTGCTTGATCGGCGTGCCGTGCCACGTCTGTACGACGGTCTGTCCCGGGCGGCGCCGGAAGCGGCGCGGGACGTTGTCGTTGGTGACGTAGTAGCGGGCGCGGGCCAGCACGTCCCAGGACTCGACGCTGTCGTACTGCACGGCGCGGGCGGTCGCGGGGACCTCGGCGCGGCCGTCGCGGACCAGCCAGATGTGCTCCAGCTTCTCGCCGCGGCGCAGCAGTTCCTCGTGGATGGCGCGGGGTGCGTCGCCCGCGCCGTTCCCCTGGAAGGTGTCGTAGACGACGATGTCCTTGACCGGCAGGGCACGCTGCGCCGGGTAGGTCTCGCAGCGGGCGACGCGCTGGGCGTAGTTGGAGCGGTCGTGCGGGCTGAGCAGCGGGTCGGCCACCAGCACCATGCGGTCGTGGAAGCGGGTCTCGACCCGCATCCGGCGGCCCTGCACGGTGAACGGGTGCGGACCGGCGAAGAGCATGCCGGTGCCCATCTGCACGGGCGCGCCGCGGTCGACGCCGAGCAGGCCGGCGGTGGTTCCGCCCTGGGCGACCGGGCGCATGGTGGGCCACCAGCGGCCCTCGGGGAGCGTGGTGCGGCCGGCGTACGCCTCGGGGAGCATCGGCTCGAACTCGGCGGTGAAGCGGTCGCCGTCACGGGTGACGGGGTAGCTGAACTCCGTGCCGTGCGCGTTGTGCAGGACGAGCTCGTACGGCTCGTCGGTGGGCGCGATGAAGCGACCCTCCAGCGTGACCTTGCCTTCTGCGGCGGTGACCCCGTCGATCAGCGGCGGCGAGGGCTGCACGGAGAGCGTGAGGTGTCCGGTGTTGCCGCGCTTCGCGAAGAGGGCGCGGCCCTTGTCGGCGCCGGGCAGCGGCACGATCAGGCCGTTGAAGCCGCCGCGCTCGTCGTGGGCCAGGCGGTGCTCGGTGCCGTCGGCGCCGAGCACGGACAGGCTCCAGGGCTCCGGGGTCCACTCGCCGGGCTCGCACTCGGCGTCCGGTACGGCGGCCAGCTCGGCCAGCTCGACCCGGGCGGTGAAGGGGACCCGGCCGCCGTCGGCCTCGCCCGTCTCCACCGGGAAGGTGGCGGTGGTGCCGGTGGTGACGTGCACGGCCTGAAGGACGGTGGGGACGCCGACCGAGGCCGAGAGCTCTCCGATGATCTCCACGGCGTCGTCGCCGGCGGGACGCACGTCCAGGCCACGGGCTCCGACGACCTCCACCTGGACGGTGAGGGCTCCTGCGACGGTGGGCAGGATGCGGACGTCCGGGGCCACCCAGTGCGGGGGCGGGTTCTGGCCGGTGTCGTGCTCGCCGCCGCGCAGGCGGGCGCGGTGCAGGCCGCCGGCGCCGGTGACGGCGATGGAGGTCGTCCACGTCCCGTCGCGCCACTCGCCGCCGGACTGGAAGATCGACGGGTCGACGGCGGCGGTGAAGCCGGCCCAGCCGGCGTGCCGCAGTGCGAGGTGCGGGGACATCACGGAGGCCATCGGGGAGGCGACCGTACGGGTGCTGACGACGGAGCGACGGCGCTTGCCGCCCTCACGGAAGATCAGCATCTTGCGGGAGCCGAGGCGGCTCTCCGCGCCGAGGTGGCCGGGGAGGGCGTAGCCGCGCAGCAGCAGCTTGCCGTCGACCCAGGACGCCTGCTCCAGACGGCTGACGACGCGTCGCTCGCGCGGACCCAGGGTGAGGATCTTGGCGGGGACCGGCGGGCGACCGTGCAGGAAGGGGTAGTCCGCCTGCGGGCGGGCGAGTCCCTTGACCGGCACGCTGTAGTGGAAGTCGCGCTGGTGCTCCTGGAGGGCGATGAAGTCCTCGACGCGACCTTCGCCGGCGAGGTAGGCCTTGAGCCGGTCCGCGACGGTCAGGCCGGACCAGGGGCCGGTGCCGATCTCGCGGACGAGGCCGCCGACCTCCTTGACGAACGCGGCGCGGAAGTCCGGGCCGCCCTCACCGACGTACTTGTAGATGAGCGGGAGCTCCTCGCTCAGCACGTTGTAGTCGTAGTCGCGCAGGTAGCGCTCGTACTTCGCGCCCTGCTTGGCCTTGAGGGACTCGCGGACCAGGCGGACGGACTTCACACGGTCGATGAGCGAGATCGGGTCGGTGGAGCGCTGGGTGATGGAGCGCTCGCCGGTCTCGCGGACGCGCCAGTGGTAGACGCAGTCGCTGATGATGTCGACGCTGGCGGCGAAGTAGTGCGCGGGGATGCTGACCGGGGCGTCCTCGTAGAGGATGCCCTCCGGGTACTGGAAGTCGTGCCGGTCCCAGAAGGAGCGGCGGTAGACCTTGTTCCACGCGGTGCGGTCGGTGACCAGCGCCGGGAACTTGGAGATGTGGGTCTTCAGCTGCGTCCTGGCGAAGGCGGCCCGGTGACCCCAGGACTGCTGCATGCCGACGGAGCGGAAGCGCTTCACGTTGCCGCCGGCGAAGTCGGAGCCGGTCTCGTCGAGCGCGGCGATCATGCGCTCGTAGGCGTAGTCCGGCATCGTGTCGTCGCTGTCGACGAAGGCCAGGTACTCCGCATCCTTGTCGGCGTGCCGGGCACCGACGTTGCGCGCGGCGCCGAGGCCCGCGTTCTCCTGCATCACGACACGGAAGCGCTTGTCCTTGGCGGCGAACGCCTTGGCTATGACTGCGCTGGTGTCCGTGGACCCGTCGTCCACGAGGATGACCTCGAAGTCCTCGAAGGTCTGAGCGGCGATGGATTCCAGGCACTCGTCGAGGTAAAGCTCGACGTTGTAAACGGGGACGACGATGCTCAGGCGCGGGGGCATAGGTGGCGGGTTCTCCAGCGTTTTATGCTTTATCGATGATCAGCTGCTCACAGCATCCTACTCTGTAACAGAATCATAAACTCCACCCATATGGGGCAAACGAAGCCGATCGCCGGGCGGACGGCAAGAATTAAACCGTCCGCCACGTCGACGACGCGGTCCTACGTCAGATCTCCAGGTCCGACTCGATCTTCTTCAGCTGGTGTCGGGCCAGTGCGAGGTTGGCCCGACCCTTGTCGAGCACCAGGTAGAGGAAGAAGCCCGCGGCGGATCCCCGCGTGCGCATCAGTCGGATGAGGTGGTACTGGGTGCCGAGGGTGATGAGGATGTCCTCGATCTCGTCCTTGATGCCGAGCATCTCCATCGTGCGGACCTTGGCGCGCACCACGTCCGTGTTGCCGGCCGCCGCGACCGTGAGGTCGAGGTCCTTGCCGCCGCCGATGGTACCGAGGGCCATGCCGCTGCCGTAGTCGACGAGTGCGGCGCCGACGGCGCCCTCGATGATGGTGGTGGCTTCCTTGAGGGCGGTATCCACGTTGGCCATGAGTCGTTCCTCTTTCTCGTTCGCTGTGTGATGTCGCTGGTGGTGTCTGTCTCGGTGTCTCTGTCAGGTGCGGTGGTGCGGGTTCACGAGGGTGCGGCGCCCGGGCCCCGTCGGCGCCCGAGGGCGGGCTCCACGAGTTCGGCTATCCGGACGCTGGAGCGGCGGGCCTCCAGGTGGAGCCGCCCGACGTTGACCCGGGGTTCCGCGGTCAGGGTCAGCACGGCGGCGGCGCCCGCGGCGTAGGTCGCCACGTACCCCTCCTCACCCCGTACCAACAGCTCGCGAAAGACGCCCTGGCCGGTGCAGTCGCTGAGCCGCTGGGCCACCCCGAGGGCGGCCGCGGTCAGTGCCGCGACGGACTCGGCCTCGGTGGCGGCGCTGTCCTGGGCGAGGACCAGACCGTCGGTGCTCGCGGCGAAGGCACCGGTGAGTTGGGGCACCCGGGACCGCAGCCTGCGGAGCTCGGCGAGTATCTCGGCTTCGGTCTCGGGGGGCACCGTACTCATGTCGGACTTCCTCCTTTCGGCATCCCTCGATTCGGGCTGCCTCCGCTCGGAGCGGTCGGTGCGCAGGACCGGTCGCAGCGGGAGCCTCACAGACTTGCCTCCAGTGCGTCGCGTAACCGGCGGAGCAGCGCCACGTCCGGGGATTGGTCCTGGGTCATCCAGTCGGGCAGGGGTGCCGCGGGCGGCTGCGGGGCCGGCGCGTGCGGCGTCTCGACCAGTCCGGCCGCCGCGAGGCGCCGTACGTCGAGCAGTGTGTGGAAGGCCGGCCGGCCCAGCGCCCAGGCGAGGTCGGCCGGTGTGCGCACCCCGTCGGCGTGGTGCAGCAGGATCCGCTGCCGGGAGGTGACCGTCTGGCCGGGTGCGGCGGGCCGGGGCACCACCGGGGCGGTGTCCAGCTGTGGGTAGGGCCAGACCGCGTCGAGCAGTTCCCTGCGCCGGCAGGTCTCGCGCTCGACGGCGGCGGCCGGTACGGAGCGGACGGAGCCGATCCAGTGGGTGGCCCCGCGGCGGAACCGGGAGGGGCCGCTGCCCGGGGAGAGTGCGAAGAACGCGGCGTCGAACATGGCGGCGAGGTGGCATATCTCCAGCTCTCCGCCCGCGAGTCCGCCGCTGTCCACGAGGAAGCGGGCGACCTGGCGGCGGGCTCCGGCCCGGTCGACGGCCTCGCGCCAGCGCTCGGGGGCGAGGCCGCCGCCGGTGGTGAGCAGTACGTCGAGGCCGGGGGTGGCCGGGCTCTCCGCGTGCACGATGCGGCCGTCCTCCAGGAAGAGGGTGCCGCGGTCGCGCAACAGGGCGCCGGTGGCCCGCTCGGCGGCGAGCCGGGTGAGGAGGGGGGAGACGGCGGTGGCCGAGAGGGCGGTCATCTGAGCACCAACCCCTCCGCCAGGGCCCGGAGTCTGTGGCGGGCGAGGGCGAGGTTTCCGTCGGTGCGGTCGAGCCAGAGGTGCAGGAAGACGCTGCTGTCGAAGCTCGTCTCGACGAAGCGCAGTACGTGGTAGCCGGTACGGGTGGTGACGATCAGGTCCTCCACGGGCGGTCCGGCCGCCTCGCCGCCTAAGGCGGCGGTGGCCGCCGGGGCGAAGGACTCGTACTCGGCGGCCGCCCGGGCCAGCTCGGCGGTCTCGGCGGCGGTGGTCTCGTGGTCGCCCACGGGCGATTCCCCCGCGGTGCCGAGGGCCAGTCCGCTGCTCCAGTCGACGAGCGCGGCCCCCCGCGCACCAGGCAGGGCCATGGCTTCGAGCAGGCATTCGTCGATCCCGGGCACGCGGGCTCCCCTCCCGGCCGGACGTGCTGAGTGCACGGTCTGCGGCGCGACAGGAGGGAACTTACTCAAGTTCCACACTGCGGAAGGGGGTTCTGGCATTTTCCGCTGGAACATGCGTCAAAGCACAACCGACCTTGGCCGGATCGCTTCGACTTTTGATCAAGATGCGAGCGGTAGATCGTCCGCGAGCCGAAAGGCGCCGCCCTCGCGTCGGACGTAACCCTCGTGGGCAAGGGTGCGCAGCAGGTGGTAAACGCTGGGCAACGGAATCCCGGTGATCCGGGAGAGCCTCTTCGCCGTCGCCCCGCCTTCGGCGTGCATCGCCTCCACGAGACGCAGCGCGCGCTGCACGGAACCGATCAGTGTGGGCGTGCTGTCCTTCCGGTCCTGCTCGGCACCCATGAGTGGTCCCCCTGCTCCGGTACGAGTCCCTGGCAGACCCATCAAAGTCGCTCGACGGCCCCGAACCCGGCTGACTCGCTTGAACCCGGGCACCGGATCGCCGCACCCCCATCCGACCGCGGCCCCGACGCGGCGTCCCTCTATCCTTCCGGAACCGCGGATCTCGGGGACCGCGACGGGAGGGGAAACATGGAGATCAACACGCCGACGGCCGGGCCGTCGGTGCGGGAGTGCCCCGAGTGCGGGAGCCCGGTGCCGCTGGACGCGAGGTTCGTCGAGTGGTGCGCGGCCTGCGACTGGAACGTGGACCCGGGCTCGCCCGAACCCGATCCCGGGCGCATCGCGGCCTTCCGCCGGCGCCTCGCACGGGAGTACGGGGACCAACTGGCGGCCGAGATGGAGCGGGGCGTCGACGGCAGCGCGCCGCGGGCGTGGGATGCCGCGGGGGCGTTCGCCTCCGGGGTGGCGCTGCTGGTGCACGGCGTGACCGTACTCCTGATCGTGAGCGCGGTCCTTCTGGTCGTCCTGGGGTGGGACACCGGGCTCCTGCCGGTGTTCGGGGTGCTGCTGCTCGGGCTCGCGGTGGTGCTGCGGCCCCGGGCCGGGCGATTGCCGAAGGACGCGCAGGCGCTCCACCGGGCGGACGCACCACGGCTGTTCGAGCTGATCGACGAGGTCGGGGCGGCGGTCGGAACGGCCGGGGTGCACACCGTGGTGGTGGGTTCCGATGCCAACGCCGCGGTGACCTCGTACGGCGTGCGGCAGCGGCGCGTCCTGTACCTGGGGCTCGGGTTCTGGGAGATCCTCACTCCGCAGGAGCGGGTGGCTCTGCTGGGCCACGAGCTGGGCCACTTCGCCCACGGCGACATCCGGCACTCCCGCCTCACCGGCGGGGCGCTCCACTCGCTGTCGGTCTGGTACTACCTGCTGGCGCCCACACCCGCCGCGGGCCTGCCGCAGCGGTTCGTGAACGCGGTGACGTTCGTGCCGCGGTGGACGGTCTACGGGCTGCTCCGCCTGCTGGACCGGCTGACCCTGCGGGCCTCGCTGCGGGCCGAGTACCTGGCCGACGTGAGCGCCGCGCGGGCCGGGTCCACGGAAGCGGCCGTCGCTCTGATGGACCGGCTCCTGGTGACGGGTTCGGTCGACCGGCATCTGCGCCGCGAGTCGGTCGCCGCGCAGGTGCGGGGCGGGCGCGGCGGGCGCGAGGCCCGCGATCGTGCGGAGCAGGAGGTGTGGGAGCGGCTGGCCGCGCACATCGCCGCCGTGCCGGAGTTGGAGTACGAGCGGCTGCGGCGGGTCGCCGCACTGCGCGGGCACGTCGTGGACTCCACGCACCCGCCGACCCATCTGCGGCGGCGTGCCGCGGCGGCCGGCGGCCCGCACCGGGCGCAGGTCGGCTACGACGACTCCCGCGCGGCCGCGATCGGCGCCGAACTGGCGTCCGTCCGTGCGGTACTGGCGCGCCAGGTGATCCGCGAGCGCGCCTCCTGACTACTCCGTGTCCGGGAGCAGCCGCTCGACCATCGTTTCGATGAGGCCTTCCACGGGGTGGGCCCGCAGGGTGTCCGGGGCGGTCAGGTCGTCCACGATCAGGCCGAGCATCGCGAGGTACAGCAGCGCCACGCCCTGCCGGTCCCCCGGGAGGCCCGACTGCAGGTGCCAGTCGATGTTCGCCTCCAGCTCGGCGGCCTGGAAGCCGGCCAGTTCCGCCTGGAGTTCGGGGCGGCGGGTGCCTTCCAGGCGCAGCTCCAGCATCGCGATGTGCACGCTGCGTTCGCGCCGCATCCGTTCCAGGAGCCGGTCGAGCAGCACCTTGGTGTCCAGCGGGCCGGCCAGGTCCTCGGGGTCCGGTACGAGGCGCTCGCGGGTGCGGTGGAGGATCTGCACGAGCAGCTGGGCCCGGTTGGCGAAGTAGTTCGAGGCGGTGCCCGTGGGCACTCCCGCCTCCGCGTCCACGGCGCGCAGCGTCAGCCCGCGCGAGCCCTCGCGCGCCAGGACTTCGATGGCGGCGTCGAGCAGGGCGGCGCGGCGCTGCGGATTCTGGCGCATGGACGGTCCTCGGATCGGGGTGGCTGCGGCACATGAGGTGAGCACTGCACGTGCAGTGCTTCGCTCACGGTAGCGGATGGGACCGGTCCGGTCCGACCGGAAGAGACGGTCTAGTGCTCCTTGCGGGCCGACTCCAGGAGGTAGGGCACGTCGATGACCGCGACCCCGGGGGTGAACAGCAGCCGTGCCTTCAGGCGCAGGGCGTTCTGGTTGTGGAGGGGATGTTCCCACCAGTTCCCCACGACGTACTCGGGGATGACCACCGACAGGACGTCCGTCGCCGAGTCCTGCGCCAGTTCCTCCACATGGGCCTGGATCGGGCCCACCACCTCACGGTACGGGGAGTGCAGGATCTTCAGGGGCACTCCCGGGTCGTGCGCGGTCCAGGCCTCGCGCAGCCGGTTCGCGTCCTGCTCGTCGGCCGCGACGGTGACGGCGGTCAGGGTGTCGGGGCGCAGGCCCTGCGCGTAGCCGAGGGCCTTCAGCGTGGGGGCGTGCACGCTCGCGACCAGCACCAGGACGTGGTGGCGGGTGGGCTTGCGCGGCTTCGCGTCGGGGGCGACGGCGACCTGCTGCGCGACCTGGTCGTAGTGGCGCCGTACGCCCAGCATCCCGAAGAACAGCACCGGCATGGCGATGACGACCAGCCAGGCGCCGTGCGTGAACTTGGTGATGAGGACGATGACCAGGACCAGGGCGGTGAGGACGGCGCCGACGGCGTTGATGGCGCGGCGGCGGTGGATGTGGACGCGCTCCTCGCGCCGGGTTTCGGCGGAGGCGAGTTCCTTGTCCCAGTGCCGGACCATGCCGGCCTGCGAGAGGGTGAAGGAGACGAAGACGCCGATGATGTAGAGCTGGATGAGGCGGGTCAGGTTGGCGTCGAAGGCGACGATGAGGCCGATCGCGACGAGTGCGAGCAGCACGATGCCGTTGGAGTAGACGAGTCGGTCGCCGCGGTTGTAGAGCTGCCGGGGCGCGTACCGGTCCTTGGCGAGGATCGAGGCGAGCATCGGGAAGCCGTTGAAGGCCGTGTTGGCGGCGAGGATCAGCACACCGGCGGTGACGGCCTGGAGCAGGTAGAAGAGGAAGTGCCAGTCGCCGAAGGTGGCGCGTCCGATCTGGGCGAGGGCGGTGGACATCGGGGTACCGGGCGGCAGGCCCAGTTCGGTGGGGTCCTCGGCGACGTGCACCTGGTACGTCATCGCGAGGGCGGTGATGCCCACGAACATGGTCACGGAGAGGAAGCCCATCGCGGCGAGGGTGGTCGCCGCGTTCTTGGCCTTGGGCTTCTGGAAGGCGGGTACGCCGTTGCTGATCGCCTCGACGCCGGTCAGGGCGGTGCAGCCGGAGGCGAAGGCGCGCATCGCGAGGAACACCAGGGCGAGCCCGGTGTAGGTGCCGGTCGCGGTGATCGGCAGGTCGGCGGACTCGGCGCGGATGGTCTCGCCGGTGGCCAACCGTACGGCGGCGAAGGCGAACATGAGGTAGATGACGAGGACGAACCCGTAGGTGGGGATGGCGAAGATCCGGCCCGATTCCCGTACGCCGCGCAGGTTCATCACGGTGAGCAGCACCACGGAGCCGACCGACAGGACCACTTCGTGGTCGCTCAGGGCGGGGATGGCGGAGGTGATGGCCGAGACCCCGGAGACGACGGAGACGGCGACGGTCATCACGTAGTCGACGAGCAGGGCGCTGGCGGCGGTCAGCGCGGCGGTCGGGCCGAGGTTCTCCTTGCTCACGACGTACGCGCCACCACCGCTGGGATAGGCGTGGCAGGTCTGCCGGTAGGAGGCGATGACCACCACGAGCAGGAAGACGATGGCGGCGGCCGCGTACCAGGCGAGGTGGAGCAGGGCGACCCCGCCGAGGGCGAGGATCAGCAGGATCTCCTCGGTGGCGTACGCCACCGAGGAGAGCGGGTCGCTGCAGAAGATCGGCAGGGCGAGCCGTTTCGGCAGCAGGGTCTCGCCCAGGCGTGCGGTGTCGAGGGGTTCACCGACCAGCACGCGCTTCGCATTGATACGCGTCATTCAGGCATGATCGTGCATGTTTCACATGATTCGCCCCTTTTAGGGAGGGTGTCACCTGGCAAGCTCCTCCGCCCGGTGCGCCAACCACAGGTCGTGCCGGGCACTCGGGGACTGGAGCAGCGAGCGCTCCAGCAGCGCCTCCACCCGGGTCAGCCGCTTGCGGGCGCCCGGTACGGAGATGCCCAGCGCGGCGGCCGTCGGGGCGAGTTGGGCGTCGTGCTCCAGCCAGACGCGGACCGTGGCGCGGGCCTCCGGCGGGATGTCGGGTCCGGTCAGCGGGCGGAGGTGGGCGCGGGCCCAGTCGACCAGCCGGGGATCGCGCAGCACCTCGTCCAGGTCGCCCACCCGCTCCGCGCCCGCGCCCGGGCCGTTCCCGCCCGGAGTGAGGCGCAGGGCAAGCGACAGCGCGGACTGGTCGGCGAGGCGCGCGAGGTCGAGCCCGAGCAGCGCCTCGACGAGCTTGAGCCGGCCCGCCAGGGTGTTGCGGTGGACCTTCAGCAGGCGGGTGGCGTGCGAGGTGAAGTCGAGCCAGGCGTGGGCCGTCGCGCGCAGCTCCTGCGCTCCCGGGTCCTGGGCCCGCTTCGGTTCGTGACCGTGCAGCGGTGCGAGCATGGCCCCGGCCCAGCCCGCCCCGGCCGCGTGCGCGGCGAGCGCCAGCTCGGGGCCCGGCCCGAACCGGGCGTGCCGCTCCCGTCGCCCGCGGGCGACGGCCAGGGCGTGGAAGGCCTGGGTGTACGCGGCCGGGGCCTCCCGCAGGGCCGCCTCGGCACTGACCCCGACCACGGCGTCCCGGGCCAACCCCACCAATGCCCCGGCCAGCGGGTCGTCGTCCGCCGCGGCCGGGCCGGCCGGGACGAGCACGATGAGATGGCGTACGTACACGGGACAGCGCACGGTCCAGGCCCGGCCCCCCGTCAGCTCCGCGCACAGCCGGGCCACTTCGCCGCGCTGCCCGGCCCCGCATTCCACGACGTACATCCGCATCGGATCGGGGAGCGAGGGCGCGAGCACCTCGGCGATCTGCCGGGCGGTGGAGAGCCGGCCGTTCATCAGCAGGTGCAGCACCGCCTCGCGGGCCCTCGATTCGGCGATCCGGGCCCGCTCCTCGCGCCGCGCGCCCTCCTCGGCACCCAGGACGAGGGCCAGGGGTACGGCGGCGTCGGCGAGCAGGGTGGCCGCTTCGGGCGGATGCGGCAGCGCCAGTACGGCGGCCAGCGCGCGCCGGTCGTCCAGCGCGAACAGCAGCGTCGCGGAGCCCTCGCCCTCCAGGACGGCCGAGCGCAGCCCGCGCGCGCTCATCTCGGCGGCGCCGCGCAGGGCGGACGCCGGGACCTGCGCGGACCCGGGGACACGGCCGGCTTCGAGGGCGTGACCGGTGGCGGGCGCCTGGCCGACGGCGGCGGGCCGGCCGGATCCGGAACCGTGCGCCCGGTCGGCGTCCACCACCCCGGCCCATCCGCCGAGCCGGGTGGTGAGCCATGCGAGCAGGCCCGCCGATCCCCCGGTGTGGGCGAGCCGGTGGAGCCTCAGGATGTCGTCGGAGCGGGACACCGGCGCATTCAACCACCCCGCGCCCACTGTGCGCTGTGATACCCGTCTCGCCCGGTCACTGGGCACGGCGAACCCTGTGCGCGGGTGCGATCCCGCCTAGGTTTGCCCATGAGCGGTCGGACCCCGACGCGAAGCGGAATCTCGCAACGGGGGAACGTCGGGGTCCTTCTCGCTCGCAGCGTCGCCGGCGGCACCGACGACGGATCGTCACATCTTGGCGGCCGCGCTGCGGATGGCCTCACGGATGCGGACGTAGGTGCCGCAGCGGCAGATGTTGGCGATGGCGTCGATGTCCGCGTCGGTCGGTTGACTCGTCCGCTTGAGCAGCGCCACGGCGGCCATGATCTGACCGGGCTGACAGAAACCGCACTGGGCGACGTCCTGTTCGAGCCAGGCCTCCTGCACCGGGTGCAGTACGTCCCCGTCGGCCAGCCCCTCGATGGTGGTCACCGTCTTCCCCGCGCACGCGGAGACGGGCACCACGCAGGGCCTGACGTCGACGCCGTCGAGGTGGCTGGTGCAGGCCTTGCAGACGTCGACTCCGCAGCCGTACTTGGGTCCGTGGACGCCCAGCATGTCGCGGAGCACCCACAGCAGGGGCAGATCGTCGGGGGCGTCCACGGTGACGCTCCGCCCGTTGACGGTGAAGGTGTGCGAGGGCACGGCGTACTCCTGCGATCAGCGCGGGTAGGGGGTGAAGTCGACGTCGAAGTCGAGGGGGAAGCTGCGCGGCTTGGAACCGGTCGCCCGGGCCCAGGCGTTGGCGATGGCGCCGACCGCCGCGGGCACGCCCAGCTCGCCCGCGCCGCCCGGCTCCTCGCCGGTGGCGGGGAGCACGAAGACCCGTACGTCGAGCGGGGTGTCGCGTTGCCGCGCCCAGTGGAACTGGCTGTAACTCCCTTCCATCGGCAGCCCCTTGTCCAGGTGGATGCCGGCGCGCAGCGTGGTGGAGATGGCGTCGGTGAGGCCGCCGATCATCTGGGCCTCCAGTCCGCGCGGGTTGACGGGCAGGCCCACGTCCACCGCGATGACGGCCTTGGTGACGCGGACGTGCTCCGGGTCGCGGGTGTCGATCTCCACGAGGCAGGCGGTGCGGGACTTGTACTCCTCGTGGAAGGCGATGCCCTGAGCGCGGCCCGCGCCCATCGGGCGTCCCCACTCCCCTTCGGAGGCCACCTTGTCGAGTACGGCGCGCTGGGCGTCGGTCTTGAGGAAGAGCCGGCGGAACAGGTACGGGTCCCGGCCCGTCTTCGCGGCGAGTTCGTCGACGACGATCTCCTCCGCGCCGCGCGTGTTGGCGGAGTACACCGAGCGCCAGGAGCCGGTGGGCACGCCGGTCGGCACCTCGGTCAGCGCCTGCGTGGTGACCCCGAAGTTGTAGGGGGACTTCACCGTGGTCAGGAAGAGGGTCTGGGCGAGGGTGGCATTGCCGATGCCGAGCGGCAGGTGCGCCGCCGTCGCGGTGACGATCTCGCCGAGTCCGTGCCGGAAGTCCGTCTCGGCGGCCGCGACGCGGTGCTCGAAGGTGAGGACCTCGCCGAGGAGGTGGGTGGCGCGGATCTTGTGGTGGGTGGCGGGGCGCATCCGGCCGTGGCGGGTGTCGTCGACGCGGGTCCACATCAGCTTGACGGGGCGGCGGCAGGCCTTGGAGACGCGGGCGGCCTCCAGCGCGGCGTCGAAGAAGAGGCGCCGGCCGAAGGACCCGCCGGCCTGCACCACGTGCACCTGAACCTTGCCGAGCGGGAGGCCGAGTTCGGCCGCGATCGTCTCGCGGGCCACGATGGGGGACTTGAGCCCGGACCAGATCTCCGCACGGTCCTCGCGGACGTCCGCGATGGCGGAGTTGGTCTCCATCGGGGCGTGGCTGACGAAGGCGAAGTCGAACTCGGCGTCCACGTACGGGGTCAGCAGCGGCGGCACGAGCAGCGGAGGGGTGGCCGCGCGCAACTTCGCGCGGACCTCGGCGTCGGAGAGCTGGTCGGCGGGGCCTGGTCCCCAGGTGACCTGGAGGGCGGCCTTGGCGGTGAGGGCCTGCCCGAAGGTCTCGGCGACGACGGCCACTCCGGTCGGGACGGTGACCACGTGCAGGACGCCGGGCATGGCCTGGACGGCGGCGAGGTTGGCGACGGAGCGCACGGTGCCGCCGAGGGTGGGCGGGCGGCGCACCACGCAGGGCTTGGCCCCGGGCACGTCGAGGTCGAGGGTGTACTTCTGGGCACCGGTGACCATCGCGCGGGCGTCGACCCGGCCGGTGGGCCTGCCGATCAGGGTGTGCTTCGCGGTCTTCTTCGGGGTGGCGCCGAGGACCACGAGCCCGGGGTCGGCGGCGGCCGCGGCGAGCCCGCCGTAGTCGGCGGTGCGGCCGTCGGGGGCGCGGACGGCGCCGTTCGCGGTGGTCAGCGTGGCGGCGGGCAGGCTCCAGCGCACGGCGGCGGCCGCGACGAGCCGGGCCCGAGCGGTGGCGGCGCACTGGCGGACCGGACCGTAGAGGGAGCGGATGGAGTTGGAGGATCCGGTGAGCTGGTTGAAGACCAGTTCGGGCCGTGCGTCGTCCAGTTCCACCCGTACGTTCGCCAGTGGCGCGTCGAGTTCCTCCGCGACGAGCATGGCCACGGCGGTGGTGAGGCCCTGGCCGACCTCCTCGCGCGGCAACCGGAAGCGGATGGTGCCGTCCGCCTCCACGGCGAGCGCCAGCAGGGCCGAGGTGGGCGCCCCGGCCAGGATGAAGAGGTCGCCGAGGTCGATGACGTCGGCGATGGCGGGCAGGCTCGGCACCACGGCGTGGGCGGGCTGCGGGGCGACGGCGTCGACGCCGGCCCGGGTCACGAGGGCGAGGGTCGGTGCCGCGACCAGGTAGGTGAGGAAGGAGCGACGGCTCTGCCCGGTCATTTCGTTGTCCCCACCCCGCACGGGTCCGCCCGCGCGGACCGGCTCCTGATCATTACCGGCACGTAGAGTAGCCATCAGGGGGTGTGGTGGGAAGCGGAGGGACCGACCCGACGCCGATCCCTCGTTCGGGGGACGCCCGGCGCGACGGTTTGATCGGGGCCCGTGACGGGTGAACGCGGTACGGACCCTCGCACACCCCGGCCGTACGAACGAGCCGGCCGTTCCGAAGGGCCATTTTCCGGACGCGGGCGGACGATGGAAGGGACGAGAAGGAGGTGCCCGGCTATGGCCACATTCATGGATGTCCACACGGGCATGAAGGGCATCACGAGCGAGCAGCTGATGGCCGCCCACAAGGCGGACCTGGCGATCGAGAAGGAGGAAGGCGTCCACTTCAAGCAGGCGTGGGCGGACCCGGAGTCCGGCACGGTCTACTGCCTCTCCGAGGGCCCGTCGGCCGATGCGGTCCGGCGGATCCACGAGCGCACGGGGCACCCGGCGGACTCGATTCTTCCGGTTCCGGTGATGGTCACTTGACGGCTCCCTGACTGGATTCGTTCGCACACGAACGCCTTCCGGTGGGGCGGTCGAGAGGCCTGGGGCATATGCCAGAAGCAAGACCGTCGCGGATGTTGCCAAACGCCTTACACGCAGTCGCCGCCTGTGCAACAGTCGTGACCGGTCCTTCCTTCAGACTTGGCCGTGCCGCGCCTGTATCGGAGTTCTCATGCCGTCCCACCTGTTCGCGGACCGTCCCGCGCAGCCGCCCGAGCCCGGGTCGGTGGACGCACTGATCTCACAGACCCGACGGCTGCGGGGAGACGTGGACGCGGTGCGCCGCGACACGGTCGTCGACGACGACGACGCCCAGGGCCGCTGGCAGCGAGCCCTGTGCGACCTCGCCGTGCACCACCTCGACGACCTCGGCGAGCACCTCGGCCAGCTCAAGGAGGGGCTACCGCCGGCGCCGGAGGCCATCGAGTTCCCCCAGGCGGCGCCCGAGGCCGGCCCCGAGGCCCAGACCCGGGTCGGCAGCGCCGAGTGGAACCTGCTGACCGACGAGGTCAGTTGGTCCGACGAGCTCTTCCAGATCTTCGGCCGCTCCCCCGAGGCGGGGCCGCTGCCCCTCGACGAACTGGGCTCCACCCTGTTCTCCGAGGACCAGCCGCTGCTCACCGCGTGGGTGACGGCCTGCCTCGTCGACGGCAAGCCGATCGACGGCGAGTTCCGCATCGTCCGGGCCGACGGGCGCGTCCGGACGTTGCACATGAGGGGCGAGCCGGTACTCGACTCCGACGGCTGCGCGGCCTCCATGTGGGCCGTACTGCGGGACGTGAGTGAACTGCGCCGGAGCCAGCGGGCGGTGCGCGAGTCCCGGGACTCGCTGCAACGTCGCCGGGAGATCGCGCAGACCGAGCACCGGCTGGCGGTCGAGCTACAGGAAGCCGTGCTCCCCCCGTGGCGCGGCTCCCTGCGGTTCCCGCACGACAACGCGGGCACGCTGGACGTGGCCGCGCACTACCTTCCCTCCGCGACCAGCGCACTGATCGGCGGCGACTGGTACGACGCGCTCGAACTCCCCGACGGCAGCTCGATGCTGACCGTCGGCGACCTGACCGGGCACGGGGTGACCGCCACCTCCGGGATGGCGATGATGCTGGGCGCCCTGCGGGGCATGGCCATGGCCGGGATCGAGCCGGGCCCCCTGATGGGCTGGCTCAACCAGCTCTTGGAGGCCTCCGTCCAGCCGGCGCTCGGCTCGGCCGTGTGCTGCCGCTACGACGCCAAGCGCCGGCTCCTGTCCTGGTCGCAGGCCGGCCACCCGGCCCCCCTGCTGATCCGCCACGGATCGGGCCGGTCCCTGCTGCCGCCGGAGGGCGTACTGCTGGGGGCGACCTCGGGGGCGGTGTACGGGCAGGCCGAGGAGCGGCTCGAAGCGGGCGACGTACTCGTCCTGCACACGGACGGACTGACCCCGCGCAGCATCGAGTTCAGCCGGGCGGACGGTACCGAGCGGCTGCTCGCCCTCGCGCCCCGGTTCTCGGCGGCGCGGTCGGCGCAGGACTGCGTGCGGATGGTGATCGAGGAGTTCGGCGAGAGCGAGCGCGAGGACGACGCGTGCGTACTGGTCGCCCGCGTCGGCGGGTAGCCCCGTCGGTACTGTTCGCTTCAGGGCCGCGCCGTCAGGCGCGGCCTTTCTCGTCTCCGTGGGATCCCCTCGTGGGCCGTGGAGGTACGGGCCGGTGACCGGCCACGCCCGCCCCTACGCCCCCGTGACGCGCGGCCCGCGCGTCGGCGCGGGGCTGTCGGGGAGGGCCATCTCGATCTCCTCGCGGAGGTCCTCGATGCGCGAGTACCCGGAGTACTGGCCGGTGAGCCGGTACATCTCGCGCAGCCGGTCCCATGTCCGGTGCGAGGAGGTCTCGTTCATCGACACCAGGGCCAGGCGGGCGTAGCGGTCGGCCTGTTCGGGATCGTCGGCGATGAAGCAGGCCGAGGCCATCGAGATGTAGTCGAAGATCTGCGAGCGCTGGTAGCCGTCCCCGCGCAGCCGCAGGGCCTCCCTCGCGTGGCGGGCCGCGACCGGCGCCGCCGTGGCGTCGTGGTCGGCGAGGGTCCGGTACGCGAGGGCCTGCATGCCGTGCAGGTCCGCCTCGTCGAAGTGCTGCATCCAGCTCGGCGGCGGCACGTCGCCCTTGTCGGACACGAACAGCTCCTCCGCCTCGCCCAGGGTGCGGCGCATGGCCTGGCCCTTGCCCATGGCGGCCTGCGCCCAGGCCTCGATGGTGTGCAGCATGGCGCGGGTGCGCGGGAGCGTCCGCTCCCCGGAGCCGGACTGCGCGAGCTTCATCAGGTCCAGGGCCTCGTTCGGTCGGCCGAGGTGGACCATCTGGCGGGCGGCGCGGGACAGCGCCTCGCCGGCGCGCGGGCGGTCGCCGCCCTCGCGGGCCGCGTGCGCGGCGATGACGAAGTACTTCTGCGCCGTGGGTTCGAGGCCCACGTCGTGGGACATCCAGCCCGCGAGCACCGCCAGGTTGGCCGCCACACCCCACAGCCTGCGCTGGAGGTGGTCGGGGTGGTGGTAGGCCAGCATCCCGCCGACCTCGTTCAGCTGGCCGACGACGGCCTTGCGCTGGAGTCCTCCGCCTCTGGAGGCGTCCCAGGCCCGGAACACCTCGACCGAGCGTTCCAGTGCCTCGATCTCCTGCGAGCCGATCGGGGCGGCCTCGTAGCGGTCGAAGCCCGACGGGTCGGCCTGGAAGGCGTCCCCGAAGTGCTGCGCCTCCTTGGCGAGGGCCGGGTCGGTGTGGAGCCAGTCGTACATGGCGTTACTGAGGGCGGAGCCGGCGGTGAGCGCGGCACCCGCGCCCATCAGACCGCGACGGTTGAGCATGAGGTCCATTCCCGTGAATTCGGTGAGGACCGCGGCTGTGCGTTCGGGCGCCCATGGCATTCCGTCGGGGTTCTGCCGATCCCCGTCCGGTTGCCGTCGTGTGGTGCGCCGCTGCCGTACGAACCCGAGGTCCTCGTTGGTCACGACACGACCGAGCCGCTCGGTGAACAGTGCTGCCAGTACCGTGGGCACCGGTTCGCGCGGGGTCTCCCCCATGTCGATCCAGCGCCGCACCCGCGAGGTGTCGGTGGCCAGCTGGGGGTGGCCCATGGCCGCCGCCTGCCTGTTGACCATCCTCGCCAGTTCGCCCTTCGACCAGCCGGCCAGGCCGAACAGGTCGTTCAAGCGGGTGTTTGGACCCTTGCTCACGTCAAGCCCCCAGGTTCTCGGCTGAGTTGACAGTAGCCCCCAGCCAGGCCCCCGCGGCATATTCGCCAGGCTTCGCCAGGGCACGCCCGATGGTTCGCCACCTGCCGCCGGGTGTCAGGTAGGAATGCGCCTCCCCGACCCGGTTCACCGGCGGAACTCCCCAGGGTGAAGTACGGGATCCGGCGGGGTGGCGTACGAACCCAGTCGGCGCACGAAGGGATCCGTAAAGCCATGTACGCAGCAACGTCCTCCGTGTCCGCCCCTGTCCGGCCCTACCGCACGCTCCCGGCGGGCGGCGGCCCCTACCTCGACCCCGGCCGGCCCTCGTCGGCCGTGCAGGGCGCCGCACGGGCGCGGCGGATGCCGGGAGTCGGGTCGCAGCCGCTCAGCGGAAGGATCGACCTCTCGGGGCCGCAGGGGGCGCAACTGCGCACCGCGCTCGCCTCGGTGCAGCGGATCTGTCCGGAGTTCGCGCCGGTGCAGGTACTGCGGCGCAGCGGCCGCTCGGTCCTGCTGGTGGGCACGACCGGACGGATGACCGCCGTCGCGAAGGTTTTACTGGACCATTCGCCGGAGTGGCGCGAGCGCTACCGGCACGAAATAGCGGCGTACCGGACGTTCGTCCGGCACCGCCCTCCGGTCCGCGTACCGCGGTTGATCGCGGCCGACCCGGAGAACTGCACGCTGGTGGTCGAGCGGATGGCCGGCCGGGTCGCGGCGCTCCAGCGGCACCCGGTGGAGCCGCCGCCGCGGGTGGACCTGCGGGCCGCCCTGGGGGCCGTGTGCCGGGTCAACCAGTGGCGTCCGCCCACGGAGTTGTTCGGGACCCCGGTGAACTACGGGCGGCGGATCGCCCGCGACTACGAGCTGGGGCTGCTGACCGACCGGGACCTCGGCGACCTGCAGAAGCTGCTGCACGGCGTCAAACTGTCGGGCACGGCGCTGCAGTTCAACCACGGTGACGCGCTGCTGTCGAACCTGCTGCTGTCCCCGGCGGGGCCGGTGCTGCTCGACTGGGAGCACGCGGGCTGGTACCTGCCCGGCTACGACCTGGCCACGCTGTGGACGGTGCTGGGCGACGCTCCGGCCGCGCGGGCGCAGATCAGCCGGCTCGCCCAGGCTGCGGGCCCGGTGGCTCGGGACGCCTTCCTGGTCAACCTGATGCTCGTGCTGACCAGGGAGATCCGGATGTGCGAGACGGCGGTGCAGCGCTCGATGCTGGCCACCGCCCCGACCCAGCCGCTCCCGGCGGGCTCCCTGTCCTCGGGGGAGGAGCAGCGCCTGCTGCTGCGCCGCCTGCACGACGACGCGGGCATGGCGCGCAGAGCGGTCCGGGCGGCGGTCGGCACCCGGTAGGTCCTGGGCTCACCCCCAATACGCGAAGTCCCGTGGCTCCCACCGCCGCGGGACTTCGCTCGTGCGGGGGCGGTGGCCGGGTGCGGCTCGGGGGCGGGCGCGTCTCCTCATACTGGAGGAGGAGGCGTCGCATGCCTTGACTTCACATGATCCCCCGAACACCTTTTCTGACTCAGCATCAGACATGCTGGAGCCACCCTCGCCTCCCCACTCCGCTGGAGCCCGCCCATGTCCGAAAGCGCTTCACGCACGCCGTCGGAAACCCTCCCGTCGAGACGTACGGTCATCGCCGGAGCGGGAGCCGGGGTCGTCGCCGCCACCGTGCTGCCGTCCGCCGCCGCGAG
This sequence comes from Streptomyces sp. NPDC002467, assembly GCF_042889825.1. NCBI lineage: Bacteria > Bacillati > Actinomycetota > Actinomycetes > Kitasatosporales > Streptomycetaceae > Streptomyces > Streptomyces sp. NPDC002467. The sequence continues at coordinate 287,622 of NZ_JBIARJ010000006.1, read as the reverse complement.
GGCCTCGGACGGTCCCCCGCTCGGCGAGTACGACGTCGTGGTGGTCGGTTCCGGGGCCTCCGGGATGACGGCCGCGCTCACGGCCGCCAAGCGGGGGCTGAGCGTGCTGGTCATCGAGAAGGCCCCCACCTTCGGCGGATCGGCCGCCCGCTCCGGGGCCGGCATCTGGCTGCCGAACAACTCTGTGATCCTCGGCGCGGGCGTGCCGGACACCCCGCAGAAGGCGGCGACGTACCTCGCGGCGGTCGTGGGGAGCGAGGTGCCGGCCGACCGCCAGGCGGCGTTCCTGGCCAACGGGCCGCGGATGCTGGACTTCGTCATGGCGAACAGCCCGCTGAAGTTCCGCTTCATGGAGGGCTACAGCGACTACTACCCCAACCTGCCGGGCGGCCTCCCGAACGGCCGCTCCATCGAGCCGGACTACATCGACGGCAACATCCTGGGCGCCGAACTGGCGCATCTGAACCCGGCGTACATGCCGGTCCCGGCCGGGATGGTGGTGTTCAGCCAGGACTACAAGTGGCTGAACCTCGCCGCGGTGAACGCGAAGGGACTCGCCGTGTCGACGGAGTGCCTGGCGCGCGGCACGAAGGCGGCGCTGTGCGGGGAGAAGCCGCTGACCATGGGCCAGGCCCTCGCCGCCGGCCTGCGGGCCGGGCTCATGCGGGCCGGGGTGCCGGTGTGGCTGAACAGTCCGCTGGTCGACCTGGTCCAAGAGGGTGGCGCGGTGACCGGGGTGGTCGTCGAGAAGGCGGGCGTGCAGGGCACCGTGCGGGCCCGGCGGGGGGTGATCATCGGCTCGGGCGGTTTCGAGCACAACCCTGAGATGCGGGCGCAGTACCAGCAGCAGCCGATCGGCACCCAGTGGTCGGTGGGCGCGAAGGAGAACACCGGCGACGGGATCCGGGCGGGGCAGCGGGCGGGGGCCGCGCTGGCCCTGATGGAGGACGCGTGGTGGGGGCCGTCGATCCCGCTCCCGGGGGAGCCGTACTTCTGCCTCGCCGAACGGACGCTGCCGGGCGGGCTGATCGTGAACGGGAACGGGGGGCGGTTCGTCAACGAGGCGGCCCCGTACAGCGACGTGGTGCACGTGATGTACGAGAAGGACCGGGGCGCGGTCGGCTCGCACATCCCGGCGTGGCTGATCGTGGATCAGAACTACCGCAGCAAGTACCTGTTCAAGGACATCCTGCCGACGATCGTCTTCCCGGACTCCTGGTACGAGGCGGGGGCGGCGAAGAAGGCGTGGAGCTGGGACGCGCTGGCCGGCCAGATCGGGGTTCCGGCGGCGGCGCTGCGGGCGACCCTCAACCGGTTCAACGCGCAGGCGTGGAGCGGTAACGACTCCGACTTCCACCGGGGTGACACGGCGTACGACCACTACTACACGGACCCGGGGGTGACGCCCAACTCGTGTCTGGCGCCGATATGGGCTCCGCCGTTCTACGCCTTCAAGATCGTGCCGGGGGACCTCGGCACGAAGGGCGGGATCGTCACGGACGCCCGCGCGCGGGCGCTGCGGGCGGACGGCTCGGTGATCAGGGGCTTGTACGCGGCGGGCAACGCCAGCGCGGCGGTGATGGGCCACAGCTACGCGGGGGCCGGGTCGACGATCGGCCCCGCGATGACGTTCGGCTACGTGGCGGCGAACGACATCGCGGACGCGTGACGTCGTGAGGAGCCGCTAGCCCTGCTGGAAGAGCTCGGCGGGGAGCGGCTTCAGCAGCGCGTAGAGGTCATCGGTGATCGGGCGGTCCCAGCTGGCGATGGTGACCAGCACGTTGTCACTGCGGTCGAACTGGACGCAGGAGATGCGGGACTCCGACAGCTTGATCTTCCGGACGATGAGGAGGTTGTCGCCCTGCATGACGGGGCAGTCCTCGATACCGGTGACCTCGACGTCCTCGTCGTTCTCGAGCGCGTCGAGGAGCTGGGCCACCTCGAAGGGAACCTCGCCCTCGGCGAGGTCCCGGGCGGGGGAACCCTCGGGGAGGTTGCCGATGATCATTGCGGGGCCGCGTCCGCCGAACAGGTCGTAGCGGAGGAAGACACCCTGGCAGCTGCCGTCGGGCGCGGGCAGCAGGCCGGCCCCGAGATTGCCCGGCCAGTCCCCCGGGTCCATGGCCAGGACGTCGAAGTCCGGGCCGGCGGGTGTGGCGGCGCGGTGGCGGCGGAGGAAGGACATGCCGCCATGGTACGTGGCCGCGCGGGTTTTCCCGCCCGGGGCCCCTCATCCGCGGGGGGGGCGGCCCCCCCCGCCGCCCCCCCCCGCCCCCCCCGGCCGCCCGGGGCGGTCCCGCCCCCCACCCACGGGTCCCCGCACAAGCGCTTGGACGGCCGGGGGGAGGC
>NZ_JBIARJ010000006.1:0-285263 GCF_042889825.1 Streptomyces sp. NPDC002467 | reverse complement strand
GGGGGTGGTGTGTTTTAAGCCTAGGTGGTTTGTTGGGGGGGGGGGGGGGGGGGGCGGGGGGGCCCCCCCGCCGCCGCCCCCCCGCCCCCCCGGGGGCCCCCCCCCCCCGCGACCTCGATGCGAGCGGCGCGTGATCCGACCACTCCCACTGTGAACACGTTCAATGCGATGGACGGGCCGGTGTACCGCCATCGGGGCGTGATCTCCACCGCCGCCGGGACGGCGGCGCGGGCTGTCCGCCACCTCCGGGGGCCCTCCCGAGCGCCGGGTACGCGCGCCCGGGCGGCCCCGCCCTGGCGGCCTACCTCCCGTAGGCCGCCAGGGCGGCCGAGAGGCCCGTGAGGTCGGTCCCGAGCTTGCGGCAGGCCGTGGAGAGCTCCCAGTCCGCGGCCCCGTCCGAGTGCGGGTTCGGATGCGGGTCGGCCGCCGGTTCCCCGGTCGGGTGCGGGGGCACGTGCGCCTCGGGTACCGCCTCGCCCCGCACCGCCCGTTCCGCCGCACGGAGCTCGCCCTCCGTGAGCCGGTCCTCCCCGAGCGGGACGAGCGACGGACCGCCGCCCGGACCCGCCAGGACGCCAGCCGCCTCGGCCGCCAGGCCGTCGGCTCCGCATTCCCGCGCCGTCACCACGGCCCGCGCCAGCAGCTCCTCGTCCCGCAGCTCCGTGCCGAGGGCGGCGAGTGCCCGGGCCAGTTCGTATCCGGCCGGGGACGTCGCGAGGAGGGCCACCGCCTCGCGCAGCAGCTCCGCCCGGTCCACGGGGGCCGCCACCTCGGCCGCCACCCGCAGGGCCTGGCCGATCGCCGACGGGGCGCCGAAGGCGCGGGCCCGCCGCAGGGCGTCGCCGGCCAGGGCGCGGGCCCGCTCGGGGTCCACGCCCGCCACGGCCCGGGCCAGGTGCAGCTGCCACGGGCACCACGCCGGGTTCTGGATGCCGCGCGGGGTCAGCCGCCGGTCGACCTCCTCCAGCTCGGCCGCGGCCGCCTTCGCGTCGCCCCGGGCCAGCAGCAGTTCGGCGTACACGGTCTGGGAGTCCGGGAAGACCACGGCCGCCGGGAAGGGCCGGCCGAACTCGTGCTCCCGCGCCAGCTCCCAGGCCTCGTCGGTCCGTCCCCGGGCGAGCAGCGTCGTGATCAGGATGGCGATGGTGTACCAGTGCACGGGCGTTCCGCGGCCCACGCGCTCGGCGAGCTGCAGCCCGGCCCGGGCCAGCTCCTCGGCCTCCGCGAGCCGCCCGCGCCGGAAGCGGATGTAGGCGCGCAGGCTGTACCCGAAGGAGAGGTGCGCCCCGCGCCAGCCCTGCCGCTCGAACTCGGCGGTGCCCGCCTCGAACAGCTCGTCGGCCCGGCCGGGGCGGTCGGCGTACATGTGGGCCATGGCCACGAGCACGGGGACCTCGAAGCCGCGGTCCTCGTACGCCCAGCTGAACCCCTGTTCCAGGACCCGCCCGGCGTGGTGGAGGACCACGTCCACCGGTTCACCGCGCAGGCAGGCGTCCCAGGCGCGCAGCCCGATGACGTACCGCTCGGTGAGGTCGCGGCCGGTCAGCCGGTCGGCGAGCCGGGCCAGGCGCCGGGAGCGGGCCGGGGAGTCGGTCTCGGCGGCGTTGAAGGCGTCCCACATGAACTGCTCGGACTGGAGGCGCAGCCGGGCGCGTACGTCGTGGGTGTGCGGGATCTCCCGCGCGAGGGATTCGGAGGCCTCGGCGAGGCGGTCGCTGTGGGCGAGGACCTGGGCGAGCCGGATGACGATGCCCTGGCGCAGGGCGGGGTCGTCCACGGGCTCGGCGAGGGCCGCCCGCAGGTGGTTGACGGTGTTGGCCGGTTCGGTGAGCAGGGAGGCGCAGCCGAGTTCGTAGAGCACGGCGGCGCGTTCGTCGAAGTCGGGGGGTTCGAGCAGGGCGCGGGCGAGCTGGCGGCGGGCCGCCTCGGGGGCTCCGGCCCGGAGGTTCTCGCCGGCGGCCTCGCGCAGCACGCGCACCACCCAGGGGTCGTTCTCCGGGTGGGTCTCCAGGAGGTGGCGGGCGGCCGCGGAGGGGCCGAGGCCGGCGTCGATGACGGCCGCGGCGGCCTTGCCGTGCAGGGCGACGCGCAGCGCGTCGGGGATGGCCCGGTATATGGCGGTGGCGATGAGCGGGTGGACGAACTCCAGCCCCCCATCGGGCTCTTCGGTGGCGGCGGACAGGACGCGGGCGTCCCGCAGCCGGCCCGTGGCGTCCACGGCCTCCTCCGCCCCGAGGGCGGCGACCCGGGCGGCGAGGTCCTGCGGGATGGCGGTGCCGAGGACGGCGCAGGCCCAGGCGAAGCGGACGGTGGAGGGGCCGAGGCGTTCGAGGCGTTCGACGAGGCCGCTGCCTCGCTGGGCGGCGGCGAGGTCGCGCAGCAGCGGGGCGCTGGCCTCGACCGGGGCGAGCCCCTTGTCCTGGATCTTGGCGGTGAGTTCGACGGCCTCGAAGGGGTTGCCGGTGGTGACGGCCCAGGCCTCCTTGCAGAAGGCGTCGTCGGCGTGGTCGCCGATCGCCTCGCGGACCAGGCCGGCCACGGCGGGCTCGGTCAGCGGGGCGAGGGAGAGCGGGCGCTGTCCCGCGCGCCCGGGCAGCGTACGGAAGGCGTCGGCGTGCGCGGGCAGTTCGTCGGGGCGGTAGGCGACGACGAGGAGCAGCGGGAGGTGTTCGGCGCGGGGCGCGTAGGCGGCGAGCCATTCGAGGGATTCGGGGTCGGCCCAGTGGACGTCGTCGACGACGAGGGTGACGGGGGCGCGCTTGACGACGAGGTGGGTGAGCACCCAGTCGAGTCCGTCGCGCAGGCCCTGGGGGTCGGGCGGGGCGCCCTGTTCGGGGGCGCAGAGGCCGAGGGCCGGGCCGACGATGGAGTACCAGCTGCCGAGGGCGGCGCGCAGTTCCTGTTCGGAGGTCCCGGCGAGCTGGGGCTGGATGAGTTGGCGGGCCACGTGGAAGGGCTGGCTCTGTTCCTGTTCGCCGCCGCGTGCCGCGAGGACGGTGCAGGAGAGTGCGTGGGCGCGGCGGCGCAGTTCGGCGAGGAGGGTGGTCTTGCCGAGGCCGGCGGGTCCGGAGAAGGCGAGGAGTGCGCCGCCGCCGTCCGGTGCGGGGCCGGCGAGCAGGTCGAGGGCTTCGTCGACGATGGCGAGTTCGGTCTCGCGTTCGACCAGTGTGCGCCGCATGCGGGTCCGGCGTTCCGTCATGGCTGGTACCCCCCAGGCCTGTTCGGGGGCATCAGCGTACGCCCGCGCGCAACGGGAGGGAGCCTGCTGTCGGAAAGTTTCCGATCTTCTTTTCAGCTGTCCGCGGAGCGCTCCGCGAGGCCCTCCAGAACGGCGACCGCCTCGGCGGCGCGGTCGGCTTCCACGAAGAGGTGGTCGTGGTGGTAGCCGGCGATGACGTTGCAGCTCAGGCCGTGTGCGCCGAGCTCGGCGGCGAAGGCGGCGGTGAGGCCGACGGCGTCGAGGGCGGAGTGGACGCGCAGGGTGATCCAGCCGGCGGTGTAGTCGTAGGCCAGCCCGGCCGCGTCGGCCTCCTCCTGCCGCAGGACGAGAGTGAGCCCCTCGTGCTCCCGAATGGTGGCGACGGGCGCCGTCCCGGCCGGGACGGCGGTGCCGGGGACGGTGCAGAACACGTACGCGCCGTCGTTCAGTTCGGGCCGCATGCCGCTCAGCAGTTTCCGCAGATCGCTCTCGCCGCTCATGGCACAAGCGTAGTCAGCGTTCCGCCCGGAGCCTGCGGTGCCACCACGCGCGGGGGCGTCCGCTGCGGTCGGCCCAGTGGGCGGGCAGCGGATCGGGATCGGGCAGCGTGCGACGGCGGAATTCATCGTCGAGCGCGGCGAGCATCCGGCCGAGTTCCGCCCGGGCCGACGGCGGGAGGGCCTGCCGGCTGTCCCGCAGGGCGTCGCGGACGAACCCGATGTCGTCGAACTCGCACTCCGGGCAGCCGCACTCCACGGCGAGCGGCCTGAGGCGCGAGCCCGGGCGGCTCAGGAACGCCCGGTACAGGGCGAGTTGCTGCCGAAGGGCGCTGAAACCGTGCTCGTGGCCGAAAGTCCCGCTCTCCGTCCAGTGGACGGCGGCACTCGCGGCGGCGGACAGGCGGTCCACTCGGGGCAGGTGGCGCACCCATGCGGGTGGCCTGCGGCCTTCGAATCTTCCTCGTGCGGCGCGCAGCGCGCCCGGCCGTCTACGCGGCATCGCCCTTTCGGGGGTTGATCGTCACGGCCCCAGCATGCCGAGGAGGTCCCACCCCGGGCAACGGCTTTACGCGCCGCGACCCGCTGCCCAGCGGCCGGGCGGCGGGTCACGGCGAGGGGGCGACGCCTACGTGAGGTCGAACTCCCCGCCCCGCGCGCCCAGTACGAACTTGCGCCACTCGTCCGGCGCGAAGATCAGCGAAGGGCTTTCGGGGCGCTCGCTGTTGCGCATCGCGATGAAACCGTCCACGAAGGCGATCTGGACGTCGCCCGCTCCCCGGCTGCTCGACTGCCAGTCCGCCTCGGTGAGATCGAGGTCCGGCTTCCCCCAGCCGGCGAGGGGTTGTGAAGTCATGCTCTCTGCCACGTGCGTGCTCCTCCCGGTACGTCGTCCGGGGCCAAGGTTAACCACAGCAGCGGGTGCCGCACAGGCCACGGTGAGTCACCCTGACCGGTCCGGCACCCCCAGCGGCCCCTCAGCTTGTGGGCTCCTCCGCCCCCACCAACCACATCGCGAAGAACTGCGCGCCGCCGCCGTACGCGTGTCCCATCGCCCGGCGGGCTCCCGGGACCTGGTGTTCCCCGGCCTGGCCGCGGACCTGGAGGGCGGCCTCCGCGAAGCGGATCATGCCGGAGGCGCCGATCGGGTTGGTGGAGAGCACGCCTCCCGACGGGTTGACCGGAAGGTCGCCGTCGAGTTCGGTGACGCCGGCCTCGGTGAGCTTCCAGCCCTCGCCCTCCTCCGCGAAGCCGAGGTTCTCCAGCCACATCGGCTCGTACCAGGAGAACGGCACGTACATCTCGACCGCGTCGATCTCGCGGCGCGGATCGGTGATCCCGGCCTGCCGGTAGACGTCGGCCGCGCAGTCCTTGCCGGCCTGCGGGGAGACGAAGTCCTTGCCCGCGAAGAGCGTCGGCTCGCTGCGCATCGCGCCGCCGTGCACCCAGGCGGGCGGCTTCGGCGAACGGGCGGCGCCCGCGCGGTCGGTGAGGATCATCGCGCAGGCCCCGTCGGAGGAGGGGCAGGTCTCGGAGTACCGGATCGGGTCCCACAGCATCGGCGAGGCCTGGACCTTCTCCAGGGTGATGTCGTGCTCGTGCAGGTGCGCGTACGGGTTCTTCAGGGCGTTGCGGCGGTCCTTGTACGCGACGAGCGAGCCCACCGTGTCGGGCGCGCCGGTGCGCCGCATGTACGCGCGCACGTGCGGGGCGAAGAACCCGCCGGCGCCCGCGAGCAGCGGCTGCTGGAAGGGCACGGGGAGGGAGAGGCCCCACATGGCGTTCGACTCGGACTGCTTCTCGAACGCGAGGGTGAGGACGGTGCGGTGGACGCGGGCCGCCACCAGGTTGGAGGCGACGAGCGCCGTGGAGCCGCCGACCGAGCCCGCCGTGTGCACGCGCAGCATCGGCTTGCCGACGGCGCCGAGCGCGTCAGCCAGGTAGAGCTCGGGCATCATCACCCCCTCGAAGAAGTCGGGGGCCTTGCCGATGACGACCGCGTCGATGTCCGCCCAGGTCAGTTCGGCGTCGGCGAGGGCGCGGGTCGCGGCCTCGCGGACCAGTCCGGCGATGGAGACGTCGTGGCGGGCCGCGACGTGCTTGGTCTGCCCGATCCCGACGACGGCGACGGGCTCCTTGCCCGTCCCGCCCGTGTTACCCGTAGTGCTCACCGAGCGTCCCCTTCCAGGACGGCGACCAGGTTCTGCTGGAGGCAGGGGCCGGAGGTGGCGTGGGCGACGGCCCGGTCGGACTCGCCGCGGTGGATGCGGGCGGCCGCCTCGCCGATCCGGATCAGGCCGGCGGCCATCATCGGGTTGGCGGCGAGGGCCCCGCCGGAGGGGTTGACGGCGACCGCTTCGCCGAGCCCGAGCGCCTTGCGGAGCACGACCTCCTGGGAGGAGAACGGCGCGTGCAGCTCCGCCGTGTCCACCGCGGCCTCGAAGACGCCGGCGCGTTCGGCGGCGATGCGGGTGGACGGCGAGTCGGTGAGGTCGCGCAGGCCGAGGCTGTGGGCCTCGATGCGGTGGTCGATGCCGGTGATCCAGGCGGGGCGTTCGCACAGTCGGCGCGCGGTGTCGCCGGCGGCGAGGACGACGGCGGCGGCGCCGTCGCCGATCGGCGGGCAGTCCCCCGTGCGCAGCGGCGCGACCTGGTAGTCGCCCTGCGGGACGGCGCCGCGGAGCTGGGCGTGGGCGTTGGCCTCGGCGTCGGCCCGGCTGCGGGCGCCGATCGCGGCGAGGGCGGGTTCGTCGGTCTCGCCCGCGTCGATCAGGGCCTGGGCCTGGAGGGCGGCGAGGGCCACCGAGTCGGGCCAGAGGGGGGCCACGTAGTACGGGTCGAGCTGGCGCGTCAGCACGTCGCGCACCGAGCCCGGCGAGGACTTCCCGTACGAGTAGACGAGCGCGGTGTCGGCCTCGCCGGTCTGGATCTTGACCCAGGCCTCGTACAGGGCCCACGCGCCGTCCATCTCGACGTGCGACTCGGAGATGGGCGGCCAGGCGCCCACCCCGTCGAGGGTCATGGTGAAGGAGAAGGCCCGGCCGGCCAGGTAGTCGCTGGAGCCGGAGCAGGTGAATCCGATCTCCCCGGCCTTCAGGCCGGTGGCGGCCAGCACCTGGTGCAGGACCGGCATGACCATCTCGACTTCGCTGAGGTCGGAGGTGTCGCGGCGGTGGTCGCTCTGCGCGAAGGCGACGACGGCGACCTCGCGGGCGTACCTCGACGGCGTCTTCGGCATCAGATGAGCTCCTTGTACGCGTCGTAGTCCGCGTCCGGCTCGCCGGTGGGGCGGTAGTGGTCGGGGTAGCGGCCGCCTTCGGTCCAGACCGGTTCGACCCGCAGGCCCATGCGGACCTGGTCGTACGGGATGCCGCCGATCCGGCCGTGGAGGGCGAGGCCGGCGCCGTCGAGGGCGATGTGGGCGTAGACGTAGGGGACCTCGATGTCGAGGTTCTTGGCCTTGATGTTGACGATGCAGAAGGTGGTGACGGTGCCCGCGGGGCCGACTTCCACCTGGTCGGTGGTGGCCACCCCGCAGGTGGGGCAGGCGCCGCGCGGCGGGACGTACACCTTGCGGCAGGAGGGGCAGCGCTCGCCGACGGTCTTCTGCTCGGAGAGGGCGGCGATGTAGGCGGTCTGGGCGCGGCCCGGGCTGTACGTGTAGTCGAGGCGGGCGCGGGCGACGATGCCGTGGACGGCGTCGTCGAAGGCCCCGTCGTGCGGGGCGCCTTCGCCGACGTCGAGTCCCCCGTACGGCTCGAAGCAGGCGATGTCGGTGATCGCCCCGATGCGGTCCGCGGCCCAGCGGATCCGGACCCGCATGCCGGTGCGCACGGAGTCGGCGTCGGGTGCGTCGAGGGCGTGGAGGAGGGCGGTGTCGGCGCCGTCGAGCTTGACCAGCACCCAGGCGAAGGGGGTGTCCAGGGGCTGGTTCGGCCGGGGGTGGCCGTTCCAGGCCCAGGTGGTGACGGTGCCGGTGTCCGCGACCTCCACGAGCTCGCGGATCTCCTCGGCGGTGGCGGGGTCGTACTCGACGGGCGGCACCATCACCGCGCCGCCGGAGGTCTTGACGCCGAGTACGACGCCTTCGCGCAGTCCGGTGAGGAAGGCGCTCTGGACGGGCCCGAGGGACCGGGTGAAGGGGAACTCGACGACGAGGGGCGCGCGGAGCACCTCCGGTGGGGAGGCAGCTGTCATGGTGGCTCTCCGATGCGTTTGATTCCGGTACGGGCGGTCGATGCACACGGTCCGCGGGCGGGCCCGCTCCCCCCGTCTGACGTCTTGCACGGTCCCGCCCCCGGCAAGCAACTCCGGCTTCGCCGGGCACGTTTCAGCCCCGCCGGCATTTGAGGCGCGGGGTCCGGGGCAGCGCCCCGATCCTTCGGCCCCGCCCGGCAAATCCAGCCCCGCCGGCATTTGAGGCGCGGGGTCCGGGGCAGCGCCCCGATCCTTCGGCCCCGCCCGGCAAATCCAGCCCCGCCGGCGTTTGAGGCGCGGGGTCCGGGGCGGAGCCCTGGCAACGGCGCCGCACCCGGACCCGCACCCGCACCCGCACCCGCACCCGCACCCGCACCCGCATACGGCACGGCACGGCACGGCACGGCGGCACAAGCTACTCCCGGCGATACAGCGGCGGCCGCTTCTCCGCGAACGCCCGCGCCCCCTCCTTCGCGTCCGCCGTGTCGAAGATCGGCCACCCCCGCAGCAGTTCCGCCGCCAGGCCCTCCGTCTCCGTCAGCTCCGCGGACTCGTACACGGAGGCCTTCACGGCCTCCACGGCCAGCGGCCCGCACTCGTTGATCCGCTCCGCGATCTCCAGCGCGGCGTCGAGCGCCGTACCGGCCGGCACCACCCGCCCGACCAGTCCGATCCGGGCCGCCTCCTCCGCGGAGTACGGGCGCCCGGTCAGCAGCATCTCCAGGGCGTGCGTGCGCGGGATCTGGCGCGGCAGCCGCACCGTGGAGCCGCCGATCGGGAAGAGCCCCCGCTTGACCTCGAACAGTCCGAAGGTGGCCCCCTCCCCCGCCACCCGGATGTCGGTGCCCTGGAGGATCTCCGTACCGCCGGCCACGCAGTACCCCTCGACCGCCGCGATCACCGGCTTGCGCGGCCGGTGGTGGCGCAGCATCGCCTTCCAGTGGAGGTCGGGGTCGGCCTTGAGGCGGTCGCGGTACGAGTCGCCCGCCATGCCCTTGCCGGCGAGCGCCTTGAGGTCCATGCCGGCGCAGAAGTCCCCGCCCGCGCCGGTCAGCACCACCGAGCGGATCTCCTCGTCCGCGTCCGCTTCGAGCCAGCCGTCGTACAGGCCCACCAGCAGCGGCAGCGAGAGCGCGTTCTTCGCCTCGGGCCTGTTCATGGTCAGCACCAGCGTGGCACCGTGCCGCTCCACGGTCAGGTGTTCCGTCCCACCCATTGCCGTCCTCCCGTCTCAAGACCTAGAACAGGTTGCAGTAGGGGCGGGTGCAGTTCAATAGTTTTCTGACACTCAGTCAGATTTCTTGGGCGGCGCCCTTCCCAGTTCTCTTCGGCGGCGCTCTAATGACCGCCGAGCAGACAGTCATGCGTCATGCGCGTCATGCGTCACGCGTCAGGAGGAACGGTGGAGTACAACCTTGCCGACCTGTTCGAGTCGGTCGTGGACGTGGTCCCGGACCGCGAGGCCCTCGTGTACGTGGACCACCCCGGCACCGGCGCCGAGCGCCGTCTGACGTACTCCGAACTGGACACGGCGGCGAACCGGATCGCGCACCACCTGCTCGACAGCGGCCTGAAGGCCGGCGAACACCTGGGCCTGCACCTCTACAACGGGGTCGAGTACCTCCAGACCGTGCTGGCCTGCCTGAAGGCCCGGTTGGTACCGGTGAACGTCAACTACCGGTACGTGGAGGAGGAGCTGGTCTACCTCTACAACGACGCCGATCTCGCGGCGCTCGTCTTCGAGGGCGAGTTCACCGAGCGGGTCGCGGCCGCGCTCCCGCAGACGACGAAGCTCCGTCATCTGATCCGGGTCGGCGCCACCCCCGAGGGCGCTCCGGAGCCGGCGATCGCTCCCGTCCCGTACGAGGACGCGGAGGCGGCGGGCTCACCCGAGCGCGGGTTCCCGCCGCGCAGCCCCGACGACCTGTTCATCATCTACACGGGCGGCACCACGGGCATGCCGAAGGGCGTGATGTGGCGGGCCGAGGACCTCTTCTTCGCGGGGCTCTTCGGCGGCGAGCCGTCGGGCGAGCCGGTGAAGCGGCCCGAGGAACTGGCCGAGCGGGTCGCGGCGCGCGGCGCCGGCCTCACCTTCTTCCCCGCGCCGCCCCTCATGCACGGCACCTCCACCCTGACCTCGTTCGTGGCCTTCAACTACGGCCAGCGGATCGTCATCCACCGCAAGTACGCGCCGGAGGAGGTGCTCCGCACGATCGAGAAGGAGAAGGTCTCCAGCGTCTCGCTCGTCGGCGACGCGATGCTGCGGCCGCTCATCGACGCCCTGAACGGGCCGCTGAAGGGCACGGACCTCTCCTCCCTCTTCAGCGTCTCCTCGTCCGGCGCGATCATGTCGGACACGGTGAAGGCGGAATTCCAGCGGCTGGCGCCGAACGTGCTCCTCCTGAACAACTTCGGATCCTCCGAATCCGGCTCCAACGGGCGCGCGACGGACGACTCCGGACCGGAGAAGGGCTTCCGACTGGAGGTCAACGAGCGCACGCAGGTGGTGGACCCGGTCACGCACGAGCCGGTGGAGGTGGGCGTTCCCGGGCGCCTGGCGCAGCGGGGCCACGTACCGCTCGGCTACTACAACGACCCGGCGAAGACCGCCGAGACCTTCTTCCAGCGGGGTTCGGAACGCTGGGTCCTGCTCGGCGACATGGCGACCGTCGACGAGGACGGCATCGTGACGGTGCTCGGCCGTGGTTCGCAGTGCATCAACACGGGCGGCGAGAAGGTCTATCCGGAGGAGGTCGAGCAGGCGCTGAAGTCCCACCCGGACGTGTACGACGCGCTGGTCGCGGGCGTCGCGGACCCGAAGTGGGGCAACCACGTGGCGGCGGTGGTCCAGATCCGCCAGGGCGCCCCGGAGCCGACGCTCGACGAGATCCAGTCTCACTGCCGCACGAAGCTGGCGGGCTACAAGATCCCCCGCCAGCTGGTGATCGCCCCGACCATCCAACGCTCCCCGAGCGGCAAGGCGGACTACCGCTGGGCGAAAACGATAGCCACGGAGGCCGACGCGACCACCTGACCGCCCACCCGGCCGGGCACAACCCGGCACCCCGACGACGGCGCCGCACCCGCCCACCCGGCCGAACGAGAACCAGCCCCGCCGGCGTTTGAGGCGCGGGGTACGGGGCGGAGCCCCGGGGAACGGTGGAAGGGCGGGGCGGGGAGCTGCTCCGCGCAGCGGCACCCGGCCCCGCCCAGGGCACCGGCCCCCGGCCCGGCCCGGCCCGCCTCGGCCCGGCCCGCCTCGGCCCGGCCCGGCCCAGCCCAGCCCAGCCCAGCCCAGCCCAGCCCGCCAGGATCAGCGGCCGGAGGCCAGGAACCGCTCCACCCGGGCCGAGAACCACCCCGCGTCGTCCAGCCATGGAAAGTGCACCGCGTCAGGCTGCACATCCACCACCCCCCGCGGAAACAACTCCGCGAGCTGCCCGGCGAGGGCCGGCCGCGGATTCCCGTCCAGCCCGCCGGCAAGCACCAGCACCTCGCCCTCGACCCGCCGCAGCCCCGCCCGGGTGGCCGGCGGGTCGAAGGCGCCCGGCCCCGCGTAGACCCCGGCCGCCTTCTCGTTCTGGCCCTCCGCACCCGCCGCCCAGTCGGCCCGGGCCGCATCGTCCCAGCGGCCGTAGAACAGTGGCGCGGCCGCGTCCCAGGCCTCGTCACTGTCGGCACCGGCGCCGCCGCCGAGGATCCCCTCGTACGCCTCGATGGCCCGGTCGTACAGCTCCGTACCCGCCCGCAGTCGGGCCGCCTCCAGTCGGTGTTCCACGGTGACCGGAAGGTCCACGGCCCAGGCGGTGGGGGTGACCAGGACGATCCGGCGCACCCGGTCGGGGTGCGCGGCCGCGTAGAGCTGGGCGAGGTTGCCTCCGGCGGAGTGCGCGAGGAGGTCCATGCGCTCCAGCCCGAGATGCGCCCGCAGCGCCTCGACGTCCGCCACCTGGTGGTCGACCCGGTACGTCGACTCGTCCGCCGGTACGGCGGAGTCGCCCGTGCCGCGCAGGTCGAGCAGGATCAGCCGCCGTCCGGCGTCCAGTCCGCCGAGGTCCCCCAGGTAGGCCGAGGCCCGCATGGCGCCGCCCGGAAGGCACACGAGCGGTTCACCCGCACCCTTGAAGTGGTAGGCGAGTTCGGTTCCGTCGTACGTGGTGAAGGTAGGCATGCGGACCATCACAACAGACGATCACTCGTTCGAGTCATTGATTTACCTCACGCGGACCTGGCAATCTACCGAATGATCGTTCGGTTCATTCAGGATGAGGTGACGACATGGCGGTGCACGCGGATCTCCACGACGAAGGCGAGCGGCTGAGCCGCGACGAGCTGGCCTCCCTCCAGTTGCGACGGCTGCGCGCGACCCTGCTCCGCGCCTACGAGCGGGTGCCGTTCTACCGCCAGTCCTTCGACAAGGCGGGCGTGCACCCCAACGACTGCCGCTCCCTCGCCGACCTGGCCCTGTTCCCCTTCACCGCCAAGACCGACCTCCGTGACCACTACCCGTTCGGCATGTTCGCCGTACCGCGTTCCGAGGTCCGCCGCATCCACGCCTCCAGCGGCACCACGGGGCGCCCCACCGTGGTCGGGTACACCGACGGGGACCTGTCCACCTGGGCGGACGTGGTGGCCCGGTCCATACGGGCGGCGGGCGGGCGGCCCGGCCAGATCGTGCACATCGCCTACGGCTACGGCCTGTTCACCGGCGGCCTCGGCGCGCACTACGGGGCCGAGCGCCTCGGCTGCACGGTCGTGCCCGCGTCGGGCGGAATGACGGACCGGCAGGTCCGGCTCATCGAGGACTTCAGACCGGAGGTCATCATGGTGACCCCCTCCTACATGCTGACCCTGCTGGACGAGATGGAGCGCCAGGGCATCGATCCGCGCGCCACCTCCCTGCGGACCGGCATCTTCGGCGCGGAACCGTGGACGGAGGAGATGCGCCGGGAGATCGAGGAGCGGCTCGGCATCGACGCGGTGGACATATACGGGCTGTCCGAGGTCATGGGCCCGGGGGTGGCCCAGGAGTTCGCGTCCACCAAGGACGGGCTCCACATATGGGAGGACCACTTCTACCCCGAGGTGGTCGATCCCCTGACGGGCGACGTGCTGCCGGACGGGGAGCCGGGCGAACTGGTGTTCACTTCCCTCACCAAGGAGGCCATGCCGGTCATCCGCTACCGCACCCGGGATCTGACTCGACTGCTGCCCGGCACGGCGGCGCCGGCCTTCCGTCGGATGGAGAAGATCACGGGCCGCAGCGACGACATGATCATCCTGCGCGGAGTGAACCTGTATCCGACCCAGGTCGAGGAGATCCTGCTGCGGACGGCCGGACTGGCTCCGCACTTCCAGTTGCGGCTGACCCGGGAGGGCCGGCTGGACGCGCTGACGGTGCGGGTGGAGGCCCGCCGGGAGACGGACTCCGACCGGAGGTCCGCCGCGGCCGCCGAGGTGGTCCGGGCCGTCAAGGAGGGCATCGGGGTCTCGGTCCGGGTGGAGGTCGTCGACCCGGAGACTCTGGAGCGTTCGGTGGGGAAGATCAAGCGACTGGTCGACCTGCGGGGTGCCGGGGCGGAGTGACACACGCCCGCGGCCGGGTGAAACCACCCTTTCGGGCCCACTTCGGGGCCCCCTCCGGGAGGGAGGTCATCCGCGCGGGTAGGGCATGAGGCGTGACCTCGATCATCCGGCAGCTCTACGACCGGCTCCAGGGCTCCCCTGCCGGTCTGGCCTGGAGCCGAGGCCGGGAGATGGAGCTCATGCACCGGGCGATGGGCTTCGCGGCCCTCGGCTTCCTCACCCTGGTGCCGTTGCTGATCGTCGTGGCCGCCGCAGCACCCGGCAGCGGTTCGGGGTTCGGCCGCTGGCTCGGCCAGGCGCTCGGGGTGACGCGGGCTTCCCGCAACCGGGTCGAGCTGCTGTTCGGCGCGGCGGACCTGGCGCTGGAGCGGACCACCGCCTTCGGCCTCGCGGCGCTGGCGGTCTTCGGCCTGACCTTCGGATCGGCCGTGCAGACCGGCTACGAGAAGGTCTGGGACCTGCCGACCGCCCGTTGGCACACCATGTGGCGGCACGTCGTCTGGCTGGCCCTGCTGGTCTGCTACCTCGGCCTGCTGGTGGGGATCCCGGCGCCGTCGCACAGCGTGTACGGCACGGTCGTCGGCACCCTGAGCGACCTGGTCGGCACCTGCCTGTTCTTCGTCGCCTCGCAGCGGCTGCTGCTCTGCGGGCGGGTCCGCTGGCGCGCGCTGGTGCCGGGCGCACTGGCGACGAGCCTCGGGCTGCTGGGGCTGCGGGTCTTCTCGCAGTTGGTGTTCTCCCCGCTGATCGCGTCGAACGCCGTCACGTACGGCCCCTTCGGCACCCTGCTGGTCGTGCAGTCCTGGCTGGTCGGTGTGGGCTTCGTGGTCTACGGCGGGGCGCTCGTCGGCCGGCTCGTCCACGAGCACCTCACGCTGACGCGTCTACGGCGCGATGGACCCCAGTCCTCCGGCGGGGGGCCTTCTCATGATCCGGAAACGGGCTGACCGCACCGCTCCACTGATGGCAGGATCGGTCCGCACCGCCGTCAACATGCTTGATTCACAGGGGGATTGATGACAACGCAGCATGCCGCGGGTGAAGCCGCCGGCCGGGTCTGGCTGATCACCGGGGCCTCGTCCGGCTTCGGCCGGACCCTCACCGAGGCCGCGCTCGCGGCCGGTGACACCGTGGTCGCGGCGGCCCGCCGCACCCAGTCGCTCGAAGGGCTGGCGGCCGAGCACCCGGAGCGGCTCGTGCCGCTCGCCGTGGACGTCTCGGACGTCGCGCGCGCCGAGGCGGCCGTGGCGGAGGTCGTGGACCGCTTCGGCCGGATCGACGTCCTGGTCAACAACGCCGGCCGAGGCCTGATCGGGGCCGTGGAGGAGACCTCGGACGCCGAGCTCCGGGACCTGATGGACCTGCACTTCTTCGGCCCGGCGGCGCTCACCCGCGCCGTGCTGCCCCACATGCGGGCCCGCAAGTCGGGTGCCGTCGTCCAGATGAGCAGCATGGGCGGACGGCTGTCGTTCCCCGGGGTCGGGGCGTACTCGGCGACGAAGTTCGCCCTGGAGGGGCTGACCGAGGCGCTCGCCGGGGAGGTCGCGGCCTTCGGCATCAAGGCGCTGATCGTGGAGCCGGGGTCGTTCCGTACGGGCTTCGCGGGCGGGTCCGCGTTGCAGCAGACCGCCACCGAGCTGGCGGCCTACGCGGACACCGTGGGCGGCGTGCGCAAGGGTCTGCCGGACAGCGACGGCAAGCAGCCCGGCGACCCCGTCAAGGCGGCCGCCGCGATCCTGGCCGCCCTGGACGCCGAGCAGACGCCGCTGCGGCTGGCGCTGGGCAACGACGCGCTGGACGCGATCCTGTCCCACGCGGACGCGGCACGCGCCGAGGCCCTCGCCTGGGAGCCGACGAGCCGAGGCACGGACTTCGACGCCTGACCCCGGCCCCCGGGGCCGAAGCCGAGGCCCGGGCGGTCGGGGTCAGTGCGGGTCGGCCGTCGGGGGGTTCGCGAAGCGGTCGCGGAGCGATCGCTTGAGGATCTTGCCGCTGGCGTTGCGCGGGAGGGCGTCCACGAACAGGACCCGCTTCGGGGCCTTGAAGTGGGCCAGCTTCTCCCGCGCGTACGCCATCAGCTCCGCCTCTGTCACCTCCCCGCGCGGTACCACCACGGCCGTCACCGCCTCGATCCACCGCTCGTCCGGCAGCCCGACCACCGCCGCCTCGGCCACCCCGGGGTGCGTGTACAGCACGTCCTCGACCTGCCGGGAGGCGACCAGTACGCCGCCCGAGTTGATGACGTCCTTGACGCGGTCCACGACCGTGAAGTAGCCCTCGGCGTCGCGCACCGCGAGGTCGCCCGAGCGGAACCAGCCGTCCCGGAAGGCCTTCTCCGTGGCCTCCGGGTCGTTCCAGTACCCGCGGCACAGCTGCGGCGAGCGGTAGACCACCTCGCCCGCCGTACCGGCCGGCACGTCCTTGCCGTCCTCGTCGACGACCTTCGCCTCCACGTGCCGTACCGTCCGCCCGCAGGAGTCCATCCGCCCCTCGTGCTCGTCCGGCCCCAGCACCGTGGCCAGCGGGCCGATCTCGCTCTGGCCGAAGCAGTTGTAGAAGCCCAGCCCGGGCAGCCGCGCGCGCAGCCGCTCCAGGACCGGTACCGGCATGATCGACGCCCCGTAGTACGCCTTGCGCAGCGCGCCGAGGTCGCGCCGCCCGAAGTCGGGGTGGTTGGCCAGTGCGATCCAGACGGTCGGCGGGGCGAAGAGGCTGTCCGCCTCCCCCGCCTCCACGAGGTCGAAGACCTGCGCGGCGACCGGCGCGTCCAGGATGGTGTTGCTCGCCCCCACCGCCAGGTACGGCAGCAGGAAGACGTGCATCTGTGCCGAGTGGTACAGCGGCAGCGAGTGCGCCGGCCGGTCCTCCTCGGCCAGGTCCAGCGCCTCGATCGCGCTCTCGTACTCGTGCGCGAGCGCCCGGTGCGTCATCATCGCGCCCTTGGGAAGGGCCGTGGTCCCGGAGGTGTACAGCAGCTGCGCCAGCCCGTCCGGTTCGCTGCGGCCGTCAAAGGGCAGCGGCTCGGCGAGTTCCGCCAGGAAGGATCCGTCGGCGTCGCGCAGCGGCCGCACCCGGTACCCGTCTGGGACCCGCCCGGCGAGGTCGGGATCGGCCAGGACCAGGGCACTGGCGCTGTTGTCCAGGATGTACGCCAGGTCCTCCCCGGTGAGGTTCTGGTTGACGGGGACGTGCGTGAGGCCGGCGCGGGCGCAGGCGAGGAAGGCGAGGAGGTAGGCGTCGGAGTTGTGGGCGAAGGTCGCGACCCGGTCGCCCTCAAAGAGCCCGTACCGCTCCCGCAGGAGGGCGGCGCCGGTGGTGGCGGCGGCGTCGAGTTCCGCGTAGGTCCAGGTCCGTTCGTGGTAGCGGACGGCGACCCGGTCGGGCACCCGGCGCGCGCTGTGGCGTACGAGTCCGTCGACCGTCCGCTCCCGTACGGCCCGCTCCGCGCCGTCGGCGCCCTCCGCCTGCCCTGCCCGCTCTGCCCGCTCTGCCCGCTCTGGCGTCATGGCGCGATCCTCATGCCCCGTACGCCCAAGGTCAATAACCGGGATACCAAACGGGACGTTGACAGATCATCGGACCGACTGCATGAGTGTGGGGGCACTGACGCACCACCTTCTCATCGGCAACCACGCACATCCGCAGGCTACTTGGGAGGCATGTTGCACCTCAGCACCCGTCCGATACTCCGGCGCGTCGCCCTCGCGGGCGCCGCGCTGCTCGCCGCCGCGGCCGCGGCGCCACCCGCCTCGGCCTCGGCTGCGACCGGGGAGCGTATGCCCTCCGGCGGCGGCCTGTCCGCCGTCATCCGGTACACCGAGAACGGCATCCCGCACATCCTCGCCCAGGACTACGCGCACCTCGGCTTCGGCACCGGCTGGGCACAGGCCGCCGACCAGGTGTGCGTGCTGGCCGACGGGTTCGTGACCCTCGCCGGGGAGCGCTCGCGCTGGTTCGGTCCGGACGCCGCGCCCGACGGATCCCTCTCCTCCGCCACCCGGAACCTCTCCAGCGACCTGTACTTCAAGGGCGTCCGGGAATCCGGCACGGTGGACAAGCTCCTCGCGACCCCCGCTCCGGCCGGTCCCGGCAAGGACCTCAAGGAGCTGATGCGCGGCTGGGCCGCCGGGTACAACGCCTGGCTGGCCCAGAACAAGATCACCGATCCGACCTGCAAGGGCGCCGGCTGGGTCCGCCCGGTCACCGCCACGGACGTGGCGGCCCGCGGCTTCGCCGTCTCGGTCCTCGGCGGCCAGGGCCGCGGAATCGACGCCATCACGGCCGCGCAGCCCCCGACCGCACCCGCGGCCGGCGCCCGCGCCGCGGCCCCTCGGCAGACCGATCCGGCGGCAGCGGCGGAGGCCGCGCGGGAGTTCTTCGACACCTCCCGGTACGACATGGGCTCCAACGCGGTGGCCTTCAACGGATCGACCACCGCGAACGGCCGCGGGCTGCTGCTCGGGAACCCTCACTACCCGTGGCAGGGCGGGCGCCGCTTCTGGCAGTCGCAGCAGACCATCCCCGGCGAGCTGAACGTCTCGGGCGGCTCCCTCCTGGGCACCCCCGTGGTCAGCATCGGCTTCAACGAGAAGGTGGCCTGGAGCCACACGGTGGCCACCGGCACCCCGGTCAACCTGCACCAGCTCACCCTCGACCCGGCCGATCCGACGGCCTACCTGGTCGACGGGACATCGGAGGCGATGACCCGGCGCACCGTCACCGTCCCGGTGGCCGGCGGCGATCCGGTGACCCGCACGCAGTGGTGGACCCGCTACGGCCCGGTGATCACGGGTCTCGGCCCGGGCCTGCCGCTGCCCTGGACCGGCGGGACGGCGTACGCGCTGAACGACCCCAACGCGGTGAACCTGCGCGGCTCCGACACCGCCCTGGCCATGGGCAAGGCCCGCTCGGTGGCCGGGATCCAGCAGGCCCTGGCCCGCACCCAGGGGCTTCCCTGGGTGAACACGGTCGCCGCGGACTCCGCGGGCGGCACCCTCTTCACCCAGTCCCAGGTGGTCCCCCGGATCACGGACGAACTCGCCGCGCGCTGCTCCACCCCGCTGGGCCGGGCGACGTACCCGGCCTCGGGGCTGGCCGTGCTGGACGGTTCGCGGGCCGACTGCGCGCTCGGCACGGATCCGGACGCGGTGCAGCCGGGCGTGTTCGGCCCTGCGAAGGCGCCGACGCTGCGGGACGCCCCGTACGCCGAGAACTCCAACGACAGTGCCTGGCTGGCCAATGCCGACCGACCGCTGACCGGCTACGAGCGGATCTGGGGCAACGTCTCCACCCCCCGGTCGATGCGTACGCGCGGCGCGGTCGAGGACGTGTCGGCGATGGCCTCCAGGGGCGGGCTGACGGTGGCCGACCTGGAGCGGCAGCAGTTCGCGAACCGGGTGCCGGCCGGTGACCTGGCGGCGGCCGACGCCGCGAAGGCGTGCTCCGCGCTGCCCGGGGGTACGGCGACGGCGGGCGACGGCACTGCCGTGGACGTCTCGGCGGCCTGCGGGGTGCTGGCCGCGTGGGACCGTACGGCGGACTCCTCCAGCCGGGGCGCCCTGCTCTTCGACCGGTTCTGGCGCAGGCTGACGGCGTCGACGGCGCCCAAGGACCTGTGGCTGGTGCCGTTCTCGGCGGCCGATCCCGTACGTACCCCGCGCACCCTGAACCAGGCGGCGCCCGGCATCGGGCGGGCGCTGGCGGACACGGTGGTGGAGCTGAAGGCGGCCGGGATCGCCCTGGACGCGCCATTGGGCGAGCACCAGTTCGTGGTCCGCGGTGGCCAGAGGCTCCCGGTCGGCGGCGGCACGGAGGCCCTCGGCGTCTGGAACAAGATCGAGGCGCCGTGGAACGCGGCGGCCGGCGGCTACCCGGAGGTCGTGCACGGCTCCAGCCACGTCCAGGCGGTCGGCTGGGACGGCGGCCGCTGCCCGGTGGCCCGCACCCTGCTGACGTACAGCCAGTCCTCGAACCCGGATTCGCCGTACTACGCGGACCAGACCCGGCTGTTCTCGGCGGAGCGCTGGGTGACCTCGCGGTTCTGCGAGCGGGACATCCTGACCTCGCCGAAGCTGAAGGTGGTGTGGCCGCGCGAGCGGCGCTGACACCCGCCGGTCCCTCTTCCCGGCCGTGGCGCCCAGGGCCTGATCCGAAAGACAGGCCCTAAGGGCTCACGGCCAGGAAGAGGTACGCGGCCAGCACCACGAGGTGGACCCCGCCCTGCAGCAGGGTGGCGCGGCCCGGGGCGATGGTGAGGGCGCTGACCACGACGGTGAGCGCGAGCAGCACCATGTGGGTCGGGCCGAGGCCCAGCAGCAGCGGGCCCGAGAGCCAGACCGAGGCCAGGGCGATGGCGGGGATGGTCAGTCCGATGCTGGCGATGGAGGATCCGTAGGCCAGATTGAGGCTGGTTTGGACGCGGTCGCGGCGCGCGGCGCGGACCGCGGCCAGGGTCTCGGGCAGCAGTACGAGCAGGGCGATGATCACACCGACGACGGCGTTCGGCAGACCGGCCTCAGCGACGCCCTTCTCGATGGTCGGGGAGACCGACTTGGCGTCGCCGACCACCGCGACGAGCGCGACGAGCAGCAGGCCGACGCTGATCAGGGCGGCGCGGGGGGTGGGCCGCTCGGCCTCGTGGTCCCCGTCCCCGTCCGCGCCCGCCGCGCCGGTCGGGCCCGCGGATTCCACGGGCAGGAAGTAGGACCGGTGACGGACCGTCTGGACGGCGATGAAGAGTCCGTACAGGGCCAGCGAGGCGACGGCGGCGAAGGTCAGCTGGGCGGTGGAGAACTCCGGTCCGGGCTTGCTGGTCGTGAAGGTCGGGAGCACCAGGCTGAGGGTGGCGAGGGTCGCGACGGTGGCGAGGGCGGCGCCGGATCCCTCGGGGTTGAAGACGGCGACCCGGTTGCGCAGGGCGCCCACGAACAGGGACAGGCCGACGATGCCGTTGCAGGTGATCATGACCGCGGCGAACACCGTGTCCCTGGCGAGCGAGGCGGTCTTGTCACCGCCGTCGAGCATCAGGGTGACGATCAGCGCCACTTCGATGACGGTGACGGCGACGGCGAGCACGAGGGAGCCGAAGGGTTCGCCGACCCGGTGGGCCACGACCTCGGCGTGGTGGACGGCCGCCAGTACCGCGCCCGCGAGGCAGAGCGCGACCAGGGCCACCCCGAACGAGGGCAGCTCGCGTCCCCAGCTGAAGACGAGGGCGACGAGCGCCACCACGGGGACCAGGACGGTCCAGTCGGTCAGGGGTGATTTGCGGGTTGCCGTACTCATATGCGCCAACTTGCCAGAACCATCCCCCCACTGCGGTGCAAGGAGCCCCTCCAAGGCCCCGACGTGTCCCTTCTCACGCTTCCGCCGGGCGTGGCGGAGCGGCCCGGCACCTGGTCCGCCGCAGACTGGGCCATGACCTCCGAGGAGCCCGATCCCGCGTACACCGGCCACATCGGGTACGCCGGATACACCGAGGACGATCTGGACGGCCTCCACCGCATCGCGGTCTGGGCGATGCTGCGCCACGTCTCACGGCCGCCGGGCGGTACCGACGGGCGGCCGGTGCGGGGCGTACTGGCCCCGCCGGGGCGCCCGGACATCACCCGGGTCGTCCTGTGGGACGGCGCGGACACGGCGGGCTCGGTGGCGTACGACCTGCCGCTGGTGCACCCGGCCGGCGGCAACATCCCGTGGAGCGTTCTCGTCGCGGTGCTGCGGATCCTGGCCGTCGGGCCCGCCCCCGCCGACGGGCCGGGCCGCGTGCGGGACGGCCTGGGCATCCCCGTGGTCGACGCCCGCGACGCGACGCTCCGCTTCTGCGAGGAGCCCTCGTACGACCTCGGCGACGCGCTCCACTCCGCGGTGTCGATGTTCCGGTCGTTCGACGGGGGCCGGAAGGAGGGGCCGCGGCTCGGCGGATTCCTCCAAATCGACGCGGACATGGTGCGCCTGTACGCGGACCCCGAGGACGGGGGCGCGCGGGTCGGCCTGGACGTTTCGCTCCGCGACCGCGACGGCCGGGTCAAGGGCGGCCACACCGGCCTGATGGCCGCGCTGGACTCCCTCGTGCGGGACGAGCTGGGGTGGACGCGTACCGAGGCGCCGGATCCGTACTGCGCCTCGGTGCACGACTTCACCCACTGGTGACGGACGCGGGGCCGTGTCACATGGCGCGGTCGTGGCCCTCCCAGTACGGGTCGCGCAGCCGTCGCTTGTACAGCTTGCCGTTGGGGTCGCGGGGCATCGTCGTGATGAAGTCGACCGTCTTGGGGCGCTTGTAGCCGGCGAGCTGTCGCTCGCAGTGCTGCAGGATCTCGGTGGCCAGCGCGTCGCCCGCCTCGAAGCCCTCGGCCGGTTCGATGACGGCCTTGACCTCCTCGCCCCAGTCCGCGTGCGGGATCCCGAAGGCGGCGGCGTCCGCGACCGCCGGGTGGGTGAGCAGGGCGGACTCGATCTCTGCCGGGTAGATGTTGACCCCGCCGGAGATGATCATGTCGATCTTGCGGTCGCGGAGGAAGAGGTAGCCCTCCTCGTCCATCAGCCCGAGGTCGCCGACGGTGAAGAAGTCGCCGATGCGGTTCTTCTTCGTCTTGCCCTCGTCCTTGTGGTAGCTGAAGCCGCCGGTCTTCATCTGCATGTAGACGGTGCCGAGTTCGCCGGGGGGCAGCCGGTTGCCGTCGTCGTCGAAGACGGCGAGTTCGCTGATCGGCCAGGCCTTGCCGACGGTGCCGGGCTTCTTCAGCCAGTCCTCGGCGGTGGCGAAGGCTCCGCCGCCCTCGCTCGCGGCGTAGTACTCCTCCACGCAGGTGCCCCACCAGTCGATCATGGCGCGCTTGACGTGGTCGGGGCAGGGCGCGGCGCCGTGGATGGCGTGCCGCATCGAGGAGACGTCGTACGCGTCCTTCGTGGCCTGCGGGAGCGCCAGGAGCCGGTGGAACTGGGTCGGCACCATGTGGGTGTGCGTGCAGGCCCGCCCGTCGATCAGGCGCAGCATCTCCTCGGGGGTCCACTTGTCCATCAGGACCAGCGGGTGCCCGATGTGCAGGGCCGCGCCCGCGAACTGGAGCACCGCCGTGTGGTAGAGCGGCGAGCAGACCAGGTGGACGTTGTCGTCGAAGGGCCGGATGCCGAAGATGCCGAGGAAGCCGCCGAGGTACGTCTCCTCGGGGAGCTTGCCGGGCAGCGGGCGGCGGATCCCCCGGGGGCGGCCGGTGGTTCCGGAGGTGTAGTTCATGACCCAGCCGAGGGTGCGGTCCGCGGGGGGCGTGGCGGGCCGCCCCTCCAGGAGCTCCGCGTACGGGCGGAAGCCCGGGACGGCTCCGACGGCGTAGCGGTGGCTCGCGGGCAGGCCCGCCTCGTCGGCCGCGGCGGTGGCGGCGTCGGCGAAGCGCTCGTGGGCGACGAGGACCTTGGCGCCGGAGTCGGAGACGATCCAGGCGATCTCGGGGCCGACGAGGTGGTGGTTGACGGGGACGAGGTAGAAGCCGGCCTGGGCGGCGGCCAGGTAGGCGGTGAGGAACTCGACGCTGTTGGGCAGGACGACCGCGAAGACGTCGCCCTGCTCCAGGCCCGCGGCGCGCAGGCCGTGGACGAGCCGGTTCACGTCGGCGTGCAGCCGGGCGGCGGTCCACTCCTCGCCCTCGGGGGTGACGAGTACGGTGCGCCCGGGGTCTGCGGCGGCCTGGGCCCAGAAACCGTTGGGGGGCTGGTCGGTCACGCTGATCACGCCTCTCGGACTCGGCCTGCGATGCGGTTGATGCGGTCGATGGCTCGCTCGAAGCCACGGGTGAGGTCGTCGAAGACGGCCTGGACGCTGCGTTCTTCGTTCATCCGGCCGACGATCTGGCCGACGGGGGTGCCGAGCAGCGGCTGCACCTCGTACTTCTGGATCCGGGAGACGGCTTCGGCGACGAGCAGCCCCTGGAGGGGCATGGGGAGGGCGCCGGGGCCCTGCGGGTCGTCCCAGGCGTCGGTCCACTCGGTGCGCAGCTGGCGCGCGGGCTTGCCGGTGAGCGCGCGGGAGCGGACGGTGTCGCCGGAACCGGCGGCGAGCAGTTTCTCGGTGAGGGCCCGGGAGTGCAGTTCGGCCTCGGTGGTGGTGAGCCAGAGGGAGCCGAGCCAGGCTCCCTGGGCGCCGAGCGCGAGTCCGGCGGCGATCTGCTCGCCGCTGCCGATGCCGCCGGCGGCGAGGACCGGGAGCGGGGCGACGGCTTCGGCGATCTCGGGGACCAGGACCATGGTGGCGATGTCGCCGGTGTGGCCGCCGGCCTCGTATCCCTGGGCGACGACGATGTCGATGCCGGCTTCGGCGTGCCGGCGGGCGTGCTTGGCGCTGCCGGCGAGGGCGGCGACGAGGACCCCGTGGTCGTGGGCGCGGGCGATGACGTCGGCGGGCGGGGAACCGAGGGCGTTCGCCAGGAGTTTGATGGGGTAGTCGAAGGCGACGTCGAGCTGGTTGCGGGCGACCTGTTCCATCCATCCGGTGATCCGCCAGCCGGAGGCCTCGCCCTCGGCGAGCTCGGGCACGTGGTGCTTGGCGAGGGTGTCGCGGACGAAGGCACGGTGCGCGGCCGGGATCATCGCCTCGATGTCGGCTTCGCTGATGCCGTCGACGGCCTTCTTGGCGGGCATGACGACGTCGAGGCCGTAGGGCTTGCCGTCGGTGTGCTCCTGCATCCAGTCGAGGTCGCGCTTGAGGTCGTCGGGAGCGGTGTAGCGGACCGCTCCGAGCACGCCGAACCCGCCCGCGCGGGTGATGGCAGCGGCGACCGCCGGGAAGGGCGTGAAGCCGAAGATGGCGTGCTCGACTCCCAGTTTCTTGCTCAGCTCCGTCTCCATGGGCGGCAGGATGCCGCAGCCCGGCGACCGAGGGAAGAGATTTTCTGATGCAGTGTCAGATTCTTTACGGGCCCGTCGGTGCGGAGCCCGGCCACTGGGCGGGCACATACCCACTAACGTGCGGTGCGCCCGGCCGCGTCGGCATCCGGGGCAGGGGCCACGACCGGCCTCCCCGCCCCACGGGGCGGGAGCCGAACCCCTCGCCGTCGCGGACAGCGGCGGGGCCAAGCCGGCCTCGCCGTCGCGGACGGCCGCAGGGGCAAACCCAGCCCCGCCGGCGTTTGAGGCGCGGGGTCCGGGGCGGAGCCCCGGGAGACGGCGCGGCAGGCCGACTCGGACAGAAGAGCGGGAGACAGGAGGGCCGGACATGGCAGGGACAACGGGGGCCGGCGGGACGGCGGCCGAAGGGCCCGGCACGGGGGCCGGCGGGACAGCGGCCGAAGGGCGCGGCACGGGTGCCGAAGGGAACACCGGCGAGGGTGGCGGCGCAGCCGACGGGCACGGACCCAGCCGCCGCAGGCTCGGCGCACGCCTCCTCGCACTCGGCGGCGTACTGGTGCTCCACGCCGCCCTGCCGGGAGGCCCCGCCGCGGCCGCGTCCGGCAACCCGGCCGAACGCCGCGCCCTCCAGGGCCTCCGCCTGCGCTACGGCTCCGCCCGCCAGGCCGGCCTGGTGGAGCGTCACCTCGACGGCGTGGCGGAGGAGGCACGCCGGTTCCTCGGCCCCTCCCCCGAGCACCCCTATTACGCGGGGGCCGTGGTCCTCGCGGGGCGGGGCCGCACGGTCGCGCTGCACCGCGCGATGGGCGACGCCGTGCGGTACGCGGACTACGACGGGCGGACCGACCGGGTCCGGGAGTTCCCGGCGGCCGAGCGGATCGCCATGGCCGAGGACACGGTGTTCGACCTGGCCTCGCTGACGAAGCTGTTCACGTCGATCCTGGCCGTGCAGCAGATGGAGCGGGGCCGCCTGGCCCTGGAGGCCCCGGTGCGGCAGTACCTGCCGGAGTTCACGGGCGGCGGCAAGGAGCTGATCACGGTCCGCCAACTGCTCACCCACACCTCGGGTCTGCGTTCCTGGGCCCCCTTCTACCGGGAGTCCACGCGCGAGGGGCAGCTGCGACTGCTCTGGTCGGTCCGTCCGCAGGACACCCCCGGAACCGTCTACCGGTACTCCGACCTGAACCTGATCTCCCTCCAGCTGCTCCTGGAACGGATCACCGGTCGCACCTTGGATGTCCTGCTCCACGACGAGATCACCGCTCCGCTCGGGATGCACCGCACTCGTTACAACCCACCGCTCTCCTGGCGCCGGATCACCGCCGCCACCGAGGTACAGCGGCCGCCCTGGTCCGGTCTGGACCGCGGGCTGGTCTGGGGCGAGGTCCACGACGAGAACGCGTACGCGCTCCGCGGGGTCGCGGGCCACGCGGGGGTCTTCGGCACCGCCTGGGACCTGGCCGTCCTCGCCCGGACCCTGCTCGACGGCGGGGCCTACGCGGGCAGGCGCATCCTGTCCCCCGCCTCCGTCGAGCTGCTCTTCACCGACTACAACACCGCCTTCCCCGGCGACGACCACGGGCTCGGCTTCGAGCTCTACCAGCACTGGTACATGGGCGCGATGGCCACTCCCCACTCCGCCGGACACACCGGCTTCACCGGTACCTCACTCGTCCTGGATCCCTCCACCGACTCCTTCCTGATCCTGCTCGGCAACTCGGTCCACCCGGTCCGCACCTGGCGGGCCGGCAGTGCGCCGCGGGTCGCCGTGGGCAACCGCTTCGCCCGCGCCGTCCCGGTCCGTACGAGGCACGGCGGCGCGGCCTGGTTCTCCGGAATTCAGCCGGGCTCCTCGGGGACGCTCAACCTGCCCCCGCTCACCCCGGCCACCGGGGCCGCCCGGCTGCGCTGCGCCGTGTGGTGGGACACCGTGCCGGGCGAGGGCGCCCTCCACCTGGAGGCCTCGGCCGACGGGGAGCACTGGGAACCGCTCCCGTTCACCACCCTCCGCACCACCGGCGGCGCCCCCGAGGAGTGGCCCCGCGGCTCCGTGACCGGCTGGTCGGGCCGCATCTGGCACCGCCTCGAAGCCCCCCTCACCGCCGCGTGGGCGGGCCGCGAAGTCCGGCTGCGCCTGCGCCACTCCGCGACCGGCCGCTATGTCGGCCGCGGCGTCTACGTGGACGTCATCCGCGTCGCGGAGCCGTCCCGCCTCCTCTTCGCGGAGGACCGCCCGTCCGACGCGGCCCGCCTCGTGGCGATCGGCTGGACCAGGTCCGCCGACTAGACGCCGTCGAGCGCCGCCACCAGTTGGGGGAGGTTTCCGCCGGCGACGATGAGGGCGAGGTGGTCGTGGTAGTCCCGGCTGCCGACGATCAGGCCGTCGCGGACGCGCAGCACCTGGATGTTGGCCGCCTCGAAGGTCCGGCCGGTCGCCCGGTGACGCACCCGGTAGTCGAACTCGGCGACGATCACTTCCGGGTCGCCGGTCTCCCGGACGACCACGTTCGCCGGGGTCAGCTCCACGGGTGAATGCGCGGCGACCTGCGCGAACCGCTCCTCCAGTGCGGCCCGCCCCTCGACACGGCGCGGACCGACGGGTTCGAAGACGGTCTCCACCACCGCGTCCTCGGCGTAGAGCGCGGCCAGCTCCTCGTACCGGCCCGCCCCGATGTTCTCGATCAGCTTCCCGAAGACCTCGCGCGGCGACAGCGTTTCGGACATGCCCAACCTCCGATGAGACGGTGACCAGAATCGGACTGACGACTCCGTTTCGACGATACGGACTGGGGACTCCGGTTGTCCAGGGTGGCATCATCGTCGACGACGAAGGGTGGGAGACACATGGGTGGCGCACAGGAGCGCCCGCTGCGCGCGGACGCGGCCCGCAACCGGGCCAGGCTGCTCGACACCGCCACCGAGGTGTTCACCACCCGCGGCGTCGGCGTGCCGACCGAGGAGATCGCCCGCGCCGCCGGGGTCGGGGTCGGCACGCTCTTCCGGCACTTCCCGACCAAGGAGGCGCTCCTGGAGGCCGTGATGGTGCGCAGGCTCGAGGGGATGGCCGCGCGCACGGCGCGGATCGCCGCCGAGGCCGGGCCCGCCGAGGCCTTCTTCGCGTGCTTCCGCCTGGTGGTGGAGGAATCCACCGGCAAGAGCGAGTTCACCCGGGCGCTCGCCGCCGCCGGGGTGGACGCACACGCGTCCCTGCGCGGGCCGACGTCGGAGATCCAGGCCCGGCTGGCCGATCTGCTGACCGGAGCGCAGCGGGCCGGGGCGGTCCGCCCGGATGTGGGACTGCCCGAGTTCATCGCCCTCCTCGCCGGTACGGGAGGGGCGTTGGAGCAGTTGGGGCCCGATCCGGCAGCCAGGGAACGGATCTTCGCGGTGGTCTTCGACGGACTGCGGCCGCACCGCTGAGCGGATCCGGTTCGGACCGAGGGGCCGGCGGACCGGCGGACCGACCCCCCTTCAGCCCGCCTCGGGCGCCAGTACCGCGTCGATCATGCGGCGGGCCACGATCGCGAGTTCGGCCGCGTCCGGGGTCGGGCGGGAGCGGGCGAGGGCGCCCGCCAGGCGGTCGTAGAGCAGCCCGTCCGTCCAGGCGGCGAGGAGTTCGGCGGCCTCCCGGGGCCGGTCGGCCCCGAGCGCGGCGAGCATCGCGGCCGCCCTGGACCGGGCGCCCTGGCCCGCGCGGTGGAGGTCGGCCTCCAGTTCGGGATTGCGGGCGGCCTCCAGGCTGAGTTCGAAACGGGCCAGTTGGCGTGCGCGCCCCACCGTCAGCCAGCGCAGCAGCAGTCCGCCGAACGCCGCCGCGGCCTCGTCCCGGCCGAACGGGATGGAGCCGGACGGGCCGTCCTCGGCCAGGTCGTCCAGGTCCAGCTCCGCCAGCCGCTGGTAGCAGGCGCCGATCAGGGCGGTCCTCGTACGGAAGTAGTACGAGGTGCTGCCCGCCGGCAGCCGCGCCGCGCCGTCGACCGCCCGGTGGGTGAGACCCCGGAGACCGGCGGCGGCCACGAGGTCGATCGCGGTGTCGGCGATCAGGGTTCTGCGCTCCGTTGACATGCCCGCACTCTACAGCTGTAGAGTGCGGGCATGAGCCTCTACGGATGTAGAGGCTCGCGGAAGTCGAAGATGGGGAGGGCTTGCCATGTCGGGACTCCGGCGTCATGTGGTCGTGGCCGGTGCGGGGATCGGGGGCCTCACCGCGGCACTCGCCCTGCACCGGCGCGGCTGGAGGATCACCGTGTGCGAGCGGGCCTCCGGGCCGACCGCCGTCGGCGCCGGGATCGTGCTCGCCCCGAACGCCCTGCGCGCCTTCGACACCATCGGGTTCGACGCCACCCTCGCCGGGGGCCGCACGGTCCCCGCCGCGATGGGCCTGCGGCGCTCGGACGGGAGATGGCTGACCCGCGCCGACACCACCGCGCTCACCGCGCGCTACGGCCGGCCGCCGCTCGCCCTGCACCGCTCGGCCCTGGCCGACGCCCTGGCCGCGGCGCTCCCCGAGGGCACGATCCGGTACTCCACCACCGTTTCCGAGGTCACCTCCGTGGACCACGCCACCGGCCGCCCCGTGGTCCGTACCTCCGCGGGCGACCTCGAGGCCGACCTCGTCCTCGCCGCCGACGGCATCCACAGCGCGCTGCGCCGCCGGCACTTCCCGGACCACCCCGGACTGCACTACAGCGGGGAGACCGCCTGGCGCACCGTACTGCCGGCGTCCGCGGCCGCGGCCGGTGCCGGTGCCGGCGTCGACACGGCCGAGACCTGGGGGCGCGGGGAGCGCTTCGGTACCGTCCCGCTCGCCGACGGCCGCGTCTACGTCTACGCCACCGCCGTCGCCCCCGAGGGGTACCGCCCGGAGGACGTCCACGCCGAACTCCTGCGCCGTTTCGGCGGCTGGCACGACCCGATCCCCGCGCTGCTGGAACGGGTCGACCCGGCCGCCGTGCTCCAGCACGACCTCCACGACCTGGCTGCCCCGCTCCCCCGCTTCCACCACGGCCGCCTCGCCTGGCTCGGCGACGCCGCCCACGCCATGACCCCCAACCTCGGCCAGGGCGGATGCCAGGCCGTCGAGGACGCCGCCGTCCTCGCCCACCTCCTGGGCGCTGCGGACACCGTGGACGTACCGGCCGCGCTCGCCGCGTACAGCGCGGCCCGCTGCGCCCGCACCGACGCCATCCGCGTCCGGGCCCGCCGCATGGGCCGGGTCGCCGCGCTCACCCACCCGTTCGCGGTCGCCCTGCGTGACCTCGCGGTCCGCGCCACCCCGGCCTTCGCCACGAACCGTGCGATGGACGGGATCGTCGACGGCTTCAGGCTCCCCTGACGCCCTCGCCCACCCCGGCACCCCCGGCACCCCCGGCATAAACCTCGTGTCCCACGGTGTTGGCACTCGTTGTTGAGGTTCGTTGACCATTCAACGCGCGAAGGCAGGCTGAATACCGTGACGACCGACATCGACTGGGACCACCCGACCGACCCCCGGCCGGGCAGCTGGCAGCTCGACCACGTCAAGCTGTACGTGGACTCGAAGGGCAGCGAGGGTCAGTACTGGAACGGCACGCAGACCCTGCTGCTCACCACCGTGGGCAGGGTTTCCGGCGATCCGGTGCGCACGCCCCTCATCTACGGCGAGGACGAAGGCCGATACCTCGTCGTCGCCTCCAAGGGCGGCGACCCGGCGCACCCCCTCTGGTACCGCAATCTGACCGAACACCCCGAGGTCCGCATCCAGGTCGGCCCCAGGATCCTCCAGGGCACGGCCCGTACCGCCACGGCCCAGGAACGCGCCGAGTACTGGCCGCTGATGCTGCGTCACTGGCCCCCGTACGACGAGTACCAGTCCAAGACGGACCGCGAGATCCCGATCGTCGTGATCGAGCCCGCCGAGTAGCGGTACGCCGGGCGGCGCGCGGCGGCCGGCAGGCGGCGAGGTCAGTGCCCCAGCACGGCCATCGCCGCGTTGTGGCCCGGGACGCCGCTGACGCCGCCACCGCGGACCGCCCCCGCACCGCACAGCAGGACGTTGCGGTGGGCGGTCTCCACTCCCCACCGGCCGCCGACGGCACCGGCGCCCTCGTCGGCGTACGGCCACGACAGGTCGCGGTGGAAGATGTGGCCGCCGGGCAGGCGCAGTTCGCGCTCCAGGTCGAGCGGGGTCTTCGCCTCGATGCACGGGCGGCCGTCGCCGTCGAAGGCGAGGCAGTCGGTGATCGGTTCGGCCAGGTGGCTGTCGAGCTGCGCGAGGGTGGCGGCCAGCAGGACCTCGCGCGCCTGTCGGTTGTCCTTCTCGAACAGGCGGGCCGGGGTGTGCAGTCCGAAGAGGGTGAGCGTCTGGTAGCCCTGCTCCACCAGCTCCGGCCCCAGGATCGTGGGGTCGGTCAGCGAGTGGCAGTAGATCTCCGAGGGCGGTACGGACGGCAGTTCGCCGGACGCCGCCTCCGCGTGGGCCCGTGCCAGCTCGCCGTAGCCCTCGGCGATGTGGAAGGTGCCCCCGAAGGCCTCGCGCGGGTCCACGGTGGTGTCACGCAGCCTGGGCAGCCTGCGCAGCAGCATGTTGACCTTGAGCTGGGCGCCCTCGGGGGCCGGCTCCCGAGGCGTCTCGCCGAGGAGTTCGGCCAGCGCCCGGGGCGAGGCGTTCACCAGCACGGTCCGGGCGACGACCCGCCCCTCGCCGGTGGCCGTGCGGAACACCACCTCCGCCGGCGAGTTCCCGTCCGTGTCGATCCGCAGCACCTCGTGCCCGGTGGCGATCTCCGCCCCGGCTGCCCGCGCGGCGGCGGCCAGGGAGTCCGTCAGGGCACCCATGCCGCCGACGGGCACGTCCCAGTCGCCGGTCCCGCCGCCGATGACGTGGTAGAGGAAGCAGCGGTTCTGCGCGAGCGAGGGGTCGTGCGCGTCGGCGAACGTGCCGATCAGACCGTCCGTGAGGACGACCCCGCGCACCAGGTCGTCGTCGAAGTGCCCTTCCACCGCCCGGCCGAGCGGCTCCTCGAAGAGCATCCGCCACGCGGCCTCGTCGTCGATCCGGGAGCGCAGCTCCGCGCGGCTGGGCAGGGGTTCGGTGAGGGTCGGGAACACCGCGCGGGCCACGTGCCCGGTGGTCCCGTAGAAGGCGCGCCAGCTCTCGTACTCCCGCTCCGAGCCGGTCAGCCGCGCGAAGGACTCCCTGGTCCGCTGCTCGTCGCCGCCGACGAGGAGTCCGCCGGGCCGGCCGCCGCGTTCGACGGGCGTGTACGAGGACACGGTGCGGCGGCGGACGGCGAAGCTCAGCCCGAGGTCGCGCACGATCTTCGACGGGAGCAGGGAGACGAGGTAGGAGTAGCGCGAGAGGCGGGCGTCGACGTCGGCGAAGGGGCGGCTGGAGATGGCCGCCCCGCCGGTGTTGCCGAGCCGTTCCAGGACGAGGACCGCGCGGCCCGCCCTGGCCAGGTACGCGGCGGCCACCAGGCCGTTGTGTCCGCCGCCCACGATCACGTCGTCGTATACGTCCCGCCCGAAGGTCGTCATGGCTCTTGGTAGCACACCTGGCCGAGCCGCTCCAGACAGTACGCCTCGTCGGCGTGGGCCAGCACCGTCTCGGGGTGCTCGTCGCCCAGGGACCGCTCGCGGATGCCGGAGAGCTCGCGGTAGATGGGCAGCGCTTCCTCCCAGCGGCCCAGCCGGCCGAGGCCGACGGCCAGTTCGCGGCGGCTGACCAGGGTGTCGGGGTGTTCGGCGCCGAGCACCTTCGACCGTACGGCCCCCACCTGGCGGGCCTCGGCCACCGCTTCCTCCCAGCGCTCCAGCCGGCCCAGGTTGACGCCGAGGACGTGCCGGGCGCGCAGGGTCTCGGGGTCGCCGGCGCCGTAGGCGCGGGTGCGGTCGCGGACCAGGGCCCGGAACAGGTCGAGGGCCTGGGCGCTGTTCCCGGTGCGGCCGAGCGCGATGCCGACCTCGTAGCGCGCGGCCAGGGTGTCGGGGTGGTCGCGGCCGAGGACCTGCTCCCGGACGGCGGCGACCTCGCGGAAGCCCGCCAGGGCCTCCTGCCAGCGCTCCAGGCGGCCGAGGGCGTACGCCACCTCGTAGCGCGTCAGCAGGGTGTCGGGGTGCTCGGCGCCCAGGACGGCGGCCCGGTCGGCGGCGACCCCGGCGGCGGTGGCGTGGGCGTCCGCGAACCGGCCGAGGGCGCCCAGGGCGCAGGCCAGGTTGTGGCGGCAGCGCAGGGTGTCGGGGTGGCGCGTTCCCACGGTCCGGTCGCGGGCGACGAGCACGGCGCGGTAGATGTCGTGCGCTTCCTGGTGGCGCCCGAGCCGGCCCAGTTCGTACGCCGCCTCCTGGCGCGCGGCGAGCGTGTCGGGGTGGTCGGCGCCGAGGGCGCGGGCACGGCCCTCGGCCACGGCCCTGTACGCGGCCAGCGCCTCCTCGGGGTGACCGGAGCGGCTGAGCGCGAAGGCGCGGGTGTGGCCGGCGGTGAGCGCGTCCGGGTCTGTCTCCCGCGGGCCCGGGATGCGCGCGACGCCGTACGCCACGGTCAGGCGCGGGTCCTCGGAGGGTTCGGGGCGGCGGAGGGCGTGCTGTTCGCCGCTGGGGCGGGCGGCCGTCCAGGAGCCGGTGAGCACGGCCCATTCCCCGCTCGCGGGGCGGGCGTCGATCCCGGCCTTGCGCCCGGCGGTCATCCCGCGGGCCCACGCCGGGAGCGGGGCCTGGGTGCCGGGCCGCCCGCCGGAACCGAGGCGTGCCTCGACGAGCCGGCGGTGCAGGTGGCGGGCGTCGCCCGGTCGGTCCTCGGGGCGCTTGGCGAGGAGGTCGAGGACGAGCTCCTCGAAGTAGGTCGGCAGTTCGGGGCGGTGCCGGCGCAGCGGCACGGGCGCGTTGTCGCGGTGGCCGACCAGCACGGACCAGGAGTCCCCGAGGTCGAAGGGCGGGGCTCCGGTGGCGATCTCGTACAGGACGCAGCCCAGGGAGTAGAGGTCGCTGCGGTGGTCGACCTCGCCGCCCGCGATCTGCTCGGGCGACATGTAGTGGGGGGTGCCCATGGCCATGCCGCCGCCGGTGAGCTTGGCGGTGAAGCCGATGTCGTGGGCGAGTCGGGCGATGCCGAAGTCGCAGATCTTCACCGTGCCGTCGGTGAGCCGCATGATGTTGGCGGGCTTCAGGTCGCGGTGGACGACGCCCTGATCGTGGGTGTAGCCCAGGGCGGCGGCCATCTGCTCCGCGATGTCGACGACGACGTCGACGGGGAGCGGGCGGGTCTCGTTCTCCTCCAGGAGCTGGCTGAGGTTGCGGCCTTCCAGGAGCTCCATCACCAGGTACAGGCAGCCGCCCGCGGCGCTGTCGTCGCCGAAGTCGTGGACGACGGTGACCCCGCGGTGCTGGAGGGAGGCGGCCACCCGCGCCTCGCGCCGGAACCGTTCGCGCAGGACCTGGGTGAAGTGGGCGTCCTGGTCGGCACCGATCGGCTTGAGGCACTTCACGGCGACCTGCCGGCCCAGGGATTCGTCCCGGGCGCGCCATACCTCGCCCATGCCGCCGCGCCCGATCAGGTCGAGCGACCGGTACCGGCCCTGGATCAGTCTGGACTCCGCCATGTCTTAAAGCCGCCCCCGTCGTCGTGCGATGCCCACCCCGGCCCGTCCAGTATGGAGGCTGCCGCGCGCAGCCCGTGCGTCGAGGGGCGGCTCCCGGGGCCCATGCGACGCATCGCTTTCAAGATGTGACCTGGCGGCAGCTTCCAGCGTAGACCTGCGGGAATGCCGCGCAACACGCGCCCCGTGAGGCGCAGGCGCCGGGTGACCGTGCGCGGGGGCGGTGCGGGCCGCCCGTACAGGTGGTGCGCCCAGTCGGGGAGGGAACCGTACGCGAGGGCGGCGACCGGGCGCCACAGCAGGTTTCGGCCAGGGACGAGGATCGGAGGGACCGGCGGGCCCTGGAGGAAGTCGTACACGTCCTGGGCGTCGGGGCCGGCGGCGAGCTCGGGCCGGACCCGCTCGAAGTACGCGGCGAGGCCCGCGGTGTCGGCGGGGACGCGGGCCGGATCGAGGCCGACGAGGCGGGCGTTCACCCTGTTCTCGTCGACGTAGCGGTCGGCCTGGCCGGGGGTCAGGCCGACGCCGGTGCGGCGCAGCACGTGGAGGAAGCTGTCGATCTGCGCGCAGTGGATCCACAGCAGCAACTCGGGGTCGTCGACGGGGAACCGCTCGCCGGTGGCCGGGTCGGTGGCGGACAGCCTGCGGTGGATCGCCCGGACACGGGCCCCGGCGCGCTCGGCGGCCTCGGTGGTGCCGTAGGTGAGCGTGCCGACGAAGTCGGCGGTGCGCAGCAGTCGGCCCCAGGCGTCGCGCCTGAAGTCGGAGTTCTCCATGACCCCGCGGACGGCCCGTGGGTGGAGTGCCTGGAGGTAGAGGGCGCGGACGCCGGCGATCCACATGACGGGGTCGCCGTGGCAGTGCCAGGTGACGGACGAGGGCCCGTACAGCCCGGGGTCGGGCCCGGTGGGTCCCGTGGGGCAGGTGGCGCCAGTGGGACTGGTGGGGTTCGGGGGGCCCGCGGGGCCTGTGCGTCCGGTCGTGGTGTCGCCCATCCCCGTACCTCCCTGCCACAGGCGCCCGGTGGATCCACTCTAGGCCCTGGCCGAGGCGTGCGTCCGGGTGTCGGCCGTCAGCCCGCGTGCACGTGGGCGCGCGGCCCGCGGTCGGGTGCGGCCTCGCGGATGAATGTCGTCCGGCTCAACGCACGTCCATGGGCACGGTCTGCGTGACGCGCCGCAGGCGCCGGGGCAGCTCCCCTTCCTCGAAGGCGTGTACGTCGTCGGGACGCCGGCCTTCGGCGAGGGAGTCGACCAGCCGCCGGGCGAAGAACAGGGAGTCGCGGCCGTGCCCGGCTCCCAGCTCCAGGACCTCCCGTGCACCGGCCGCCCGGAACACCTCCGCGGCGGGCTCGGAGGGTCGGTGTCCGTACATGCCGGGGTGGGCCGCGTGCGTGGCGTCCCAGTGCGCGCGCTGTGCCACCGCCGACTCCTCCTCATCCGGAGGGAACGGTGATCACCGGGCAGTGGGCCCGGTGGAGCAGGCCGTGGGCGACGGAGCCGAGCCGCATGCCGGTGTAGCCGCCGCGACCGCGGCGTCCGACGACGACGGCGAGCGCGTGCTCGGCCGCCCGGGCCAGTTCCTCGACCGGGTGGCCGGAGAGGACCTCGTGGGTGACGCGCACGTCCGGGGACTCGCCGGTCAGACCGGAGGTCGCCTCGACCAGCAGGATGCGCTCCTCCGCGATCGCGGCCCTTTCGTCGTCCGCCATGAGCATCGACTTCTGGCGGACCCGGACGACCCTGAGCTCGGCGCCCCGCCGGTCGGCCTCGTCGAACGCGAAGGTCAGGGCGTCCTTCGCGGAGGTGCTGCCGTCGATGCCGACGACGACGTAGGGCGGCTGCTGGGTCACGTGTTCGGCGTCGCCCACCACGGCGACCGGGCACGGGGCCTGGGCCGTCACCGGGACCAGCGTCGAGCCGGCGCTGAAGAACTCCGCGATGCGTCCCAGGTGTCGGGAGCCGAGGACCACCAGGTGGGCGTGGCGCGCCTGCGCCACCAGGGCGTGGGCGGGGGAACCGGCGACCAGTTCGGTGGTGACGTCCAGCTCCGGGTTCCGCTCCCGGGCCCACTCCTGGGCCTCGTCCAGCCGGGCGGCGCCCGCTCGCCGCAGGGCCGTCTGCCGGGAGTTCTCACCGGCGTGGCGGGTGTCGTGTTCCGGCGGCACCGCCAGCACGAGGCGCAGGGGCAGCCCGCGGCGCTCGGCCTCGTCGGCGGCCCAGGCCAGTGGGAGGTGCCAGTCCCTCGCCGGGTCGATCCCCATGACGATGTCGCGGGCGGCCTCCCACTCGGCGGTCATGACCGGCCTCCGGAACGGGGGATGAGCAGGACCGGGCAGTGCGCGTGGTGCAGGACCCCGTGGGTGACCCGGCCCAGGTTGCGGCCGAGTCCGAGCGGGGTGGGGGCCCGTCGGCCGCCCATGACCAGCAGGTCCGCCCGGTGGGACGCCTCGACCAGGGCTCCCGCGATCGAGGAGCTCTTCTCCGCGTCGCCCTGGACTTCCAGCCCGGGGAACGCGTCACGGATCTTCTCCGTGAGGGCCCCCAGGGTCCCTTCGTGTCCCCCGGCGATCTCGTCCACGCCGTCGAGCATGGTCACCACGTTACCCACGGAGTCGAGCATGTTCCACACGTGCAGCAGGCGCAGGGACGCCTTGCGCAGCCGGGCCTCCTGGGCGGCATAGCGGGCGCACACGAGGTCGTGCTCGTCGCGGACGGCGGCCAGGACGCTGCCGCGTTCCTCCGCGTCGTCGATGCCGCGCACCACGATGACGGGGTTCTCGGCGATGGCCGCGATACCCAGCCCGACGGAGCCGAGCATGAGCGACTGGAAGCCGCCCAGGCCTCGGTGGCCGACGACGACGGTGCCGTGCAGGCCGCCGGTCCGGTGCAGGGTGGTGACGGCGCCGGCGCGGCTGAACTCGGTGGTCACGCGCAGACCGGGGTACGCGGCGGCCACGGCCTTCGCCGTGTCGTCCAGGAGCTCCCTGCCCGCGACGCGGACCCTCTCGATGGTCTTCGCGGACAGGTAGAGGGCCCTGCCTTCCGTGTCGGCACCGTGGACCACGTGCAGGGGGCGGTCGCGGCGTACGGCCTCGCCCGCGGCCCACAGGGCGGCGGCGCGTGCCGCGTCCGAGCCGTCCACGCCGACGACGACCGAGCTGGTGTCCGGCGTGCGGATGGTGATGTCCACGATGTCTCCCGATCGATGAACCGATGGGTGGCACCCTCACGCTCACCTCGGCGGGCGCGGACGTCGTCGTACCTGCCGCCCGGACCGCGCCCGTACTCGCGTGGGTTTCACTCGCCGGAGGCGTCCGGTCGCACGATGGTCACCGGGCAGGGGGCGTGGAGGGCCGCCTGCTGGCTCACGGAGCCGAGCAGGGCCCGGCTGAAGCCGCCGCGGCCGCGGCTGCCCACCACCAGCACGTCCGCTCCCTCGGCCGCGTCCACCAGCACGTCGACCGGATGCCCGTGCACCAGGCGCTGGCGCACCGATGACGCGCCGTCCTCGCCGAGCACCGTACGGACCTCTTCGACCAGGCGCCGTTCGGCGTCCTCCTCGTCGAACGTGGCGTCGACGGCCGGCGCCGACCACGCCGAACTGCCGGGGACTTCCCAGGCCGTGACCGCCTCCACCGTCCCGCCGACGAGACCGGCGTACCGCACCGCCCATCGC
This sequence comes from Streptomyces sp. NPDC002467, assembly GCF_042889825.1. NCBI lineage: Bacteria > Bacillati > Actinomycetota > Actinomycetes > Kitasatosporales > Streptomycetaceae > Streptomyces > Streptomyces sp. NPDC002467. The sequence continues at coordinate 247,689 of NZ_JBIARJ010000006.1, read as the reverse complement.
AGCGCGGCCTGGGAGGAGGGCGACCCGTCGACGCCCACCACGATGCGTGGAGCCTCATGCTGCGTGCCCATGTGTCCCTCACTCCTTTCGGCGCTCTCTCTCCAGCGTGTGCGAGGCACGGGCGCGCCGCCACGCGACGGGCGGTCGCCTCACCCCTCGGGCAGGCGGTACCACCGCTCCTGGCCTGCGGCGATCCACTCGCGCCGGTCACCCGGAAGGATCAGGGGCACCGGGCCGAGGAGCGAGGGGCGGACGCGGATCCCCAGCCGCCCGGGCCGGAACCGGATGCGGATGTCCCTGTGGCCGAGGTAGGAGACGGAGAGGGTCGAGCCCTCCGTCCCGGACAGCGGCACCGGGTCGATGCGCAGGCCGTCGGCGGCGGGGTCGAGCCCGACGATCCCGCGTTCGACGAGGTCCAGGGTGCCCGCCATGGCGCCGAGGTGGATCCCCTCGCCCGTGGTGCCGCCCTGGATGTCGGTGACGTCGCCGAGCAGGGCTTCCCGGCAGTAGCGCCAGGCGTCCGGGCCCTGCTGCCGGGCCAGCACCCAGCCGTGGACGAGGCTGCTGAGCGTGGAGCCGTGACACGTCCGGCGCAGGTAGTACGCCACCGTCCTCGCCCACAGCTCGTCGTCGAAGCCGTAGCCGAGCCGGGTGAACAGGCGGGCGAGTTCGGCAGGGCGGAAGAGGTAGCCGAGCATGAGGGTGTCGGCCTGTTTGGACGCCTGGTAGCGGTTGGGCGTATCGCCTTCGGCCTCCAGGATGCGGTCCAGGCGGCGGATGTCGTGGTAGTGGGCACGGTACCGGTCCCAGTCGAGCTCGACGAGGTCTCCGTAGCCGTGGAACTGGCTGATCACGCCCCGGTGGAAGGGCACGTACATGCGGTGCGAGATGTCCTCCCAGCCTGCGAGGTCGTCCGCGTCGAGGCCGAGCCGTACGAGGAGCTCCGCGCGTCGGGCTTCCGGGAGTTCCGCGTAGAGGTCGAGGGCGCGGGCGAGCACCCAGGCCGCGGTGACGTTGGTGTACGCGTTGTCGTCGATGCCGGGGGCGGCGGCGTCCGGGTAGGCGTCGTGGTATTCGTCCGGGCCGACGACGCCGTGGATGCGGTAGCGGCCGAGGGCGGCGTCCCAGGTGGCGGCGCCCGACCAGAAGTGGGCTATGTCCAGGAGGAGTTCGGCACCCGGGCCGTGCATGAAGCCGGTGTCGCCGGCGGCGAGGCCGTACTGCCACGCGTTCCAGGCGATGGCCGAGCCCACGTGGCGCTGGAGGCGGGAGTGGTCGGGCAGCCACCGGCCGGAGCGCGGGTTGAGGTGCAGCCGTTGCGTCTCCTCGGTTCCTGAACTGCCGCTCTGCCAGGGGAACATCGCCCCCGCGGCCCCCGCCCGGCGGGCGGCTTCCCGTGCCGCGGGCAGCCGCCTGTGGCGGTACATCAGCAGGGCGCGGGCGGTTTCGGGGAAGTGCAGGGCGAGGTGGGGCAGGACGAACAGCTCGTCCCAGAAGACATGGCCCCGGTACGCCTCCCCGTGGAGGCCGCGGGCGGGTACGCCGACGTCGAGTTCCGCGGTGTGCGGGGAGAGGGTCTGCAGTACGTGGAAGGCGTGCAGGCGCAGGATCCTGCCGGTCTCCCCCGTCGTCCGCAGCTCTCCCTGGCTCCGGATCCGCTGCCAGGCCGCCTCGTGGGAGGCCAGCAGGGCGGCGAAGTCCGGGGCGTGCGCGGCCTGTTCGACCGCGCTCCGTACGGGGTCGGCGCGGGGGCGGTCGAGCGAGCTGAACAGGGCGGCGGTCTTCACGACGACGACCGGTCGCCCCCGCCCGATCGGCAGTACGGAGGTCTGCGTCGCCGAGGTGGTCGTGCACGCTCGGTCGGCGGCCGTCGGGAGGCGCGTGGAGGTGCGTACGGCGAGCCCGATGGTTACGGCGGGGGTGGGCGTACGGCGGGACGTACGGCAGGACAGCCAGGCGGTGCCGTCCGCCTCGGCGCCGGCCCGGTGCCCGACGAGGTGACGCCCGGCGAGGGCGGCGTAGCGCTCCACGCCGCCGTTGACGACGTCGCCGTCGAGGACGGAGACGACCTCGATCCGTCCGATCCAGCCGGACGCGCGGAAGCGGGTGCGTTGCGCGGCCAGGTGCGGGTCGCCCATGTGGACGAGTCGGGTGTGGGTGACGCCCAGGCCGCGGCCTTCGGCGTCGACGAAGAGCATGCGGCGGGTGAGCGTCCCGCTCCGCAGGTCGAGCGAGAGGTGGTGGCGGCGCAGGGAGGGGTGGTCCGGGGTGAGCCATTCGCCGGGCGGGGCGCCGTCGGGCAGGCAGCGGTAGCGCAGGGCGGTCCAGTCCGGCAGCCGGACCAGGTCCTCGTTGGAGACGGTGCGTCCGGCGACGGCGGAGGTGAGGCGGTCGTAGCAGCCCGCGAGGTAGGTGGCGGGGTAGTGGACGGCGTCGGCGGTGGTCTCGGGAGCGGATCCGCGGGTGGCGAAGCGGCCGTTGCCGAGGGTGCACAGGGACTCGGCGAGGCGCTCGGTCCTGGGATCGTAGCGCCGGTACTCCCAGCGCCAGGACGTGTTCACCGCCCTGGCCCGTCGAGCGCGGCGGGGAGTCCGAGGAGGTCCGGCAGGACGAGGTGGGCGCCGTGCGCGCGCAGTGCGTCCGCTGTGTGCGGGTCGCGGCCGCGATCGATTCCGACGACCAGGTGGAAGCGGCCGCTGCGGCCCGCCTCGACGCCGACGAGGGCGTCCTCCACCACGGCGGCGCGCTCGGGACCGCTTCCGAGGCGGTCGGCGGCTTCGAGGAAGAGGGCGGGGTCGGGCTTGCCGGGGAGGGCGAGCGCGTCGGCGTCCCGGCCGTCGACCAGGGCGCCGAAGAAGCCGGTGAGGCCGGCGGACCCCAGGAGGGTGCGGGCGTGCCGTGAGGCGGAGACCGCCGCGCATCGCACGTCCGTCTCCCGCAGTCGCCGCAGGACGGGCCCGACGTCGTCGAAGACCGCCACCCCTTCGGTCCGCAGCATCTCGGAGAAGACCGCCTCCTTGCGGGCGGCCACCGCGTGCACGGTGTCGCATCCGGGCGGGTCCTCGGGGGTTCCGGGCGGGAGGTCGATGCGGCGCGCGGTGAGGAAGGCGCGTACGCCGTCGAGCCGGGACCTTCCGTCGACGAGGTCCCGGTAGTCGTGGACGGCGTCGAAGGGGCGCGGCCGTGGTCCGACGTGCCCGCCCCACCGGGCGAGGCAGCCGTCGAAGGTCTCCTTCCAGGCGGCGGCGTGCCGGTCGGCCGTGGCCAGCAGCACTCCGTCGGTGTCGAAGACGACGGCGCGCACCCCGCTCATGACCCGTGGGCCACGCGACGGCCGGTGGGACGGACGGGGGTGGGCTCCGTCCCGTGGGTGCGGGGTCCCCCGTCCCACGGCCGGGGCCGGGCGGCCCCCGGCCGGGACCGGGCCGAGGCGGTCACGGTGATCACTGCTCCTGGGGCGGTACGGCGACCGTGTCGTGCTGCGGGCCTCCGAGGACGACCTTGAGGGCGCCGGTGTCGGCGGCTCGGGCGAAGACGTCGTACGCCTCTTCCATCTGGTCCAGTTCGAAGCGGTGGGTGACCAGCGCGGATCCGGGCAGCCGGCCGGCGGCCGTCATCCGCATCAGCATGGGGGTCGAGTGGGTGTCGACGAGGCCGGTGGTGAGGGTGACGTCCTTGATCCACAGGTCTTCGAGGTGGAGGGTCGCGGGCTTGCCGTGGACGCCGATGTTGGCTACCCGGCCGCCGGGACGGACCATCCGGGTGCACATCTCGAACGCCTCGGGCACCCCGACGGCCTCGATGACCACGTCCGCGCCGAGCCCGTCGGTCAAGTCCTCCACCAATTGCTCGGGCCCCTCCCGGGCGCTGACCGTGGCATCGGCGCCCAGGTCGCGGGCGGCGGCGAGCCGGGAGGCGGCCAGGTCGACGACGACGGTCCGGTACGGGCTGTAGAGCTGTGCGGTGGCGATGGCCGCGAGTCCGATGGGCCCGGCGCCGACCACGACGACGGTGTCTCCGGGGCGGACGTTCCCGTTGAGGACGCCCACCTCGTAGGAGGTGGGGAAGATGTCCGCGAGCAGGACCGCCTCGTGACCGGCCAGTGCGCTGGGCAGCGGATGGACGGAGAGGTCGGCGAAGGGGACGCGGACGTACTCGGCCTGGGTGCCGTCGATGGTGTGGCCGAGGACCCAGCCGCCGCCTCCGCGGCACTGCCCGTAGCGGGCCTCGCGGCAGAAGCGGCAGCGGCCGCACGCCGAGATGCAGGAGATCAGGACCCGGTCGCCCGGGCGGACGGTGCGGACGTCGCCACCGGCCTCGACGACGGTGCCGACGGCCTCGTGGCCGAGCACCCGACCCGGTGTGACCTCCGGGACGTCGCCCTTGACGATGTGCAGGTCGGTGCCGCAGATGGTGACGGCGTCGACCCGGACGACCGCGTCCGCGGCGTCCTCGATCGCGGGGTCCGGAACGTCCTGCCAGGAGGTCCGTCCGGGCCCGTGGAAGACGAGTGCCTTCATGGCGCGGCCTTCTCTCTGTGTGCGGTCCGAAAGCGGTCCGAAAGAGGTCCACCGCCGGGCCGTGCCCGTGTCCCGTCGGCCCGCTCGGGCCGGTGGGCCCCTTGGCGGTTACCGGTCGGGCCCCTCCCGGGAGACCTGGCCCGGTGAGGCGGTGGCGTGACCGGCTCCCGTCCCGCGAGGAGGGCAGCGGACTCTTCCAGGGTGTCTCGGACCCGGCACACCGCAACCGGGGCGGGCGTATGACCAGGATTCCTACTTGGCATCAGGCAACGTTCGTGACCTCCACTGATGCCAAGTAGGGTCAGCGCCTGGAGGGGCAGAATCAGAAAGATAGTTGGCACTTTGGTACAGCGCAGGTCACGAGGCGTGTCACCACAGCGAGCATTCCAGCAGACTGCAGATCTTCGGCAGCACGGGAACAGGCGCGCGGGTGCGGCAGTCCCCCTGGCAGGCACACCAGCGCAGGCAAGGTCCGGGCTAGCGGACCTGTTCGGCGCAGGCGCCTGCGGGGTACGGCGTCGGCAACCGCGCCGCCGCGATGGACGGCAGACCTCGAACTACTGCCGTGCCGGGAGATCCTTCGCCTCGCAGTCCACCCCGAGCTGATCGGCATAGGGGCCAAGTCTCTGAAGCAGAGTCAGCATTCCGCCACGGCGGGCGTTACGAAGCTGGTTCGCAGCCATGGTCACGGCACGCGCGCCAGGCAGCCGCTTTCCAGTCGCAGTGTCTCCGATCAGGGGACTGAACAGGTGGTAGCCCTGAGTCGCGCGAACCCAGGCGAGCACGGAAAACCCCATGTGGTGGTGGGACTGCGTGAGGCTGTTGCCCAAGTCGCACGTAAGGTCCACCCAGTCGCGTGCGAGCGACGACCTAGGCTGTCGCACCGTGAACGACGAGGCAAACGACCTGACGATCAACAGCAAGCCCGAGTACATCTCACGCAACGAGGCCCTCCAGCACGCCATGGCCGGCGACATCACCCATCTGCGCGGGCTGGGGTCGCACCTCACCGCCCGTTACGCGGCCGCCGCCCGGGCCGTCCGGATCCACGGAACCGACCTCGCCTACCTCCGCCGGCTCCTCACCACGACCCCGGGCCGTGACAGCGTCGAGCTGCTGCTCCAGCTCCTGGGTGCACAGGAAGCCGCCACCGGATCCGTGGGACTCGAACTTCCGCTCATGGCGACGATGCTCGCCCAGCACCAGCCAGCCGCGGTCCTCGCACGGACGGTCTTCGCCGACATCCCCGAAGGGGACCGACTTCGCGAGCTGCGGACCTGCCTGTTCCACGAGTTGCTGTTGCGCGGGGTGGACCCGGACGAGTTCCCTGCCCTGCGCCCCGGCTGGCTGCCTCCCCTGGACTGGCTCCCTGACCGCCGCCGCGCCCTGGAGACCAAACCCGACTTCACGCGCCATACCGTGAACGGCTCGGCCAGCGGCGTGAAGAGCGGCCTGCCCGGGCACGACCGTCTGGATCCGCCAACCCCCCGGCCATCCGGAACATCACCGCTGCGCAACTCCGTGACGGTGGACGAGCACGACCTCATCGTCACCGCCGCCGAAGACAACTGGGGCTACGCCGAGGCCTGGGTCTTCCGGCCGGACCAGCCCATCACTCCCGCCCAGGTACCCGCCCTGCTCCCCACCCTGCCGATGGAGTGCGTCACCGACCTCGGCCCCGCGGGCCGCTACGAGATAGCCGCCCGCCCCGTGGGCGACATCTGGTCCCTGCTCTTCGCCACCGCATCCATGGGGGGCTTCTACAACTCCGGCAGGTACGGGGCCTGGGGCCGGCTGCAGGCATGGCGCTCGCTCGCGGGCCTGTGCGGCCTGCCGTTCCACGCGAGCGCGGAGGAGGTGGAACGCCTCGCCGAGCAGTACACCTGGTTCCACTTCCAGACGGACTCCGAGTTCTTCCACAATGACGGCGACGACTACGGCATCGCGGCTCTCTCCCCGGACGGCCTGCGCCTCGCCGTCCTGGCGGCCACAGACACTGACTAGAACAGGCCGGTGCGCTTGTGGTGCGTGAGGTTCTCGAGGATCTCGTGCAGCCAGGGGACGCGGACTGCCGGCAACCGGACCAGCGTGTGCGCGAAGATTCCCGGGTCGGCCCGGAACAGGCGGTGAGGTCGTGGTGCGGGCGGGTCATCGCGGAGTACACCGGCGGGCATGATTCCCGAGGCGGGGAGGGCCAGGTCCCGTTCGGGGAAGGCCATCCACATCCACACCCCGAACGGCAGCGGCACGGGGTACGTCGAGGCGGCCGGACCGGCCGGGCTCCAGGGTTTCCCCGCCTGCGGGTAGAGGCACGAAAATGATGTCGGCGTCCCCTGCGGGGGCGGGCAGTCCCGGTCCGGCCAGAACTGCCCGCCGCGCGGGCTGGACTGCGGGCAGCAGGGCGTCGACGGTGCGTTGGAAGACTTCCGCGACCAGGCCGTGCGGGACCGTCACTGGCCGGCCACCCGAGGCTCCCAGCAGGTGGGCGAGGGCCTGGCCGGCTGCCGCCTCCCACTGAAGGCTCCAGGACCACCAGCAGTCCAGCCCCAAAAGCGACCCCCCGTCTGGTGATGGGCTCGATCGGTGGCGTGGCCTTAGCCTCCATCAGCACTTCCGCTCAGGAGCGCCTTGCGTTGCTGGCGGGGAGGCGGCGCACGGCATTGGGTACGAGCCAGACCGCCTGCCAGAGTGAGCAATCATCGATCCGGCTTGCCACGGGCATGCCACACGCCTCACACACCATGTTGGGGCTGTCACCCCAGTCAAGGCCTCAGCAGTAGCCGCAACCTTCCTCCGGGATCGGCACGGTACCGCGCTGATCCCCCGGGGCGATGACAATCGTGCCGGGCTCAGCATCGGACAAGGCGTAGACAGGAGCGTACATGCCGCGGGCCGCCGCCGCGTCTCACGGAGCGCATCGTCCCCAGCTGCCCGGCCGCGTCGGTGGGATCTGGCGGAGGTGCTCGCATCGGTTGAACTTCGGGCGCTTGGTTCTTGGATCGAGTGCCCTGTCCTCCTTCGTCTCATAGACGGGGATCAGCTCGATGTGCGGTCCGTTCCTGCAGGGGATTTCGACTGCGTGGTAGAAGCGGCGGCTGTTCACTCCGGAGCGACGGGAGTTCTCGCACGGGGAGCGGAGCGTAGATGGTCTGTCCGTCGACGGAGATGTGCCGTTCGCATGGACGTCCAGCTTCCGCGTAGACGTCGCGGATGCAGTGGTCATATCGGTACTTGTTCAGTGGCCTGGGCTTGATTCCGTCGTGCTGTGGTGTGTAGACGACGATTCCGCGGGCGACGAGTCTGGCCCGGTGGGTTCCGCGCCAGGCAGTGTCGAGCACGGCGGCAATGACGCCTGGCGCGCGGTCGAGGATCTCGTGGGCGAGGCGCAGGGCCATGCTCGCCTCCTCCTCCGTCCGGGTCCTCTTCCGGGGACCGGTGGCGGGCGCCGTCGGCGTTCAGGATGATCCGGCTGTGAGCTCTCCCCGGCAGGCGTACGGAGAAGGAGACGATCTTCTTTCCGTAGACGGCCCGGTCGCCACCCTCGATCTGGATTCCGGCATCCGAATCGACTCTGTGCCGCCGCATCTCGCCGGTCTTCTCGTCGGTGGTGAATTCCTCGGTCTGGTGGCCTGCTTCAGTGACTCCAGCCGAGCCTGCGAGGTGTACGAGCGGGTTACCTGACAGCGTCGTCGTCGAGGTCAAGGCGGATCAGGGCCAGCGCCGCGGCAATCTCGACGGTCATCTCGTCGTCGGGACCGAACACCATGCACATGTCCTGATGGAGCGGTTCGAGGACCTGCCGGGCTTCGGCGGCTCGGCCCTGGGCGAGCAACAGCATCCCGATGTTGTGCCGCAGCTCCACCGCTTCCTCGCTCGCGTCGCTGTCGACGGCCCGCACGACGTTCAGCACGCCCTGGAGCGCGGCGAGCGCGTCGGTGACCTGGCCCAGTTCGGCGCGGCACCGGGCAGCTTGGGCGCGGCAGGCGCGGGACTGCTCGCCGGTGGGTCCGGAGATGCGGGCGTAGGCGTCGGAGAGGGCCTCGAACTCGGGCAGGGCGGACCGGTAGTCGCCGCCGAGGAGGCGGATGGCCGCTCGCTGGCGGCGCAGCGCCAGAACGGCCTTGCTCTCGGAGCCGAGGGCGAGGGCCGCGGGTTCGATGATCTCGCCGAGCACCTCGGCGGCCTGAGTGAACCGCTCCTCATCCAGCAGGGCGTCGGAATGGGCGTACGCCGCCTTGATGTCCTCACGCAGTTGGGCGGGAACGGGCACCGGCCGGGCCCCCGGGAGGACGGCCGTGGGCGGCACGTCATCAGGTACGGGCGACTGGGCGCGGGCGCGGGGCGCGAAAGGACGACGGAAGACGCCCGTCGGGTCGGGCGCTCCGGCCAGCCCAGCATCCGTCGTGCCGGGTTCCTGGCCCGGAGGCGGGAGGAACGGCAGCAGCCGCGCGTACACCTCCTGCGTGTCGGCGGGCCGTGCCTCGGGAGCCTTCCGCAGCAGGTGCAGGACCAGCTCCTCCAGTGCCTCGGGGACCTCGGGCCGCAGCTCCCGCAGCGGGGTGGGGGCGGCGTTGACGTGCTGGTACATCAGCATGTACTCGCTGTCCGCCTCGAACGCGAGTCGTCCGCTGAGGAGTTCGTGCAGTACACAGCCCAGGGCGTACAGATCGGTCTGCGGGGTGACGCGTCCGCCGCGCACCTGCTCGGGCGACATGTACTGGTGGGTGCCGATGGGGCTGCCGGTGGCGGTCAGTTTGGTGACATCGGTGCGCAGGATCGCGGCGATGCCGAAGTCGAGGACCTTCACGGTGCCGTCGCGTGCGACGAGGATGTTGCCCGGCTTGAGGTCGCGGTGGATCACCGGGACGTCGTGCGCGTACGACAGTACGGTCGCGACCTGCGCGGCGACGGCGGCCGCCCAGCTGACCGGCAGCGGCCGGCCGGGGTCCAGGTAGGCGGACAGGGGTACGCCGTCGACGAGCTCCATCACCAGGAACAGCCGCTCGTACGACGTGTCGAGCACCGCGTCGTACACCTGCGGCACGCCGGGGTGCTGGATGCGTGCGGTGATGCGGGCCTCGCGGCGGAAGCGCTTGGCGAACTCCTCGGCCAGTTGGGGAGAGGTGACCGAAGCCTGCCGGATGAGCTTCACGGCGACGGGCCGGTCGAGCACAGCGTCGTAGCCGCGCCACACGTCGCCCATGCCGCCGTGGCTGAGCTCCTCCAGAAGTTCGTAACGGTCGGAGATCGCCTCCTGCGGCACCTTGCCCCCGGTGTGCGTGATGAACGGTCATGGTCAGGGGCCAAGTGTGGCCGCCGCGTTGATCTGCCGTCCAGCGGTCTCCGTGCGAAAGGGGCCACGGGGGTCGCCGACCGCTGGGACTGGCACGCGCGCAAAGGAAGTGCAATGCGCGACTGCATTACTGTCTGGCAACTGAGTCGGCGGTACCGAATCCGATGCAGTGTTGCTACTTCACGTCTTTGGCCAGGACGGCGACGGCGACCTTGCCCACCACCGTCGTCAGGACGTAGTTGGTTGAGCTGCTGAAGGCGACACCTACGCCGGCGGGAATCGCCTTGGCCATCGCCTTCTGGGTGAAGGTGATCGACACCCGCTTGAACAACTGCTTGATCGTGACCAAGGCCGGCCCTCGCAGGTACTGATAGACCAACTTCTCGGCGATCTTCATGACCGCTGCCTTGCCGCCCTTCGACGCCATCTGCTCTACCGAACCCGCCAACGCGAGCACGGAAGCCAGGTGCTTCTTGTCCTCATTGCTCAGCTCGGTCTCGTACACCTCGACCAGGCACATGCACATGTCGATCTGGAGCTTGAGTGCCGCGGCGATGTCGGTGATGCCGCCGCCAAGGACTGCGACCGCCGTCCCGACCCCTGGAATCACACTCGGGGCTGCGGTGACCGCGCCGGTGACTGCCGAAAGCTTGGAGTACCGGCCGACTATCTTGGCCGCGATCCGGCGCTTGTCCTCCAGGCTCTCGGGCTCTCGCTTGAACTTGGCCTCGAAAGTCGCACGGTACCCGCCCACGAGCTCAGCGGCCGCCTCCGGTGTGATGGCGATCATCTCGACGGCCTTCTGAAGCCGAGACTCTTCGAGCTCGTCCCCCGCGTGGCTCATTTTTCCCCTCCCGATCCGTTACACCTCATGAAGAGGGCAACTTGCACTGCGGACAGTCTTGTAAGCAGAAATCCAGTGGCACGCGCGCAGCCGACCCCCTGTTGGAGCGTTGCATCGCTCCAACAGGGGATCCCAGCCCCCACATCCGGCCGGGACGTATGGATCAGACGTCGTCGTCCAGACCCTCCTCGCGGCGGATCATCCGCCAGGCGGCCTTGCGGGCGCTGCGGTCCAGACTGGACTTGAAGCCCTTGTCGGGGCCGAAGTACTGGCGGCCCATGCCCGCGATGGTGTCGATGTGGTCGGCCATCTTGTCCGCGAAGACGTTGTCGAAGACGAGGCCGAAGTTCTCCTCGTCGTTGACGACGGCCGCCGCCCGCACCTTCGGGTCGGCCTTGGCCTCCTCGAACGGTCGGATGACGTCCTGCTCGGTGAACTCGGTGCCGAAGCGGTCGTTGAAGTCGTCGATCAACTTCGAGAGCAGGGACTTCTCCGCGTCCTTGGCGCCGCCCGTGCCGTCACCGAAGCCCTGCATCGTCGTCGGCCCCTCGGAGGTTAGAGAGACGTCGTACTCGCCGGTCTTCTCCACCCGCATGTGGCTGAGGTCGATCTCGCCGATGTCCACGCCGCCGTCCGCCCGGCGCGGCAGCCGGTTGAGGAGGTAGCGGCCGTAGAGGTGCAGCCGCTCCAACTCGGCATCCTGGTACGGGACGATCTGCGCGAGGAAGCCGTACTTCCTGACGTAGTCGTTGAGGGCGGCGCGGAAGTCCTCCGCGGCCTCCTGGTCGTCCGTGTCCTCGCTTTCGAGCAGGGGCGTGAAGCGGGCGACGGCGGGGGAGAGCAGCCGGTACAGCTCGGCGTGCAGTTTCTCCCACTTGGACTGTGAGCCCGCCGCCTTCTCCTTGGCGGCGAAGTACGCGGCGGCGAACTCGTCCATCTCCTGCCCGGACAGGATCGCCGCCTGCATGACCCGGCTCTGCGCGGTGTAGAGCAGGTTGGGGTCGGAGGGGAGGGTGTTCGCCTCCTCGAAATACGGGCGGAAGGCGTCCTGTATGTCGTTGGCGTCGTTGACGAAGTCCAGGACCGCCAGGTCCGCCTGGCTCTTGCGCTCGGCGGTCCGGTTCAGCCGGGACAGGGTCTGGACGGCTGAGATGCCGGTCAGTGACTTGTTGACGTACATCGTCGTCAGCAGCGGCTGGTCGAAGCCGGTCTGGTACTTCTCCGCCACGACCAGGATCCGGTACTCGCGCTGGCCCGTGCCGCCGGCCCGGGCGGCCTTGTCGTCGACACGCGTGTACGCGAACGCCTTCGGCAGCGCGCTCTCCGACAGCCCGCCGTTCTCCTTCGGCTCGGTGGTCTCCTCGCCGTCGACCGTGAGTGAGCCGGAGAAGGCGACGAGGACTCCCAGGTCGGGGTACTTGGTGTCGTAGTCCCGGTCCTTGAGATAGCTCTTGATCGCGCGCGCCATCTGCACGGCGGACTGCCGGGAGGCGGTCACCACCATGGACTTGGCCCGGCCGCCGAGACGGCCCCGGCTGTGCGCCACGAAGTGCTCCACGATCACCTGGGCGTGCTGGGCGACCGTCGAGTGATGGGTGAGCGCGTACCGGGCGAGCAGGCCGTTCGCCTTCGACGGGTCGACTTCCCGTTCGTCGGGGTTCTGGTTCACCAGCTTCCAGTACGTGTTGTACGTGACGTAGTTGCGCAGCGGGTCGAGGATGAAGCCCTCCTCGATCGCCTGCCGCATGGCGTACGTGTGGAAGGGGCGGTAGGCAGCCTTGCCGTCGATGTCCTGGAGCGTCCCGAAGAGTTCGAGCGTCTTGGCCTTCGGCGTGGCGGTGAACGCGAAGTAGGACAGGTTCGCGGCGCGGGAACGCTGCTCGGCCCTCTTCTTGAGCTGCTCGTCGAGGGTTGCGGCGGCCTCGGCCTTGACCGTGGTCGCGCCCGCCTCGTCTGAGTCGGAGTCCAGGCCGAGGTCGCGCAGCGCGGACCGTACGGCGGTGGCGGCGTCACCGGACTGCGAGGAGTGGGCCTCGTCCACGATGATCGCGAAGCTGCTGCCCTGGATCTCCGTGGGGTTGCGCTGGAGGTAGTCGAGCATCGCCGGGAAGGAGTGCAGCGTGACGGTGACGATCTTCCCGGTGTCGCGGGAGAGCGCCTTGGCGAGCTGCTCGCCCTTGGCTCCGTACTTCTCGTCGATCTCCACGACTAGGCCCGCGGTCTGCTCGAAGTTGCCGACCGTTTCGCGGAGCTGGGCGTCCAGGTTGCGGCGGTCGGTGATGACGATGACCTTGTCGAAGACCGGCACGCCCGGCTTGAGGCCCTTGGCGATGGCCTCGGGGTCGAGTTCGCGCGGGTCGGTCGGGGTGTGCAGGTCGCTGAGGCGGTGCGCGAGCCAGCCGATGGTGTTGGACTTGCCGGAGCCGGCCGAGGCCATGACCAGGTAGTCGTGGCCTGCGCCGTGGGTGGAGGCGTGCGCGGTGAGCTTCTTGACCGCGTCCCACTGCTGGAACCGGGGGAAGACCATCGTCTTGGTGGTGCCGCCGCCGGGCGTCTTGCTCTTGTGTAGGTGCACGAACCGCTGAAGCAGGTCCAGCCAGTTGTCCGGCCGCCAGACCTGCTCCCAGAGGTAGGAGGTCGCGTACGTGCCGTAGGTGGTGGGGGCCGGGTTACCGGCCCCGCCGGGCTGGCCGGGGCCGTTGGATCCGGTGTTGAAGGGGAGGAAGCGGGTGTTCTTGCCTTTGAGCTGGGTGGCGACGAAGACCAGGTCCGGGTCCACGGCGAAGTTCGCGACGACGCGGCGCGTGAAGATCAGCTCGGTGGGGTCGCGGTCGGTGCGGTACTGCTCCTTGGCCTGCTCCACCCCCTGCTTGGTCAGCGGGTTCTTCAGCTCGGCCGTGGCGACCGGGATTCCGTTGAGGAAGAGGGCGAGGTCGAGCCGGTTGCCCCAGTCGGCCTGCTTCGTCGCGTACTCGAGCTCGCGGACGACGGTGAGGCGGTTGGCCCGGTAGCCGTCGAGCACGGAGTCGTGGGCGACGAGGTTGGGCTTGAAGTAGGCGACGCGGAGCAGGACGCCGCGGTCCTTGACGCCGTTGCGGAGGACATCGAGGAGCCCGTTGGTGGCGATGGCCTGGTCGAGGCGGCCGGCGAATCCGCGCTGGGCCTCGTTGGGGTCACCGCCGTAGACGGTGAGCAGCTCGCTCCACTCGTCTGGCTGGGTCGCGCCGATGAAGGTGAAGAGTTCGTTGGTGTCCAGACCGAGGTCGGCCTGGTAGTCCTGCGGGCGCGCCTCGCGCCAGCCGCGCTCGATCATGGCGGCGACTATGGCGTCACCGAAGGCGGACTCCGTGTGGATGGGGCTCATGGCTAGGCGGTGACTCCGTCCGTTACGTTGCGCCCGCTGGCGGTGGATACGTCGAACTGACCGGTTACGGCGGCGGTGATCAGGGCTTGGCGGCGCTCGGCGAGGAGGCTGAGTTGGAGAGCGACGGCGGTACGGAGTCGAGCTGTGCCCTGCATACCGCCTTGAATTTCCTGCACCAATGTGGCCTGCTGCGTCTGCGTAGCCATCGGCATGGGCCAGGTTTTGATGTCCTCCCCACGGAGTTTCACCATAGACTGGGAAGTTCCCCGCGCCACAGATTCAATCAACGTACGTACGCGGCCGCTCAGTGCTACCTGCGCCACGAAGTCCGCGTTCATCTCGGGCATAAGGTCAACGCGATAGATCAAGTCAGGAAGTAGCAGCTTCTGGTGATCGCTTTCGACAACTGCGACATCGCCAACCAGGCTCGGCGTGTTGGCGCGCGTTACCAAAAGGTCACCTCGCCTCACCTGATAGGCGGAAATCGGCTCAGTGCCCTCTGGCAGGCGCTTGTTTTCTGAGGAGATGAAGTTCCCACCCTTGACGGCGCTGAGCTTCAAGACGCCCCATTCGTCATCGCCTTGCCGAGGGATGGCCTCACACTGCGGGCTTGCTCCCTGCTCAATCCGTGTAGTGAATCGACGCAGCGGAACCTCGCCAACTGTCCTAGCCAACTCATTGACCAGGTTGTCACGCAGGGCGTTATCACGCTCATCGATCCTCGCCCTCAAGGTCACTTGTAGGGCGACCAGTCGGTCGATGCGGGCGGTCTCAGCGTCGAGGAAATCGGCGATGCGACGCTGTTCCCTAAGGGGAGGTTGCCAGATGTCGATCTTCTTGAGATCTTCTTGTGTGAGCTTGTCCCGTGTTGACCCTGTGAGGTAATTTGAGTAATCAACGCAGTTGAGCGCGTAAGCGAGGAATCGTCCATCGGCACCTGTTGCGCGCAGGGCGTGGATGTGGTTGTTGATCCAGCTCGGTCCCTCTACGTAATGGGCAACGCCCTTTCCTGGGATAAAAAATGGAGATCCATCTTCCTTGAGTAGAACCAATGGCTCGTTGAAGATTGCCTGATCGACAAAATCCAGTACGCCGCCAGCTCCCCAGTACGGGACGCTCCCCTTCATTTCTGCCCGCTGCTCGCTGTTCAGGGGGATTCGTCGGCCATCGAGACATGTAACGAGGCGTCGCAACGGTACAGTTGGCCAGGTCATTCTGTAACCTCTTCCAGCAGCGCCTGAATCTCTGCTTCCAGGGACTTCAGCTCTGCGTCGATCTCGGCCAGCGGCCTCGGCGGCTTGTACACGTAAAAGTGCCGGGTGAACGGGATCTCGTAGCCGATCTTCGTCTTCGTGTGGTCGATCCACGCGTCCGGGACGTGCGGATGCACCTCGCGCTTGAGGTAGTCCTCGACGTCCTCGCCGAGCGGAACGTTCTCGGAGTCGCGCAGGTCCGTGTCCGGCTCAGCCGCACTCTTGATTTTCTGGACCTCACCCTCGGGGTCCCGGACGCCGATCGTCTCCCGCACTACCTTCGCGAATGGCGCGCCCGTCGGCCACGTCAGGCCGGCCGCGACGACCGCATCCTTAAGTGCGATGAACGCCTCTGACTTCGTCGGCCAGGACGAGCCGAGCAGCGTACGCACCGCCGCGACGAACTCCTCGCTCCGCTCCAGCCTCGCCACCGGCTTGGCCTCCGTCAGTGCAGCCAGGGTCTCCTCCGTGACCTCGAAGCGAAGCTTCAGCGGGCGTTCGACGGTGATGCGCTGGTAGCCGAAGTCCTCGTTGGCGAAGAGCTTGACCTTGCCGTGCAGCCGGTGCTCGGGGTCCTTGGCGACCTGGAGGGCCTCCGAGTACAGGCGGGTGATGTCGCCGATGTGGTCGGGGCGGCCGTTCGTCCCGTCGCCCAGTTCCTTGCGCTTGTCGCCGAGCGACTTGCGCATCTTCACCCACTGGTCGCGCGCGTCCAGGAGGACGACCTTGCCCTTGTGGTCGGCGTCCTTGCGGTTGGTGAGAATCCAGAAGTACGTGGAGATGCCGGTGTTGTAGAAGAGCTGGTCCGGGAGGGCGATGATCGCCTCCAGCCAGTCGTTCTCCAGGATCCAGCGGCGGATCTTGGACTCGCCGGAATCAGCCGCGCCCGTGAACAGCGGGGAGCCGTTGAAGACGATGGCGATGCGAGATCCGCCCCCGCCGTTCACGTCCACCGGCTTCATCTTCGAGATCATGTGCTGGAGGAAGAGGAGCGAACCGTCGTTGATGCGCGGTAGGCCGGCGCCGAAGCGGCCGGCGTCGCCGAGCGACTTGTGCTCGTACTCGACCTCCTCCTTGACCTTCTTCCACTCCACGCCGAACGGCGGGTTGGCGAGGATGTAGTCGAACTTCCGGCGGGAGTGGCCGTCGTCGGAGAAGGAGTTGCCGAAGCGGATGTTCTCCGGGTCCTGGCCCTTGATCATCAGGTCGGACCGGCAGATCGCCCAGGACTCGGGGTTGAGCTCCTGCCCGTACACCTCGACCGTCGCGTCCGGGTTGAGGGCCAGGATGTGGTCGTCGGCGGCGCTGAGCATGCCGCCCGTGCCGCAGGCCGGGTCCATGACCGTGCGGACGACACCCGGCAGGCTGAGGGCGTCCGCGTCGGGCGCCACCAGCAGGTTGACCATCAGCTTGATGACCTCGCGCGGGGTGAAGTGTTCACCTGCGGTCTCGTTCGACTGCTCGGCGAAGCGGCGGATCAGCTCCTCGAAGATGTAGCCCATGTTGTGGTTGGGCACGACATCGGGGTGCAGGTCGAGGTCGGTGAACCTGCCGATGACCTGGTAGAGCAGGTTCGCGCCGTCGAGCTTCCTGACCTGCTGGTTGAACTCGTACTTCTCGAGGACCTCGCGGGCGTTGTCGGAGAAGGCGCCGACGTAGATCTGCAGGTTCTTCGCCGCGTTCTGCGGGTCGGCCGCGATCTTCTTGAGCGTGAGGTCGCTTTTGTTGTAGAAGGAGTGACCCGAGGCCTTGCGCAGGAAGTGGTCGGTGTCGATCTCCTGGCCCGCGAACCTGTCGACGGTCTCGGCGACCTTCTCGCGCGTCGGCTCCAGGACGCACTCCAGGCGGCGCAGTACGGTGAACGGCAGGATGACCTTGCCGTAGTCGGACTGTCGGTAGTCACCGCGCAGGAGATCGGCGACGGACCAGGCGTGGTTCGCCAGCTCCGTGTGCTTGCTGCTGTTCAAGAGGTCCCGGCTTCCTTCCGAAGAGCGCCGTCCGGGCGTGGGACGGCTGGGATTCAGTGTGGTCTTGTGCGGTGGGACTCGTGGGGCGTTTCAGACAGAACGGCTGCCCGGGGTGCCCGGGCTGGTCGGGTCGGCCGGTGGCAGGAGTACGCCCGCGGTCAGGCCGGTGGTGAGGGTGGCCGCGGTGTCGGCGGCTAGGTCAGCTGTTCTGCGGACGGCCGCGCGCAGTTCGTGCACGCGGCGGAAAGCCTCCCCGTAGCGCCGCTGTTCCTCCAGGGGCAGCAGCGGTAGGCGCAGGCGGCCCGGTGTGACGTGCACGAGGCTGCTGCCGGTCGACGCGGAGGCGATGTTGTCCTCGGCGCCGAGGAACCCGGCCAGGAACCACGGGTCGAGGCGGGCGGGGTCGGGGCGCAGGAGGTGGATGTGCTGACCCAGCAGGGCGCCGGCGTCCCGGTCGTCCGCTACCCGGGTCATCGCCGCCGCGTTGCCGCCGTTCGCGACGGCGCGTACGAGGACGTCCCCGGCGGCTACGGGTTGCGCGGCGTCCGAGTGGATGTCGACAGCCGTACCGGACGGCGGGTTTCCGCCCGAGATGTCGCGGGCGGTGAGGACCGGCCGCTCCACGGCGGGGGCGCCGGAGCCCTTGGAGCCTCGTGTGCCGGGCGTAGCCGCCCGCAGCACGGTCAGGGCTCCGCCGCGCGCCAGGTCGGAGACGGTCGCCGTACGCCACTCGCGGGCCGAGGCCCCGGACGGCTGCCACCCGCCGGAGGCGGAGGAGGCCGCCAGTGCGCTGACCTGCTCGGCCAGTTGCCCGTACAGGTCGTCGACGCGGCGGGCCAGGTCGGCCGGGTCGATGTCGCCCGCGGTCGCCCGGACATGGCGGGCCGGGGTGACGTCGACGACGTCGTCGAGGAGGTCGACGAGGGGCACCGCGCGGGCGACGCCTGGCTCGTCGGCGTAGGTGTCGGGTGCGGTGGTGAACGCGGCCCACTGGCCGAGGACCCGGTCAGTCAGCCCCGCCCAGTCGAAGGAGGCGGCGGAGGAAGGGGCGGCGGAAGAGGACGAGCCGGAGCGGCGGGGGCGTGAGCCGCCACGGGTGCCGGCGTCGGCCGTGGCCATGTCGGTGGCGGACGCCGTGCCCGGGGCGCCGTCCCGCTGCTCGCCCTCCCCGTCGACGAACAGCACCGTCGTACGGTCCGTGCCGCCCGGCTCGGGGCGTTGGAACACCCAGATCTGCAGGCCGATGTGGAGCGGATACGCGGCACGCGCCGGAAGGGAGACGACGGCGCGCAGGGCCCCGCCGCGGATGAGTTCCGCGCGGACGCGGCGGCCGGACGAGCGGAAGGCAACCCCGGGTGGCAGCAGCATGACCGCGTAGCCGCCGGGCTCCAGGTGCGCGAGGGCGTGCTGCACCCACGCCAGTTCGGACTCGAAGCGCGGCGGAAGCCCGTACGCCCACCTTGGGTCGTAGGCCAGCTCGTCGTGACCCCAGTCCCGGTCGGCGAACGGCGGGTTGCACAGGACGGCGTCCACGGTGACATCGGGAAAGGCGTCGTCGCGCAGGCTGTCGCCGACGCGGATCGCCGTCTCGGCTTCGGGTGCGGCCAGCAGCAGCCGGACCGCGGTGCGCTGGCCCTGGACGGGGAGCGAGTCCTGCCCGAACAGCTCCCGCGCGCCCTGCCGGGCGGCGGCAGCCAGGAGCGTGCCGCTGCCGCAGGCGGGGTCGAGGACGCGGGACGGGTCGGCCGGCAGGAGCAGTGCCATGAGGAGGGCCAGGCCCTCCGGGGTCTGGTAGACGCCGCTGGCGGCGCCCTCGTCCAGTTCGCGTTCGGCGAGGACGTCGACGGCGGCCTGCGGCCCCGCCTCACGGACGCAACCCAGCAGCGCGCGGACCGCGTCCGCGTCGTCCGGACCGTAGCGGACCGGCTCGGCCTCGGGCACGGCGGCCGGAAGCTCGCCCGCGGTCTTCTCCGCTCGGGCGATCAACTGGTCGTCGGGCAAGGCGGCGAGTTCGGTCAGCTCCTCCGGTCTGCGCCGGGACGCGGCAGCCGCCAGCGGGAACAGTCGCGCGGCCACTCCCGAGCCGGGTCCCAGCAGCCGGAGCGCTGTACGCAGTTCCTCGGCCGGCGAGGCGGTGGAGGTGTGCCCGCGTCCCCGCAGCCATGCCTGGACGGCCGGCAGGTCGTAGAGCGGACTGGTTTCCGTGCCTGCGCTGGGAGCCGGGAAGTCGTCGTGGCGGCGGCGCCAGTTGCTGACGGTGGCGCGCGTGACCCCTGCGATACGGGAGATCTCGGCGGCTGTCACATGCGCTGAGGGTGCCGGTTGGGCTGGTGGCTGCTGGGGCATGGCGTGGGGTTCCGCACCTCTCGGGCCAGTCGGACGGGGACGGTTAACACATTACAACGGTCGTCAAATTCGTCAAGTCGTTTGACAGTGCTTTCAGTGTCATGCTTATCTAGTCACGGTTCCGAGTGGAAGCGTGACGCTGACTTTGCGAGCGAACTGTGGAGCGCCCTGTCGCCGTACCGCGTCACGCATCCGATCTCCGTCAGTCCCTACTCATCGCAACGCGACACGTCAGGGCCGCGCCCTCGCCGGATCCGTTCCGCACCGAAGTCGCCACCCACCGCACATGTCCCCTCCCTCTCAACGGGGGACCACGCCGCGCACCACCACCCCCACGCGAACGCCGGGGCACCATCCGCACCGACCGCGTGCCGGTGTCCGCCCCATCCTCCGAACCAGCATCTGGCCCCCGGGAGAAAGCACATGACCGTGACGGAACAGTCCCAGCGGAACGCGGACGAACCCACCGACCCCACTCGGCCGAACTCCGCCGACCAGCCCCCGCCCCTGGCCGATCTGGTGCGGACCCGTCTGGGCGAGGCGGCACTCACCGAGCCCGTGAAGGCGCTCCTGAAGGAGACGCTGGGCGAGAACGAGACCCGTGGAACCTCTCCGGTCGGGCGCGTCTACCTCGGCTCCCTCGCCGTCAACGGCTTCCGTGGTATCGGCCCCCGTGCCCGGCTGAGCCTCAGCCCCCGTCCGGGTGTCAACCTCGTCGTGGGCCGCAACGGCTCCGGCAAGTCCAGCCTCGCCGACGCCATCGAGGTCGGCTTCACCGGCACCCGGGCCCATCGGCCGGGCCAGGACGCCACGCGCGGCGGCCACTGGTACAACCTCCACAACGCCGAAAGCCCCAAGATCGAGCTCAAGCTCGCGATCGAGGGCGACACCGGCAACAGCACCCTCACCCGCACCTGGACGAGCCAGGAGTTCGGCAGCTCCGAGGCCACCTTCAAGCGCCCGGGTCATGCAGCCGTCCCCGTGGCCGAGGCCGGCTGGGACACGCCCCTCGCCGACCACCGGCCGTTCCTCTCGTACACCGACCTCGACCTCATGCTCACCGGCAAGCCGTCCGAGCGGTACGACGCGATCGCCACCATCCTCGGCATGGAGCTGCTCTCCATCGCGACCAACCGGCTGAGCGCGCGGGAGAAGGCCCTCGCTGCCGTCGCGAAGGAGACGAGGGAGGCCCTGCCCGGCCTGAAGGACGCCCTCTACGCGCTGGGGGACGACGACCGTGCCGTACAGGCCCTGCTCGCCGTGGACACCCCCGGCGCCCTGGACCTCGACACCATCGACGCGCTCGTCGCGGGGCTCCCCCCGGCCGACGACAGCCGGCTCGCCGAGCTCCAGAGTGAGGCCGGGGCGCAGGGCCCCGACCTGGCGGAGGTCGGGGAGGCCGTTCAGCGGCTGAGGATCGCCCTGGCCGACGTGGAGGACCTTCACGGCACCGACGCCGAGAACGCCCGGCTGCGCGCCGATCTGCTGGAGAAGGCCCTCGCCCACGCCGACCGGCACCCCGACGACGATGTCTGCCCCGCGTGCGGAACGGAACGGGTCCTCGGACGGGAGTGGTACGACCGCGCCTCCCGGCAGGTCGCGGAACTGCGCCACGAGGCGAAGACCGCCGAGGACGCCCGCGCCGCCGTCCGGACCGGTAAGCGGAACCTCCACAACCTCATCGAGAACCCCCAGCGGATCCCCGTTGCACTGGCCGGCCCGTGGAAGGCGTGGAGCGACTGCCGGCAGATCACCGACCCCGCCGAACTCGCCCGGAGCGCCGAAGAAGCCGCCACGGTCCTCGTTGACGCCTGCGACACCGTCAGGAGGCATGCGGCCCACGAGCTGGAGGAGCGCGACGAGCGGTGGCGCGCGCTCGTCACCCGGCTCGCCGCCTGGGCGGACAAGGCCCGCGAGACCGAGCGGGACAAGCCTCTGCTGGGCGACCTCCGAAAGGCGGTGAAGTGGCTCAAGGACCTCTCCACCGAGCTGCGGGAGCAGCGCATGGAGCGCTTCACCGACGCCACGCAGGCCATCTGGGAGCGCCTGCGGCAGGAGAGCAATGTCGACCTCACTTCCGTGAGCCTGAAGGGCAGCGAGAAGGCGAACGTCCGCAAGCTCGTCATGGCGGCCTCCGTCGACGGCCAGGACGCCCCCGCGCTCGACGTCATGAGCCAGGGGGAGCTGCACTCCCTCGCGCTCTCCCTCTTCCTGCCGAGGGCCACGACCGCGGACAGCCCGTTCGGCTTCCTCGTGATCGACGACCCCGTGCAGTCCATGGACCCGACCAAGGTGCACGGACTCGCCCAGGTGCTGCACGAGATCGGCAGGCACCGGCAGATCGTCGTCTTCACCCACGACCCTCGTCTGCAGAAGGCGTTCACCGACCAGGAGCTGCCGGTCACGGTCTTCCAGGTGGCGCGTGGCGAGGGGTCCCGGGTGAAGGTCGACTGCGTCGACGACCCGGTCGCGCAGGCCATCGGCGACGCCCGGGCCATCGCCGCCACTCCGGGGCTTCCCCCCGAGACGTACAGCCACGTGGTGCCCGGCCTGTGCCGGATCGCCCTGGAGAACACGTTCCTGGAGGCTGCCTGGATCCGCCACCACCGCACCGGCGGCTCGGAGTACGACCTCCAGACCGCGATCGACAGCGCGGAAAGGTTCCAGGAGGTCGCGGCCTTCGCGCTCTTCGGCGACGTGACGCGCGGTAGCGACGTCAAGGAGGAGGTACGCCGCCGCTACGGAAGCCCGGCATGCTCCCTGATCCAGCAGTGCCAGAAGGGGGCCCACGCCGGCGGCACCTCGATCCCCAACCCCCACCGCTTCGTCACGGACGTGGAGAACCTGGCGCAGAAGATCCGCAAGCCGGAGGTGACCGCATGACCGCCCCCGCGCCTGCTTCTGTCGAAGGTCTGCTGCTGACGGCCGACGGCCTCCTCGACGGCGAACTCGCCCACGCCACCACCGCCGGCCGGCACCGCGGCGCCTGCCTCGCGCTGCGGACCGCGCTGGAGCTCTGCGTCGACCGGGTGCTGGAAGCCGCGATGCCAGGTCTGCCCCGCACCACGGGGCGCGCCAAGCTGCTCCTCCTGCACTCCGTCGCGTCGACCGGAACGGCTCGACGGGCGAAGGCCCTCTGGTCGCAGCTGAGTCTGGGGTGCCACTACCACCTGTACGAGCTCGGGCCCACGTACGCCCAGGTGCGGGCCTGGCGCGCCGAGGCCGACGGCCTCATCCGAGAACTGATCCATTGACTCTTCGTCACCGTCCGTTTTCTGGTAGTTGTTTCAGCGGGGTACGGGCACATGCCCGTGGCGGTGTCCCCCGGCACCGCAGGGAGGACGCACATGAGCACCACCACTCGGGACGAGATCCTCGCCGGCGAGCAGCGGGCGGTGGACCACGCATATGACTGCTACACCACGAAACTGGCCGAACTGAGCGGCACCTCGGCGGCCACCGCCTCGGCGAGCGGCAAGGACGGGATCGCCAACCGGGCCGAAGCGGAGGCGCGGGCCGAGGCCTACGGAGGACTGGGCGGCGAGGCGCTGGTCTTCTCCCGCGTCGACGCCCCGGAGGACCCGGGCGGAGAGCCCCGGCCGTGGTACATCGGGCGCCGTGGGGTGAAGGACAGCGCGAACGATCCGGTTGTTCTGCTGTGGACCAGCCCCCTGGCGAAGAAGTGGGTCGAGACCCGGCCCGAGAGCCCGGGCGAGGTGGTCCTGCGTCGTCAGCTCCGCTGCGTACAGCGGATCGTCGAGAGCTACTTCGACGAGATCTCCCTGGCGACGCCCGCTCCCGTGCCCTTGTCCGTACCCGAGCCCGCCGCCGTACCGGTGCCCCGTCAGGCCGCCGACGACAGCGCGGCGGAGGAGACGGACGCGTCCACCGCCCCGGAACGTACGTCGGCACCCACGCCCGGCGATGTCGTCCGATGGCAGCGGCGTAAGGCACTCCAGCCGGACGACTTCCTGCTGCAGGAACTCCAGCGGTCGCGCGGCGGTCGGATGAGGGACATCGTCGAGACCATCCGCCGTGACCAGATGGAGCTGGTCACCGGCTCGCCCTCGGACATCCTCGTCGTGCAGGGCGGCCCTGGTACCGGCAAGTCGGCGGTCGGTCTCCACCGGGTGACCTGGCTCGTCAACAACGAGCACTTCAAGGCCCAGGACATCCTCGTCATCGGTCCCCACCAGCGGTTCCTCGACTACGTCGGCCAGGTCCTCCCCACCCTCGGCACCCGGGATGTGAACGCCGTCCAGCTGGACCGGCTGTGGGAGGGCGAGATGCTCGGTGTGGACTCGCCGAAGGCGCGTCTGGCGAAGTCGGGTGAAGGCATGGCGGCCGTGCTGCGGCGCCGGGTCGAGAGCGACTACCGCCCCGAGGCTCTTGACGCCCTCACGGTCGTCCCCTCCTTTGAGGGCGATGAGCCCGGGGTCGTCGTCACCGCCGGCAGTACGACCCTCCGCGTACCGAAGTCCGAGGTCCTCGCCCTCCTCGACCAGGCTCACGCCGGCGACGGGCCCTTCCGGGAGCGGCGGGACCGCTTCCGTGGCCTGTTCGTCGACAGGCTTCTCCAAGAGCTCGCCGATGTCGCACCGCGCCGCGGACAGGCCGGCACGATCCGCCGCGACCTGGAACGCAACCGCCGGGTCGAGCGCCTCGTCGAACGGGTCTGGCCGTCCCCCGGGCCCCGGGAGGCCCTGCGTAGCCTCTACGACTCGGCCGACCTCCTGCGGGACTGCGCCGACGGCATCCTCGACGAGGAAGAGCAGGCGGCCCTGTTGCGGGCCCGCGCTGCCAGCGCCGACGCCGACCCGTGGACCCTCGACGACCACGTCTGCCTCGAAGAGCTTCGCGTGCTGATCAGCGGCGACACCCCGCCGCGATACGGCCACATCGTCGTCGACGAGGCCCAGGACCTCACGCCCATGCAGGCCCGCTCCCTGCGGCGGCGGTGTGCGGTGGGCGGCTCCATGACCGTCCTGGGCGACCTCGCGCAGGCGACGGGCGCCCACATCCCGACGAGCTGGGACCTGCTCGGCGCACTCCTTTCCGACCACGGCGACTGGAGCGTGGCTCAGCTCACCACCAGCTACCGCGTCCCCGCCGAGATCATGGAGTTCGTCGCCCCTCTCGCCCGCGTGGTCGCCCCGTCCCTGCCTTATCCGCAGGCTGTCCGTGAGGCGGGCGTGGGCGCCGTGCGGACCGTGGCGACCGAACCATGGAAGCTGCTCGACGACACCGTCGCCCACGTGGCACGACTGGTGCGCACCAGCGACGGCAGCAACCCCCGCTCCGTTGCCGTCATCGTCCCGGACGACTCCGACTGGCTGGACGCCATCAGCCACCGAATCCACGAGGGCGGCGACATCGCCGCGCGCGATCGCGATGCCGTGTCCGTACTGGCCGCCGGGCAGGCCAAGGGAATGGAGTACGACCACGTCCTGGTCGTCGAGCCCGCGACGATCGCCGACCGTGGTCCGGCCGGGCTGCGCCAGCTGTACGTGGCCCTCACCCGCAGCACCCAGAGCCTGACCGTCCTGCACACCGCCGCGTTGCCGGAGGCGCTCACCGCCCCCGCGGACGACTCTGGATCCGCGGCACCGGACGTCCGGCCCGTGGGCGCGGCGGAAAGCCTTCCCCGGATCGGCAGCGATGTCCGGGTCGAGGTGGTGGGCCACGTCTCTGGCGGTCGGTACAAGGTCAGGCCGCTGTCTCCGGTGATCGGTCGGCCGCTCGTGCTCACCGTCCGCCAAGGCACGGTTCCCCCGCGCCGGGGTGACGCGCTGGACTGCTGGGTGTTCGCGAACGACACGAGTCAGACGGTGCTCACCGCCGATCAGCGCGGCCGGTCGCCCGTCTCGGAGCGGATGGCGGGACGCTATCTCGCGGCACTGGACGTGCTGGGAGAGCTGACCGGCAGCGACGGCGACGTTCCAGACGCCCGCAGCCGCCTCTCCGAACTCCAGGGCATGGCCAACCGCATCCTTCGCCGGGACCAAGCCGACTGGGTTGACGTCCTTCACCTGTTCGGTGATCCGGACAGAGAGCAACTCGGAGCTCTTCGAGACCTTGCCGCGACAACCAACCGTGCGCTCAAGGAGGGCACCTTCGACGCAGGTCGGCTCGCGGAGGGGTTGGACGCTTCCGGCTGGGCAGGGCCCCTCGCTGAAGCACGGCGAGAGCTCCAGGAGCGCTTCAGCACGGCGATGAAGCCGAACTCCGACAGCGCGATCCCCGTCGCCCCGACGCAACCAGATCACAAGGAAGAGGTGCAGATGACAACCGCGGACACCGCCGCCACAACACCGGCTGCGACCACGAAGGACGGTTTCCTCCGCGCGCTGGAAGCGGCTGCCGGGGCCGACCGTACGTGCAAGAAGCACGAGGCGGTCCGTCATGCGCTGAAGGCATCGCTTCTCTGGGCGGACCTCCAGCCGGCCGACTCCTCGGTCGTCGACGTCAGCTGTGTCACCCAGCACGGTCTCTTCCTCTACGAGGCCCTGGGCGCAGGCTGCTCCACCTATGAGGACCTGCGATCGGGCGCGACCCGCCTGCTCGAGATCAACCACACGCTGCCCGTGCGGGCCGACGGTCTCTACCTTGTCCTCTCCGAATCGCCTGCCGAAGACTGGTCTGTAGACACGATTCGCGACGTCTTCCGTGTCAATGTCATCTGGCGCAGCCCGACCGGCTGGGGCGGCGACAACGCGCATACCGCCTTCGGCTCCTCCGGGTGAGCAATCAGTAGTAGCCGTCGTCCAGTCCAGGGCACAACGCGCAGCCCCTCAACAAGGAGAGATGGGGCCCTCGGGAATCCACCCCTCGACGTATCCGGTGGTCAGCGGGACGATGCCCTCAGGGTGGATCTCCCGCCTTCGTCTTCGTAGGTCTGTGACGCCCCATCGAGAGTGCGTCGGTGATCTCTGCTCGATTGCGGCCCCCTCGGTGTCGCTGATGCGGACGATGAAGACACGTGCCGCCGTCACGCGGTCGAACTCCGTACGTGCCGGCGACGTCTACGACACCCAGAATGTGCCGCCAGGTCACCGCGGACCGCCAGGCCCCGGGGCGTCATCTCATACCCCGGGCCACACCCCAGCGGGGTCGAAGCCCGGGCCGTCCTACGGCTACTCGGCGCGGTCGGGGCGGGCTAGGGCGGGCTTGGGCCAGGTACGCAGCAGCTGGTCGTCGGTCATCGCCGTCGTGTGCGGTCCCGGGCCTGGCTCGAGGCCGAAGCCAGCCAGCAAGACGTCCACGTAGCGGCACCAAGCGCCGGGGGCGACGGCCTGCTGGGCCATTGATCGATCACCCTCGTGAACACGTGGTCAGGGTCCGGTTCACACCGTGTTCGCGTAGCCGTGCCATCACCAAGTCCGGTGAAGTGCGCAGCCTGTCGCCGCCGCGCCGGTGCCCGCACGCGAAACAGGGGCACGGTCCGGGCTTCGCCCGCATGGAGTCCACCCGGGTCGTGGTCTCCTGCCAGCAGGACATGGACCAGCCCTTCCACTTGTGGCTGACCCCGGGGCATGGCTCCATGGGGAGGAAGCCCTTCTCTCGGATCGTCCACTCGCGGATCTTCCCTTGGTCCCCATTGAACCCGCGCTGCCGGGGGCGGGGGGCGCAGGAGCGCAGCCTGTTCCGTGTACCAGCCGCGGCCGACGGCCTGGAGCATTTCGGCGAGGGGGATCTGTTCGCCGATCCGGCCGGCGGGGGTGTCGAGGATGTGAGTGAACTCGGTGCGGATGGCCCTCACCGTCAGCCCACTCGACGTCTACCAGACCCAGATCCATCGCCGGCTCCGCGTACCTGCCAAGACGACCGTGACAGGTACTGCGTGAACCGGACGAGGGAAATGCGACCAAACCCCGTGTACGGGGCGCATGCTGGCACTCAGCGCACGACGCAGCGAGAGTCCCACAGCAGCACCGCGACGGGAAAGTGATGCACCGCCACCTCTAGGGAGAGGTTGATCTTGGCGCCAACTAGAAATCTTAAGTGCCAACTATAAATCCTCGTCACACGGGCGCTACCTGCGCACGCGGGGCATGCCCAGGCCGATCCAGGAGATGATCTCGCGCTGGATCTCGTTGTTGCCGCCGCCGAAGGTGAAGATGACGGCGCTGCGGTAGCCGCGTTCGAGTTCGCCGTGCAGCACCGCGCCGGCCGAGCCGTCCTTGAGGGAGCCCGCCGCGCCGACGACCTCCATCAGCCAGGCGTACGCGTCCCTGCGCGCCTCGGAGCCGTACACCTTGACGGCGGAGGCGTCCTGGGGGGTGAGCGTCCCCTCCTCGACCGCGTTGACCATCTGCCAGTTGAGGAGCTTCATCGCGTCGAGCCGGGCGTGGGTGCGGGCCAGTCGGCCGCGGACCCAATTCAGGTCGATGACGCGGCGGCCGTCGGCGAGTTTGGTCGCGGCGGCCCAGCGCTGGACGTCGTGGAGGGCACGGATGGCCATGGTGCCGTGGGCGGCGAGGGTGACCCGTTCGTGGTTGAGCTGGTTGGTGATCAGCCGCCAGCCCTTGTTCTCCTGCCCGACGCGGCGGCTCGCGGGGACGCGGATGTCCTCGTAGTAGCTGGCGGTGGTGTCGTGCGAGGCGAGGGTGTTGATGAGGGTGCAGGAATACCCCGGGTCCGAGGTCGGCACGAGGAGCATGGTGATGCCCTTGTGCGCGGGGGCGTCCGGGTCGGTGCGGACGGCGAGCCAGACCCAGTCGGCGGTGTCGCCGTTGGTGGTCCAGATCTTCTGGCCGTTGACGACGTAGGTGCCGGTCTCCTCGTCGCCCTCGCGCACGGCCTTGCACTTGAGTGCGGCGAGGTCGGTGCCGGCGTCGGGCTCGCTGTAGCCGATGGCGAAGTCGATCTCGCCCGCGAGGATCTTCGGCAGGAAGTACGCCTTCTGCTCGTCGGTGCCGAACTGCATGATCGTGGGGCCGACGGTGTTGAGCGCCATCAGGGGCAGCGGTACGACGGCCTGCGCGGCCTCGTCGAAGAAGATGAACTGGTCCATCGGGGTCATGCCGCGGCCGCCGTACTCCTTGGGCCAGCCGACCCCGAGCCAGCCGTCCGCACCGAGCCGTCGGATGGTCTCCCGGTAGAACCGCTTCTGGGCGGCGGGGTCCTCGTATCGGGAGTAGACGTCCTCGGGGACCAGCTCGGCGAAGTAGGCGCGCAGCTCGGTGCGCAACTGCTGCTGCTCAGGCGTGTATTCGAGGTGCACGGCCCCTCCGGGAGTGTCGCGGTCCAGCCGGTTCGCCGCGGCGGCGGTGATGGCGGCGGTCAGACTAGAACCCGTTCCAAAAAATCGGAAGGGCCCTGAAGGGGCGCGCAGTTCGGCGTGGCCCACGCACTCCCGTTCGGCGGTGCGCGCATACTTTCGACCATGACGACCCAACAGAGCAGAGCGGAAATCTTCGTCGGCCCGGAACGGGACCACCGCTTCACCGGCCCCGCGACCGGTGACGAACGACTGATGCTGGCCGGCTTCCTGGCGGACCACCGCGCGACCCTGGAGCTGAAGTGCTCCGGGTTGGGGGCCGAGTTGGCGCGGCGGTCGGTGGAACCGTCGACCCTCTCCCTGCTCGGGTTGGTCCGGCACCTCGCCGACGTGGAGCGGCGTTGGTTCCGCAGGGTCCTGGCGGGCCAGGACGCCGAGCCGATCTTCTCCTCGGCGGACGAACCCGACGGGGGCTTCGACGGGGCCGTCGACGACCCGGCGGTGGTGGCGGCCGCGTGGGAGGCGTGGCGCGACGAAGTGGCCTTCGCCGAACGGTTCGTCGCCGACGCGCCCGACCTCGACGTCGAGGGCGATGACGTGTGGCGGGGGAAGGTGTCCCTGCGCTGGGTCCTGATCCACATGGTCGAGGAGTACGCCCGGCACAACGGCCACGCCGACCTGCTCCGGGAACGGATCGACGGGGCCATCGGCATCTGATCCGCGCGTGGCGGCCCCGGATCCGGGCTGACTGCCGCACAATGGCGGTCGGTACCGTCCGGGCCTTCCGGGTCTTTCGGGCCTTCCGGGCCGGAGCGGCGCGGGGGCGGGGCGGGGCGGGGCGGGCAGAAGGAACCGGGGGAACCGACATGGACCACGACGCGCGACGCCTGGACAACCCCGAGTACGGCCTGGCGGTGACCCAGATCCACGAGCCGGGGGCCCTCCCCGTGGACAACGGCATCCCCGCACGCCACGAGTACTGGGAGAGCCTGCCCGAGGACGTCACGGCCCGGCTGATGGAGAAGGCGGGCCGGACCCTGACCTGGTGGGCCGGGCCGGACGCCGACGGGCGGCCCTCCGCGCTGGTGGCCGGCGACCGCGGCCTCTGCCGGGTCCGGCAGGAACTGCGGCACGGCGTACCGGAGTTCCGGGGGCAGCGGGTCCGGGTGGAGCCGGGCTCGCTGCGCAGCCGGTCCTTCGACGGGAAGCCGTCGCCGGACGGGCGGGCCGCCGCGCCCGGCGCTCCGGGGGCTCCGGTCCTGCGGCTCGGCCTGCACGCGTGGGCGCAGGGGGTGCTGGGCCATTTCCCCCTCCACGTGCAGGACTTCCTGCAGCGGCCCTTCCTGTCGGGCCTCTCCGGGGGCGAGACCGTCACCGCGGACTGCTACTACGACGAGACCGTCGAGGCCGAGCGGACCGTCTGGTTCGTGGCCGTCTGCCTCTCCACCGGGCGCACCCTCACGGTCGCGGAGGGCACCCGGTCCCTGGCCCGGGGCGCCCGCCCGGACCGGGCCGAGTGGCAGGGGATCCAGTGCCACGAGGCCCGGCTCACACCGCGTTGATCCCGTCCCCCCGGAGCCCCGGCCTGATCAGGACCTTGATGTGCTCCTCGGGGCGGCGCAGCGAGGCGAAGGCCGCGTCCAGACCACCGAAGCCGGCCTCGCCGGTGACCAGGGCGGCCGGGTCGATGCGCCCGTCGGCGAGCCGGTCGAGGGTCGCGCCGAACTCCCGCGGCGGGTAGGTGAGGCACATCCGGATGGTGACGTCCTTGTAGATGCCGACCACGGGACGGATCACGTCCTCGGTCATCACCCCGCCGATCTGCAGGATCTCGGTCCCGCGCGGAACGCCGTGCAGCAGTGAGTTGAGCATGCCGGGTACGCCGACGCAGTTGACGACGAGCATCGGCCGCGCCCCGGCCCCGGCCAGCTCTGCGCAGTGGGCCACCGGGTCCTCTCCGGCGCCCGGGTCCAGCACCGCGTGTGCGCCCAGCCGGGCCGCCGCCGCGCGGCGCAGCGCCGAGGGGTCGGAGGCGACGACCGGCCCGGCGCCCCGCTCCAGCAGGGCGGCCACGGCCCCCAGCCCCACGGGGCCGCAACCGATCACCACGGCCGGGGTGCCCTCGCCGGCCGCGGTGCGGGCGACGTTGCCGAAGCCGACGGCGAGCGGCTCGGTGAGGGAGGCCGTCGCCAGGTCCATGGAGTCCGGTACGGGCAGCAGCGCCTGCGCCTGTACGACGATCCGCTCGCCGAAGCCGCCCGGGAAGGCGTTGCTGTAGCCGACGGTACGGACCGCTCCCCCGGCGTCGACCGCCCAGGGCAGGCCGACCACCCCGGTGCCGGGTTCGGGGCCGCTCGCGCCCGGGCCGTAGGCGAGTACGCGGCCGGAGAACTCGTGGCCCATGACCAGCGGCCGGTCCGGGTCGAAGAGGAAGCTGGTGGTGCCGCTGTCCCGGGAGGCCCGCAGGAACTCCTCGGTGTGGGCGACGGCGCTCAGGTCGGAGCCGCAGATCCCGCAGGCCTCGGTCTCCACGAGTGCCTGTCCCGGCCCCGGTACGGGATCGGCGTGCTCGCGGACGTGGAAGCGTCCGCCTTCCAGCACCGCGGCCCTCACCGGACCTCTCCCTTGCGGGCGATGGCCTCCATGGTGGAGCGGCGCATCGCCCCGACGAACCGCTCGCTGTTGCGGCCGGCCCAGTCGAGGCTGGCGCGGCGGGCGTCGGTCGTTCCGGTGAGGCGCGGTACGACGCGCTCGGCGAAGAGTTCGAGGCTGCGCAGGGCCGCGGCGGGATCGGCGATGTCCAGCTGGAGGATGAGGAAGGTGCCGAAGCCGCCCGTCTTGTCGGCGAGTTGTCCGATGCGTTCGAGCGCGTCCTCGGCGGTTCCGATGACGGCCCGGCCGAAGGTGGGCAGACCGTCCGTGACCCAGCGTTCGACGGCTCCCGCGGCCGTGCCGCAACCGTCGAGGCGGGTGCCGCCGAGCGTCTCGATGTATCCGACGAGGTCGAGGATCCCGAATTCGGCTTCGCGCAGGGCCTGTTCCCGGGTCTCGGCGAGGTGCACGGGGGTGACCAGCCGCCAGGCCGACCTGTCCGGCTCCCGGCCCGCTTCGGCGCAGGCCCGTTCGTGTGCGGCCCAGTTGGCGTCGAGGGCGGCGAAGCCGTCCGGGTCGGCGGCGGCCAGCGAGAGCATGCCGACGCCGTGCCGGCCGGCGAGTACGGCCCCGGTGGGCGAGACCGCCGAGGCGACGGCCACGTCCAGCTCCCGCCCACGGTAGGGGCCGAGCTGGAGCCTGGCCTCCTCCAGGGCGAACCAGTCGGTGGCGGCCGTCACGATCTCGCCGCGCAGCAGCCGCATCACGGCGTCGAGCGAGTCGGCCATCATCTCGCGCGAGCGGAGCGGGTCGACGCCCATCATGAAGGCGTCGGACGGCAGTTGCCCGGGCCCGACGCCGAGCATGGCGCGGCCGCGCGACTGCTGGTCGAGCTGGCAGATCCGGTCGGCGAGGATGAGCGGCTGGTGGTACGGGAGGGAGTTGACGCCGGTCCCGAGCATGATCCGGCCGGTCCGCTCGGCCGCCGCCGCGAGGAACAGTTCGGGCGAGGCGATGATCTCGTACCCGGCGGAATGGTGCTCCCCGGCCCACACCTCCTCGTACCCCAGCCGGTCGAGGGCGCCGACGAGGTCGAGGTCGCGGCGCAGTTGGAGCGCCGGGTCGCGGTCGGGCCGGTGGTAGGGGGCGAGGAACACCCCGAATCGGCTGGGGAGACGGTGCTGCGGCATCGGGGGTGGGCCCTTCCGTCGTGCGGCTCGGCAGGTCTGCCGTACGACGAAACACCGTGCGCGCCGCGGCTTCAACGGTGCCGCGGGCGTCCTCCCGCTGAGTGGGACATCAAGGGCGTGAGGGGCTTCAGGAGAAGAGGTAGAGCACGTCGAAGCGGACGAGGTCGCGCTCCACGTCGAAGTGGTACTCGCCCGACGCGCTCGTCGCGTCCGAGCTCTGACCGTTCATGTACGTGTCGAACTGCGGGCTGTGCTGCCAGGCCGCCTCGGCGGGCACGTACGTCTTCAGGCGTTCGGGCAGCGCGGACGGCTCGGCGGGCGCGAAGGCGCGGCCGGGGGTGCGGACGACCGCTGCCGCGCCCCCCGGCGGCAGGTGGGCGACGCCGACGAGCCGGATCCGGGAGTCCGGGCCCGGGATGGTGCGGCTGTCCTGGCCGGCCTCGTCGATGTCGTAGCCCAGCCAATGCGCCCCGCTCAGCTCGCCCAGGTACGGCTTGAACCGGTCGTTCAGCGGCGCGAGGTCGGTGCGGACCGGGTTGCTGTGCGGCTCCGGCCACAGCAGGTACGTCATGCCCCCGCCCACCGCCAGCAGCGGGAGGCCCGCGATCAGCAGGAACCTCCGCCTGTTCGTGCGTCCCCGCCCCGTGTCCACGCCCGCCCCCGCCACCGCTCAGTTCAGGGCGCTGATCATAGCCGCGGCCGTCTCCGTCATCGCCGTGCGGGCGGCCGTCAGGTACGGACGGGGGTCCGCCGGGGTCAGGTGGGCGCGGATGGCCCCGGTCATGGCCACGTTCAGCGCGGTACCGATGTTGACCTTGCGGATGCCGCCCGCGACGGCGGCGGCGAGTTCCGAGTCCGGCAGCCCAGAGGAGCCGTGCAGGACGAGCGGCACCTCCACGCTCTTCGCCAACCGGGCGAGCAGCACGTGGTCGAGGGCGGCGGTCCGGGTGGTCATGGCGTGGCTGCTGCCGATGGCGACGGCCAGCGCGTCGACCCCGGAGTCGGCGACGAAGCGCCGGGCCTCGTCGGGATCCGTACGGGCGCCGGGCGCGTGGGGGTCCAGCGGGGCGGCGCCGTTCTTGCCGCCGACCTCGCCCAACTCGGCCTCGATCCACAGCCCGTTGGCGTGCGCCCAGTCGGCGGCGGAGCGGGTCGCCTCCAGGTTCTCGGAGTACGGGAGTTGCGCGGCGTCGTACATCACCGAGCTGTAGCCCGCGTCGCACGCCTGGCGGAGCAGTTCGGAGCTCTTGACGTGGTCGAGGTGCAGGCCGACGGGGACCGTGGCGGCTTCCGCGCAGGCGGCGGCCGCCCGGGAGATGGGCAGCAGGCGTCCGCCGCGGAACTTCACCGCGTTCTCGCTGAGTTGGAGGATGACGGGCAGGCCGGCCGCCTCCGCCCCGGCGACGACGGCCTCGGCGTGCTCCAGGGTGATGATGTTGAAGGCGGCGACGGCGCGGCCCGCGCGGGCCGCCTCCTGGACGAGGGGACCGGCGGGTACGAGGCTCATCGGACCGCCTCCTCGCCGGCGGAGAGGATCACCGAACGGGTGAGGTGGCGCGGCGCGTCCGGATCGAGGCCCTGCTGGGCGGCGACGGCGAGGGCGAGGCGGTGCACCCGGACCAGTTCGGCGAGCGGGTCGAGCCGCCCGGCCACCCACTGGGAGCCGGTGGCGCGCACCTGCTCGGCGAGCCCGTCGGGGGCCTCGCCGAGCGACCAGGTGACGGTGCCGGGCCCGGAGACGCTGATCGGCCCGTGCCGGTACTCCATCGCCGGATAGGACTCGGCCCACGACAGCGAGGCCTCGCGCATCTTCAGCGCGGCTTCGTTGGCGAGGCCGACGCTCCAGCCCCGGCCGAGGAAGGTGAACTGGCCGTGACCCTCCAGCCCGGCGGGCAGCGGCTCGGCGAGCGCGGCGCGGGCGTCGGCGACCACGGAGACGGTGTGCAGGCCGAGGTGGGCGCGCAGGAGGGTGAGGGCGGTGGTGGCGAAGCGGGTCTGGACGACGGACCGCTCGTCGGCGAAGTCGAGGACCACGGCCTCGTCGGCGAGGGTCATCACGGGGGTCTCCGGATCGCCGATGACGGCGGTCGTGGGGACGCCCGCCTCGCGCAGCCCGGCGAGCAGGTCGAGCACCTCGGTGGTGGTGCCGGAGCGGGTGAGGGCGACGACCCGGTCGTAGCGGCGGTGGCGCGGGAACTCCGAGGCGGGGAACGCGTCGGTCTCCCCCTGCCCGGCCTCCTCGCGCAGCACGGCGGCCGCCTGTGCCATGTAGTACGAGGTGCCGCACCCGACGATCGCGATACGGTCGGCGGGCCTCGGCAGCACCGGCCGCTGCGCCGGGGCCAGTTCGGCGGCCCGTTCCCAGCATTCGGGCTGAGTGCTCAACTCGTACGCGACGTGACTCATGGGGCTCCCTAGCGGGTGGGTGCGAGTGTGCCATCCTTGCGTGTTTCTGCAAGGTAGCGGGGAGTTTCACGCAACTTCAAGCATCATGAGGGCTGATCGGCTGGGTTAGTGTCGGCGTGTAGGCCAACGGAGAACATGCCGGAGGGCGGCGCGACACCCGAGGGGGCTGCTGATGACCCGCAAAGAGCGCTGGCAGGGGCTGCTGGATCTGCTCGTGGAGCAGGGCGAGCTGGAGGTGGAGCCGGCGGCGGACGCCCTCGGCGTGTCCGCGGCGACGATCCGCCGCGACCTGGACCAGCTCGCCGAACAGCAGCTGCTGGTCCGCACGCGCGGCGGTGCCGTCCCGCACGGCGTCTCGTACGAACTCCCCCTGCGCTACCGCACGTCACGGCGGGCCGCCGAGAAGCAGCGGATCAGCCGGGCCGTGGCGGCCCTGATCGGCCCGGGCGAGGTGATCGGCCTGACGGGGGGCACCACGACCACCGAGGTCGCCCGCGCCCTGGCCGGACGCCCGGACCTGGCCTCGGGGTCGCCCGCGCTGACCGTGGTCACCAACGCCCTCAACATCGCGAACGAGCTGGTGATCCGCCCGCAGTTCAAGATCGTGCTGACGGGGGGTGTCGCCCGACCCCAGTCGTACGAGCTCACGGGCCCCCTCGCCGAACAGGTGCTGGGACGGCTCGCGGTGGACACCGCCGTGCTCGGCGTGGACGGCTTCGACCCGGCGGACGGCGCGGCGACCCGCCACGAGGACGAGGCCTCGATCAACCACCTGCTGTGCGAGCGGGCCGGGCGGGTGGTGATCGCCGCCGACTCCAGCAAGCTCGGCGTGCGCGCCTTCGCCCGCATCTGCGATACCTCGTCCGTGGACGTGCTGGTCACGGACACGGGCCTGTCGGCCGCGGTCGCGGAGCGGTTCGCGGACGCCGGGGTGGAAGTGGTGCGGGTCTGAGGGCTGCCGTAGCCCGCCGCGGCCGGAGCCGGCATCCGCGGCCGGCCCGGGTCCCCGGCCGGCCCGGGTCCTCGGCCGCGGGCGGCGGTACGCTCGTGGGTCCGACACCCCCGGAAGGATCACCGCCATGTCCGTGCCGCAGTCCGTGGACCGTGCGCTGGCCCTGCTCGACGCGGTGGCCGACGCACCGGGGCCCGTGAGCGCCAAAGCGCTCGCGCGGCGCGTGGGGTGTTCGCTGTCGACCGTGTACCACCTGCTGGGCCCGCTGACGGCGCGCGGCTACCTGGTACGGGTACCGGAGGGGTACGCGCCCGGGCCGCGGGTCCCCTCCCTGCACCGCTCCTTCCGGCGGCACCTGGGGACGGGGAGCGCGGTCGCCGCGCTGCTGCCGCACGTACGGCGGGCCACCGGCGCCGAGGCGTACTTCACCGCTTACAGCGGCGGACGCATCACCGTCATCGACAGCACCACGCCCCTGAACGACTCCGAGGACCCGTTCGCTCCCGGCCCCGAGACCCGGGCGCACGCCACCGCGCACGGCAAGGTGCTGCTCGCCCCGCTAACCCGGGCCCAGCGGCGGCGCTACCTCGCCGACCACGGGATGGCGCGCCTGACCGAGCACACGATCACCGACGAGCGGCGTTTCGAGGCGGAGCTGGCGGGCGTCCGCGACCGGGGCATCGCGGTCTCCGTCGGCGAGGCGGACCCGGCCTACACCTGTCTGGCCGTGCCGCTGCCGTCACGTCCGGACCACGCCCTGTCCGTCTCCCTCCCGCTCGCGGACTTCAGGCGCCGCCGGGACGAGATCGGCTCGCTGCTCGTGCTGGCCGCGGCCGCGTTTCCGGCAGGGTCGGAATGAGCCCGTGCCCGGCCGGCCCGAGCCCGCCGGGTGCCGCATCGTAGGGGCATGATCTTCATCGCCGTACGATTCACCGTCCGTCCCGAACACTCCGACGCGTGGCTGTCCCTCGTGGGCCCCTTCACCGAGGCGACCCGCGCCGAACCGGGCAACCTCTTCTTCGACTGGTCCCGCAGCGTCGAGGACCCGCACAGGTTCACGCTGCTGGAGGCGTTCGCGGACGACGACGCCGCCGTCGCCCACGTGCAGTCCGAGCACTTCACCGCCGGGCTCGCGGCCATGGCCCCCGCCATCGCGGAGACCCCCGAGATCATCAACGTGACCATTCCGGACCAGAACGGGTGGGGTCCCATGGCGGAACTCGCGCCGCAGGCGTAGTCCCGGCCCGGTCCGCGGCGGGCGGCTGCCTCAGTGCTCCGGCAGCCGCTCCGACTCCCGTACCAGGGCCGCCAGGACCGGGGCGATCAGCGGGTGGGACTCCGCGCCGCGGCGGGTCGCCGCGAAGACCCGGCGGGTGGCGGCGGGACCCGACGCGGGGCCCCCGGCCGGTGCCACCGGGCGGACCTGGACCTCCTTGAGGTCCATGCCGCGCAGGGCGGACCGCGGGACCAGGGCCACCCCCGCCCCGGCGCCCACCAGCGCCGTGACCGCGCGGAAGTCGTCGGAGGAGTGCACGAACCGGGGCTGGAAGCCCGCCAGTTCGCACGCCAGCAGCGTCACGTCGTGGCAGGGGTTCCCCGGGTACTGGCCCACCCAGTCCGAGTCGGACAGGTCCGCCAGGGACACCGCCGGGAGATCGGCCAGCGGGTGCCCCGAGGGGAGCACCGCGTCGAAGGGTTCCGCGTACAGCGGCAGCACCGACAACCGCCCGTCGTCCGCTCCCGGCCCGCCCCGGTACTCGACCGCCAGCGCCACGTCGGCCTCGCCGTCCAGCAGCAGCGGCAGGCTCTGGTCGCCCTCCGCGTCCCGGACCCGCAGCCGGATGCCGGGGTGTTCCAGGGCCAGCCGGGCGATGGCCGGGGCCAGTACCTCGGCGATGCCCGTGGCGAAGGCCGCCACGGTGACCTCGCCCGCGGAGCCGCCCGCGTAGGCGGCGAGTTCGGCTTCGGCCCGCTCCAGCTGGGCCAGCACCTCGTGCGCGTGCCCGAGCAGGATCTCGCCGGCCGCCGTGAGCCGTACGCCCCGGCCGCTGCGGGTGAGCAGCGCGTGGCCCGTCTCCTGCTCCAGTGCCGCGAGCTGCTGGGAGACCGCGGAGGGAGTGAGGTAGAGGGCTGCGGCCGCGGCGGTCACCGTTCGGTGATCCGCCACGGCCCGCAGGATGCGCAGCCGGCGGGGGTCGATCACCCCGCCATTATCTCAGGCAGCGCAGGTCACCCGGCCCGCGCGGGCCCCTCGGGGCCGCTCAGGCCTCCTCGGCCTCCAGCGCCGCACGGGCGTCCGCGAAGGCCGCCACCGCGCGCTCCACGTCCGCCGTGGAGTGGGCCGCCGAGAGCTGGACGCGGATACGGGCCGCGCCCATCGGCACCACCGGGTACGAGAAGCCGATCACGTACACGCCGCGCTCCAGCAGCAGCTCCGCCATCCGGGCCGCCTTCGCCGCGTCGCCGATCATCACGGGGGCGATGGCGTGGTCGCCGGGCAGGATCTCGAAGCCCGCCTCGGTCATCTTCGTACGGAAGAGCTCGGTGTTGGCGGCGAGGTGTTCGCGCAGGTCACCGGCGGACTCCAGCAGGTCGAGGACCTTCAGCGAGGCCGCCGCGATGACCGGGGCGAGGGAGTTGGAGAAGAGGTACGGGCGCGAGCGCTGGCGCAGCAGCTCCACGATCTCGGCGCGGGCCGCGACGTAGCCACCGGACGCGCCGCCGAGGGCCTTGCCGAGGGTGCCGGTGATGATGTCGACGCGGTCCATGACGCCGTGCAGCTCGGGGGTGCCGCGGCCGCCGGGGCCGACGAAGCCGACGGCGTGCGAGTCGTCGACCATGACCATGGCGTCGTAGCGCTCGGCCAGGTCGCAGATCTCGGCGAGCGGGGCGACGTACCCGTCCATGGAGAAGACGCCGTCGGTGACGATCAGCTTGCGGCGGGCGCCGCCCTCGGTGGCCTCCTTCAGGCGCGCCTCCAGCTCGGCCATGTCGCGGTTGGCGTAGCGGAAGCGGCGGGCCTTCGACAGCCGGATGCCGTCGATGATCGAGGCGTGGTTGAGGGCGTCGGAGATGACCGCGTCCTCGGCGCCGAGCAGGGTCTCGAAGACGCCGCCGTTCGCGTCGAAGCAGGAGGAGTAGAGGATCGTGTCCTCCTGGCCGAGGAAGGAGGAGAGGCGCGCCTCCAGCTCCTTGTGCACCTCCTGCGTACCGCAGATGAAGCGGACGGAGGCCATTCCGTAGCCCCAGCGGTCCAGGGCGTCCTTCGCCGCGGCGACGACCTCGGGGTGGTCGGCGAGGCCGAGGTAGTTGTTGGCGCAGAAGTTCAGGACCTCGCCGGGGGCACCGCCGGCGGTCACTGCGACGGCGGCGTTCTGCGGGGTGCCGATGACGCGCTCGGGCTTGTGCAGGCCGGCGGCGCGGATCTCGTCGAGGGTGGCGCGGAGGTCTTCGCGGACGGTCTCGAACATACTGCGGTCTCCTTGTGCGTTTTGCCGTCCGGCGGACGGGAGGGGGGCCGGACCCCGCGGAGGGGGGAGGGTGTGCGGGGTCCGGCCGTAGGGAGATGGTTCAGGGGACCGACGGCCCGCGGCCGACCCGGTCGGATCTTGGCTCGGCACCCGGCCCGGCGTACCGGTGGCCTGCGGCCGGCCTGGTCGGGCCTTGGCCGAGCCGGCGGGTCGGTGAGCCGTGGACCGAGGCTCGGTGGGCCGTGGCCCGGTGGGCCGTGGCCCGGTGGCCGGTGGGTTCGGGGCCCCCGGCCCGAGGCCCGTGGGCCAGGACCCGTGGCCTCGGGCCATGGCCCGGGAGCGGCCGGCCGAGCCCCGTGGCTCCTGGTCCGGGGGCCAGGGCCACGGGGCCGGAGCCACGGAGGCGCCGGGTCAGGCCGTCCAGTCCAGGATGATCTTGCCGCTGCGGGCGGTGGACGCCTCGTCGAAGGCGGCCTCGAAGTCGCGGTGCGAGTAGCGGCCGGTGATGACCGGGGTGAGGTCGAGACCGCCCTCCAGCAGCACCGTCATCGCGTACCAGGTCTCGAACATCTCGCGGCCGTAGATGCCCTTGATGGTGATCATCGAGGTGACGACCTTCGCCCAGTCCACCGGGAACTCCTGCGCGGGCAGCCCCAGCATGGCGATCCGGCCGCCGTGCGTCATGTTGTCGATCATGTCGCGCATCGCCTCGGCGCGGCCGGACATCTCCAGGCCGATGTCGAAGCCCTCGCGCAGGCCCAGCTGCGCCTGCGCGTCCGCGATGGAGCGCTCGGCCACGTTCACCGCGAGCGTGGCACCCGCCTTGCGGGCGATCTCCAGCCGCTCGGGGCTGACGTCCGTGATGACGACGTTGCGCGCGCCGGCGTGCCGGGCCACGGCCGCCGCCATGATCCCGATCGGGCCGGCGCCGGTGATCAGCACGTCCTCGCCGACCAGCGGGAACGACAGCGCCGTGTGCACGGCGTTGCCGAAGGGGTCGAAGATGGCGGCCACGTCCAGGTCGACCGGCGTGCGGTGCACCCAGACGTTCTGCGCCGGCAGGACCACGTACTCGGCGAAGGCGCCGTCACGGCCGACCCCGAGGCCGATGGTGCTGCGGCACAGGTGGCGGCGGCCGGCCAGGCAGTTGCGGCACTTGCCGCACACGAGGTGGCCCTCGCCGCTGACGAGCGCGCCGACCTCGATGTCGCGGACGTCCGCGCCGAGCGCCGCGACCTCGCCCACGAACTCGTGGCCCAGGATCAGCGGGGTCTTGACCGCGCCCTGCGCCCAGCCGTCCCAGGAACGGATGTGCAGGTCCGTTCCGCAGATGCCGGTGCGCAGCACCTTGATCAGCACGTCGCCCGGTCCGTAGTCGGGTTCGGGAACGTCCATGAGCCACAGCCCGGGCTCGGCCTTGTGCTTGACGAGTGCCTTCATGGGGTGGCTCCAGGCATGCGGAAGGGGTCGCCGCGGGCGTGCGGGCCCGTACGGCGTCGGTGACGGCACCAATCTGCCGATCGGCACCGTGATCAGTCCATCGAGACTTTCTTAAGCGGGTCGACAGCGCAGCTTCACGCCTATGCTCCTCAGGTGACGGGGCAGGGTCCCGGGCCGGTACGAAGGTCCGGGGAAAAGGGGAGGTGAGGGGCGTGCCGAGTCTGCGCAGCAGGGCGCTGTCGGCGGCGCTGATCGCGGCGGGCAGGCGAAGACGGTTCGCGAGCGCCGAGGCGGTCCAGGCCCGGGTCGCGGAGTCCGCGCGGCGACCCGCGTCGCACCTTCCGCCCCGCTGGTTGGGCCGGGTCGCGGAGATCTCGCGGACGTTCGTCGGAGCCTGGCCGGTGTACGACGTCTCGCCCCTCGGGGTCGAGCCGGAGGCCCAGGTGCTGTACGTGCACGGCGGTGGGTACATCAACGAGCTCGTCCGCCCGCACTGGGCGCTGGTCCGGCAGCTGGTCGCCCAGGCGCGGGCGCGGGTGGTCGTGCCGGCGTACATCCTGGCCCCGCGCGGGACCGCCGACCGGACGGTCCCCGTCGCCGCGGACCTGCTCAGCGGTCTGATCGAGAGCGGCGGCGCGGGCGGCACGGTGCTCATCGGGGACTCCGCGGGCGCCGGGCTGGCGCTGGCCGCCGCGCAGCGGCTGCGCGACCGGACGGGGGCGCAGCCCTCCCGGATCGTACTGATCTCGCCCTGGCTGGACGTGTCCATGAGCCATCCGGACCAGGCGCTGATCGAGGCGGCCGATCCGATGCTGGCCCTCCCCGGACTGCGGGAGGCAGGGCGGCTGTACGCCGGAACCCTCGCGGCCGACGATCCGCGGGTGAGCCCGCTGCACGGGTCCTTCGCGGGGCTGGCGCCGCTGACGGTGTTCACCGGGACCCGGGACGTGCTCACCACGGACAGCAGGGAGCTGCTGAGCCGGGCCCTCGCGGCCGAGGTCGACGTGGAGTTCCACGAGGAGCCGGGGCTGCCGCACGGGTACCCGCTGCTGCCGGTGCCGGAGGGGCGGGCGGCGCGGGAGCGGATCGTGCAGCTGATCCGGGCCACGGCTGACGCCTGACCTCCCGCCCCGGGCCTCGCGCCTCCCACGTCCCCGGCGCCTACGCCGTGCAGGTCATCAGGGAGC
Source organism: Streptomyces sp. NPDC002467 (assembly GCF_042889825.1). NCBI lineage: Bacteria > Bacillati > Actinomycetota > Actinomycetes > Kitasatosporales > Streptomycetaceae > Streptomyces > Streptomyces sp. NPDC002467. The sequence goes on along the minus strand of NZ_JBIARJ010000006.1, from coordinate 205,645 downwards.
TGACCGGCCAGGCCCGGTACCCCGTCCAGTACTCCTCGTCGCGCACCGGGTCGGCGGGCGGGGTCCGGGTCGGCTGCCAGCCGACGGTGGCGAAGCCCGCCTCGACGGCGGCCTCGGCCAGGTCGGCGTGGGCCCATTCGCGGAACTCGAAGGGCACCGGCGGCTCGGTGAGGAAGTGGGCCTTGAGCAGGGGCGCGTCGCCCTCCGGGAGCCGGTCGATGATCCGGAGCCCGTACGGGGACCAGTCCACGCGGGGGAACGCCCCGGCGTTGGGCACGATGGCGAGGAGTTTGGCCCCGGCGCGCAGATTGGCGCGGACGGACCGGAACATCGCGTGCAGGGAGCCGCGGTCGGGTGCGTGGTTGAACAGGTAGACGGCGGTGGCGAGGTCGAAGGGGCCGAGGTTCGGGAGGCCCGCGGCGTCGGCGACGTGGTACTCGATCGCCGACCGGTCCCCGTCCGTCGCGAGCCCGGTCGTCTCGTGCGCGCGTGCGAGCCGGATCATCTCCTCGGAGATGTCCACTCCGACGGTCCGGCGGGCCCCGCCGCGGGCCAGCAGCCGGGTGTTGTGGCCGTGTCCGCAGGCCAGGTCGAGCGTGTCGAGCCCGCGGACCCCGCCGAGTTCGTCGAGGGCTCCCAGGAGGGTGTGGGTGTCGGCCGCCGAGAAGGCGGCCGTGCTCTTCGACTCCGCGTAACGCTCGCCGATGGCGTCGTACTGGTAGCGCATGCTCTGCCTTCCGGTGGCCTGCCGGGGTGGGGGACGCGTGCGTATGCTGCCCCGGCGCGTGGCCGCTCGCCGCCCGAACGGCCGTGCGTCCCCCGGACGAGGGAAGCGGTCGGCCTAGCCGGGGTGCGTCGGTCGCCGCCGAGGGCGCATCCTGACGGTGTGACCGCGAGAGGGGACAGCCCAGGACCGGCCCCCGATGCCACGGCCCAGGCGCTCGCGCGTGGCACGGCGCGTGCCGTGGAGGCCGTCGGCGGGTACGCGGGCGGGGTCTACCTGCGCTCGCACACCGATGAACTGCTGCTGGCCGCAAGCGTGGGTCTCCCGGGTGAGCTGTTCCGGTCCTGGTGGCGGATGCAGGTGAACCGCCCGTACCCGGTGGCGGAGGCGTACCGGTCCGGGCAGTCCGTGCACCTGCCCGACCCGGAGTCGGCCGTACAGCGCTTCCCGCAGCTGATGGCGGGACTGCCCTTCCCCTTCGGTTCGCTGTTCGAGCCGGTGACCGCCGGCTCGGAGCGGTTCGGGGTGCTGATGGTGCTGCGCCCGGCCACCCCCGGTGTGCCGGTGGGGGCCGGTGACCGGGAACGGCTCCGCGAGGCCGCGGCCGAGCTGGCCCGGGACCTGGCCGCGCTGACCGCGGCCGGGGAGCCGGTGATCTGGGAGGGCGACCCGCTGTCCGTGCCTTCGCCCGCCCCGGTCGGGGGCGTCCGCGCCGTGGTGGACCGGCTCGCGCAGGCGCTGCTCTCCGTGGACCGGGAGGGCAGGATCCGCTTCGCGAACGCGGCCGCCGAGACGATGTTCGGCATCCCGGAGGAGCGGCTGCTGGGGCAGGTGCTGTGGAAGGCGGCGCCCTGGCTCGGGAAGCGCGCGTACGAGGACCACTTCCGGGCCGTCTTCCTCGCCGGTGAGGTGGTGCACTTCCCGGTCCGGCGCGGCGGGCACCGGCCCAGGGAGTGGCTGTCCGTCGACCTGTACCCCGGTTCCGGCGGGGTGACCGTGCTGATCGGCGCCGCCGAGCAGCCCGATTACCCTCCCGACTCCGCGGCCCAGGCGAACGGGAACATCGGCTCGGTGGCCGATCGGGCCTCGGCGCTGTACCGCCCGGTGGCCCTGGCGATCGCGCTGACGGAGGCGGTCACGGCCCGCCAGGTATCGGCGGTCGTCACCGACGAGCTGCTGCCGGCCTTCGGCGGCCGCCAGCTGGCGATCTACATGCTCGACGAGCGGCATCTGTACCTCGCCTGGGAGACGGGGTTCCCGAGGGGTTTCCTCGACCGGTTCGACGGTGTCTCGCTCGAAGCGGAGCTGCCCGGCGTGGAGACGTTGACCTCGGGTCGGCCGATGTTCTTCGAGTCGATGGAGAAGCTGGCCGCCGCCTATCCGGGGATCCCGCTGGACGCGCACGTCGGTGCCCGTGCCTTCCTGCCGCTGATCGCCTCCGGCCGGCCGGTGGGCTCCTGCATCCTCGGCTTCGACGCGCCGCGCGGCTTCAGCCCGGAGGAGCGTACGGTGCTGACGGCACTGGCCGGGCTGATCGCGCAGGCCCTGGAGCGGGCGAAGCGGTACGACAACGAGGCCGCGCGCGCCCGGGGCCTCCAGTCGGCGCTGCTGCCGCACCGGCTGCCGGTGCGCGAGCACGTGGACACGGTGGCCCGCTACCTGCCGGGCTCGGTCGGCATGGACGTCGGCGGCGACTGGTACGACGTGATCGAGACGGACGACGGGCTGCTGGCGCTGGTCATCGGGGACGTCCAGGGCCATGGCGTAGCGGCCGCGGCCACGATGGGTCAACTCCGCAGCGCGGTACGGGCCTTCGCGCTGAGCGGCAGTTCCCCGCAGGAGGTGGCGAGCGGCACCAACCGGCTGCTCATCGACCTGGACCCGGGGCAGTTCGCCAGCTGCTGCTACGTGTTGCTCGACCCCGTGTCGGGGAAGGCCCGCGCGGTGCGCGCCGGGCATCCCCAGCCGCTGATGCGGCACCCCGACGGCCGGGCCGAGGTGCTCGACCTGGCGGGCGGGGTGGTGCTCGGCATCGACCCGAATGCCTCGTATCCGGTGACGGAACTGCGGCTGGCCACGGGCTCGGTGCTCGCCCTGTACACGGACGGGCTGGTGGAGAAGCCGGGTACCGACATCGACGTCGGCGTGGAGCGGCTGCGGGCGGCGCTGGCCGCGGCGGGTCCGGCTCCGCTGACCGAGATGGCCGACCGGCTGATCGGCGAGGCGGGCAGCTCCGCCGACCGGCCCGACGACATCGCCCTGTTGTTGGCGTCCCGCACGGGCGGCGACCCGTAGGAAGCCCCGGGTTCAGGCGGCCTTGCCGGCGGTGGCGCGGGCGTACGCGTCAGGACGTGGCGGTGCTGTGCGACATGGGCAGCGCGGTGCCGACCCTGAAGTCGCTGATCGCCGAAAGCCCCTCCCCGCTGCCGGCCGGCACCCGGATCGTGGACGCGCCGTTCCTGGAGGGCGCCGTGGCCATCATCCTCACGCCGGCGATCGGCGGGGACCTCGACTCCGCACCCGCCGCGGCCGAGGACGCCCGCCGGTACCGAAAGCTCTGAGCACACGCTCGCTCACGCACAGCCGGACACCGTCCGCATTCCGGGCGGTGTCCGGCAAAGCAGAGGGAAATCTTCGGCGGACGAGCTGCGGTTATCGCACCCACCCCTTACGCCGCCTTAACACGGCCTTTACGCCACACAGGGGCGTCGGCGCCGCCCGCGACAACGGAATCCGCAGGTGAACAGCTCTTGACCTGCGGTTCTCGCGGAGATTCCATGTCGGCCCGGGAGCCACGGAACCACTTGCTGACCACCGCCTCGGAGGCGATACAGCTCCCGCGCTCATTTCCCAGCTCTGCCGATCGGAACACCGCACCGATGACTGACACGATCAGCGCACCTCAGGCCCTCTCCCCCGCCACGGGGCCCGCCCCCCAAAAGCTCAAGCGTTCCATCGGCGTCGTCGGCGGCACTCTGCTGACCCTCTCGTGCGTGACGCCCGCCTCGACCCTCTTCGTCGTGGTGCCCGACCTGTTCTCCAGCCTCGGCACGTGGACGGCGCTGACCATCGCGATCGGCTCGCTGCTCTGCATCGGCGTCGCGTTCTGCTACTCGGAGCTCGGGACCCTCATCCCCAGCGCCGGCGGCGAGTACGCGATGGTGTCCACCATGGCCGGCCGCCTCGCCGGCTGGTTGGTGTTCGTCATGTCCCTGCTGGTCGTGATGATCGTGCCGCCCGTGATCGCCATGGGCACGGCCGACTACCTGGCCCCCGTGGTCCACATACCGGCGCCGGTCGCCGGTGGCGCCGTGATGCTGCTCGCCACCCTCGCCGGCCTCCTCGACCTGCGGGCCAACGCCTGGATCACCGGCATCTTCCTGGTGCTCGAAGTGATCGCCGCGGCGCTCGTCGCCGTACTGGGCTTCGCCCACAGCGAGCGCGGCGCCGACGCGCTCGTGCACGGCACGGTCGCGGCCGAGGGCGGCGGCACCTCCGCGGTCACCGCGATGATGGTCGTCTCCGGACTCGCCATCGCCCTCTTCGTCACCCAGGGCTTCTCCACGGCCGTCTACCTCTCGGAGGAGTTGGAGAACCCGAAGCGCAACGTGGCCCGCACGGTGCTCCTCACCCTCGCCATCTCCAGCGCCGTCATCCTGGTCCCGGTCATCGCCATCACCATGGGCGCACCCGACCTGGAGGCGCTGACCGCCGGTGACCTCGGCGGCATGGTGACCGCCTGGTCGAACTCCGCCGTCGGCACCTTCGTCAGCCTCTGCGTGGCCCTCGCCATCATCAACGCGGGCATCGTCATGGTGATCCAGAACTCCCGCGTGCTGTTCGCCTCCGCCCGTGACCGCGCCTGGCCGATGCCGGTGAACAACGCCCTGTCCAAGCTGGGCCGCTTCGGCTCCCCGTGGGTGGCCACCCTGATCGTCGGCGTCCCGGGTGCGGCGCTGTGCTTCGTCAACCTCGACACCCTGTACGGCGTCACCGGCGTCTCCGTGACCGGGATGTACCTCCTCGTCGCGGTCGCCGCGCTGTTCAGCCGGCGCGGGGCGCACGGCCAGGCGGTCGCCTGGCGGATGCCGCTGTGGCCCGCCGTGCCGATCGTGCTGATCCTCGTCTTCGCCTACATCCTGACCCAGCAGGACGCCAAGTACCTGCTGTGGACCGGCGGGATCACCGCCGTGGCCACCCTGTACTGGGCGTTCTACCTGCGTCCGCGCCAGGACACCCGCTGGCTGGTGACCATCCCGGAGGACGACCTGGGCACGGAGGCGTAGCCCGCCCTGCCCCGGGTCGACTCCCGAGGCCGATCACGACCTTGCCGAACGGCGGGTCCACGTCGTAGTCCGACAGGCCGTGCGCACTTCCTCGAAGGAGTGCGCACGGCCTGTCCGCGATCGCAGCCCGTGCGCCGTGACGGCCCGGTTCATCGCCTCGAACCGCGCCCGGCTGCCGACGGGCGCCGGTCAGCCGCCGAGCGTGAGCGCGCTGTTGACCAGCCCGATGTGGCTGAACGCCTGCGGGTAGTTGCCGAGTTGGCGTCCGGCAGCGGGGTCGTACTCCTCGGCGAGCAGGCCCACGTCGTTGCGTACCGCCAGCAGCCGTTCGAAGAGGTCCCGGGCCTCCTCCTCGCGGCGGGTCATGTGCAGGGCGTCGACCAGCCAGAACGAGCAGGCCAGGAAGGCCCCTTCGTCGCCGGGCAGTCCGTCGACGGAGGCGCCTTCGGTGCTGTAGCGGCGGACCAGTCCGCTGCTGCCGAGTTCGGCGCGCACCGCGTCGACCGTGCCGACGACGCGCGGATCGTCGGGGGGCAGGAAGCCGACCCTGGGGATCAGCAGGGTCGCCGCGTCGAGTTCGCGAGAGCCGTAGTACTGGGTGAAGGTGCCGCGCTCGGTGTCGTACCCGTTCTCGCAGACGTCGCGGTGCACCGCTTCGCGCATGGCCCGGAAGCGCTTCACGTCGCCGTCGAGCGAGGGGTCGGCCTCCAGGGTCCGCACGGCGCGGTCGGCGGCGACCCAGGCCATCACCTTGGAGTGCACGAAGTGGCGGCGGGGGCCGCGCACCTCCCAGAGCCCCTCGTCGGGGCGGTGCCAGTTGCGCTCCAGGAAGTCGAGGAGCGCGATCTGGATCCGCCAGGCGTGGCGTTCGGCGGGCAGCCCCGCGGACCTGGCGAGGTAGAGGGAGTCGATGACCTCCCCGTACACGTCGAGCTGGAGCTGGTCGGCGGCGGCGTTGCCGACCCGGGCGGGGGCGGAACCGGCGTACCCGCGCAGCCACGGCAGCTCGCTCTCGGGGATCCGGCGCTCGCCCCCGAGCCCGTACATGATCTGGAGGTCGGCGGGGTCACCGGCGACCGCCCGCAGCAGCCACCTGCGCCAGGCGCGGGCCTCGTCGAGGAAGCCGGTGGCGAGGAGGGAGTCCAGGGTGAGGGTGGAGTCGCGCAGCCAGCAGTAGCGATAGTCCCAGTTGCGGACTCCGCCGATCTCCTCGGGCAGGGAGGTGGTGGCCGCGGCGGCGATGCCGCCGGTGGGGGCGTAGGTGAGGGCCTTGAGGGTGATCAGGGAGCGGGTGACGGCTTCCCGGTAGGGGCCCTCGTAGCGGCACTGGGCGGTCCATTCGCGCCAGTCGGCGAGGCTCTGCTCCAGGGCGGCGTACGGGTCGACGGGCTCGGGGCGCGGCTCGTGGGAGGGGTGCCAGGTCAGTACGAAGGCGACGCGTTGGCCTTCGGCGACGGGGAACTGGGAGCGTGTGCTGTTGTCCTCGCCCCAGGTGCGGACCGGGGGCTCGCTGCGGAACCAGACGGAGTCGGGTCCGGCGATGGCGACGCGGTCGCCGTTGCTGCGGCGGACCCAGGGGACGACGTGGCCGTAGTCGAACCGCAGCCGCAGGGTGCTGCCCATCCTGACCCGGCCGGAGATCCCCTCGACGACGCGGATGACCTCGGGGGCCACGTCGCGCTGCGGCATGAAGTCGATGACCTTGACGGCGCCGGTGTCCGTCTCCCAGTAGGACTCCAGGACCAGCGTGTCGTCCACGTAGGCCCAGCGGGTGCAGCGCTCGTCGGCGGCGGCGTCGAGGGGCGCGATCCGCCAGTGGCCGTTCTCCTCGTCTCCGAGGAGTTTGGCGAAGCAGGCACCGGAGTCGAAGCGCGGCAGGCACAGCCAGTCGAGGGACCCGTCACGGCCGACCAGTCCGCTGGTCATCAGGTCGCCGATGAGTGCGTAGTCTTCGATGGGTTGGGTCATTTGTGCCTTGTTCCACCAAATGCCCGGGGTCAATCAGGACGGACCCCGGGCATCCGGCAGGGCATCAGCCGCGCACGAGGAGGAGGACGCCCCCGAGGACGACGCCGAGGGCGACGGCGAGGGCTCCGTGGGCCAGTCGGTGGGCGCGCAGGACGGGCAGGGAGCGGTCGACGGCGTACCGTCCGGGGCCGGTGAGGGCGAGGGCGGCGGCGCCCGCCGTCAGGAGCAGTTCGTATTCGACGCCCTGCGGGGCGAAGAAGGAGCCGGCGCCGTGGACGGCGATGGCGTTGATCAGGGTGCCGACGACGGCCGCTCCGGCGAGCGGGGTGAGCAGTCCGACGGCGAGGCCGAGGCCGCCGAGGGTCTCGGTCAGGCCGGCGAGGACGGCCATGGCGTCCCCGGCGGGGTAGCCGCTCGCGGTGAAGAACTGACCGGTGCCGCTGATGCCGCCGCCCCCGAACCAGCCGAAGAGCTTCTGGGAGCCGTGCGCGGCCATGGTCAGCCCGAGGACGAGGCGCAGGATCAGCAGGCCGACGTCGTGGCCGGGGGTGGACAGGGCCGTGGGGAGTGCGGTGGCGGAGGCGGAAGCGGCCGGCGACTTCGCCGCGGTGGCGGAGGGGCTGGTCATGGGGGGTTCGGTTCCTTCCGGAGGGGCGGTCCGTGGACTCGGGTGGTTCGCATGCGAGGTAGTTCAAATTCGAACTCGACCACCGACCCTAACCAGTGATTCAAATTCGAACAACCCGTGTAGGGTGGAGCCATGGCTGATTCGGCTGACACGGCTGGTACGAGATGGCTGGACGAGCGCGAGATGCGGGCCTGGAGCGGCTTCCTGGCCGCCTCGGCCCTGGTCAACCGACGACTCGACCAGCAGCTCAAGGACGACTCCGGACTCTCGCACCCGCAGTACGAGATCCTCGTGCGGCTCGCCGCGGCGCCCGACCGCGAGCTGCGGATGACCGAGCTCGCCAATGGCCTGATCAACTCCAAGAGCGGGCTCACCTACCAGGTGACCCAGATGGAGAAGGCCGGTCTGGTCCGGCGCCGCAGCTGCCCCTCCGACGTCCGCGGGGTGTTCGCCGTGCTCACCGACGCCGGCGCCGCCAAGCTGAGCGAGGCCGCACCCGGGCACGTGGCGACGGTGCGGGAGGTCCTCGTCGACGTCCTGACGCCCGCGCAGTTGGACGCGCTCGCCGACGGGCTCGGCGAGGTCGGCCGCAGGCTGCGCGCGCAGGGCGCGTAGGGGTACCGTCGACGGCGGAGCGTCCGGTAGCACCTGTCCGAATCGGGGTATATGGGCGTCATGGACACCACGGCCTGGTTCACACTGGCGACGGTCCTCACGGTCGGCCTCGCGATCGCGGCGGCCGTGCTGCTCGTACGCGTCTTCAAGGCGCGGCGACTCCTGCTCGACGCGGGGATCCCGCTCCACGACAAGGCGCTCTTCTGGGTCGCCGTGGCGTACACGATCTCCCCCGTGGACCTGATCCCGGACCCGGTGTACCTGGACGACATCGGGATCCTGCTGCTGGCCCTGCGCGCCCTGCACGCGGCGGCGACCGCGGCCCGGGCGGACAAGGAGCCGGGCGCCGCGTAGCGGGTGGCGGGCCCGCGGTCGGCGCACGCCCGCGGTCAGCGCACGCCGCGGGTGCGGAACTGGACGCTGATCCGCGGCCCCACGGCCCGCGCCGACTTGGGCACGGCGTGCTCCATGGTGCGCTGACATGAGCCGCCCATCACGACGAGGTCGCCGTGGCCGAGCGGGAGCCGGAGCAGGGTGGGGCCGCCGTCGCGGGGGCGCAGCGCGAGATCGCGCGGGTCGCCGACGGACAGGATGGCGACCATGGTGTCCTCGATGGAGGAACGGCCGGTGCGGTCCCCGTGCCAGGCGACGCTGTCGCGGCCGTCGCGGTACAGGCACAGCCCGGCGGTGGCGAAGGGTTCGCCGAGCTCGATGGCGTAGTACCGGCCGAGCGTGTCGCGGGCCTCGGTGAGCGAGGGGTGCGGGAGGGTCTCGTCCTCCCCGTAGAAGGCGAGCAGCCTGGGCACCTCCACTTCACGCTCGTACATCTGCCGCCGCTCGGCGTGCCAGGGCACGTCGGCCGCGAGCCGCTCGAAGAGCGCGTCGGCGCCGCTCAGCCAGCCGGGCAGGTGGTCGACCCACGCCCCCGCCCCGAGGTCCGTGCGCCGCACGGCGTCCAGCGGGCCGAGCCGGATCTCGTCGCCCTGGTCGAAGAGGGAACCCTGGAGGCCTTGGACTGCGTACATGTCCCCAGCCTAACCCGGAGAACCGAACACTTGCACGAATACTCCCCTCGGATCACCCACCTCCCACCACTTCGGCCAATTGGTCCAGACCTATTGACGGCGGGGCATCCGGAGGAATAGGTTCCCGGCGACGAGGCGGCCCAGCCCCCAACTACCGCCGCCTTCAACGGTGTTGCCGCAATCCCCCCACCCCACGCCGGAGGCATTTCCTTGCGCACCCCCACACGCACACGCACACGCACCCGTTTCGCCTGCGGCCTGGGCGCCGCCCTCCTCGGCGCGGCCGCGGTGCTGACGGCCCCCGGCTCCGCGTTCGGCGCCGATCTGCTCGCGAACGGCGGCTTCGAGGCGGCCGGCACCCCGGCCGGCTGGTCCTGCTCGGGCGGCCTGGGCTCCGTGGTGAGCTCACCCGTGCACGGCGGCTCGAAGGCGCTGGCCGGCGCGGCCACCGCCTCCGACAACGCCAAGTGCACCCAGTCCGTCTCGGTCCGACCGAACACCACCTACACCCTCTCGGCCTGGGTCCGCGGCAGCTACGTCTACCTCGGAGTCACCGGCGGGCCCTCGACCTGGACCACCTCCCCCGGCGCCTGGTCCCTGCTCACCGTCACCTTCACCACGGGCGCCTCCCAGACCAGCGCGGAGGTGTACCTCAACGGCTGGTATGGGCAGGGCACTTACCACGCCGACGACGTCGTCCTCGACGGCCCCGGCGGCACCGCCGACACCCAGGCACCCACCGTCCCCACCGGCCTCACCTCCACGGGCAAGACCTCCACCAGCGCCTCGCTCGCCTGGACCGCCTCCACCGACAACGTCGGCGTCACCGGCTACGACGTCTACCAGGGGGCCGCGAAGGTCGCCACGGCCACCGGCACGAGCACGACCGTCACCGGCCTGACCCCCGCCACGAGCTACACGTTCAGCGTCCGGGCCCACGACCTGGCGGGGAACACCTCGGCCGCCTCCGCCGCCGTGTCCGTCACCACCGACAACGGAACGACCCCGACCGGCTTCAAGCAGGCCGCGCCCTACCTCTACCAGGGCTGGGGCAACCCGCCGAGCGCGACCACCGTGATGAACGCGACCGGCGCGAAGTGGTTCACGATGGCGTTCATCCTCTCCTCCGGCGGCTGCAACCCGGCCTGGGACGGCCAGCGCCCGCTGGCCGGCGGGGTGGACCAGAGCACCATCGCCTCGATCCGCGCGGCGGGCGGGGACGTAGTCCCGTCCATCGGCGGCTGGCAGGGCAACAAGCTCGGCCCCAACTGCGCCACCCCCGAGGCGCTGGCCGGCGCCTACCAGAAGGTCGTCGACGCCTACGGCCTGAAGGCGATCGACGTCGACATCGAGAACACGGACGAGTTCGAGAACGCCGCGGTCCAGGACCGCATCCTCGGCGCACTCAAGATCGTCAAGCAGAACAACCCGGGCCTGCGGACCATCCTGACCTTCGGGACCGGCACCACCGGCCCGACCTCGTGGGGCAACCGCCTGATCGACCAGGCCAAGGCGCTGAACGCCGACATCGACGTCTTCACCATCATGCCGTTCGACTTCGGCAACGCCTCGACCGACATGTACGCGAGCACGGTCGGCGCCACCGAGGGCCTCAAGGCCAAGCTGAGGCCCGCCTTCGGCTGGGACGACGCGACCGCCTACGCGCACATCGGCATCTCCGGCATGAACGGCATCAGCGACACCCAGGAGACCACGACCGTCCAGAACTGGACCGACATCCGGAACTGGGCCAACTCCCACCACATCGCCCGCCTCGCCTTCTGGTCCGTCAACCGCGACCGCGGCTGCCCCGGCGGCGGCCTCCAGGAGAGCTGCTCGGGCATCGCGCAGAGCGACTGGCAGTTCACATCCATCACGGCGGGCTTCACCGGCTGACCACCGCACCCCGCACGGGGCCGCCGCCGGGACGCCGGCGGCGGCCCTTCCGTGCGCCGTCTAGACGTCCCGGCGCCGTACGACCGTCATGGCGACGGCCACGGACACCAGCGCCCAGGCCGCCAGAGCGATCCAGGAGCCCGTGATCGTCCCCGGATACGTGCCCAGGCTGGTGTAGGAGTCGGGGTTCAGGCCGAGCCGGGACTGCGCCGCCAGCGGCAGGTGGTTGCCGATCTCCTTCAGGAAGCGGTACCGGTCGCCGCCGAAGAGCAGGGGCACGATGAACAGGAGCCCGACGACGGCGACGATCGAGGCCGTGGCATGGCGCAGGACCGCGCCGAACGCCAGCCCGATGAGCGCGCAGACCGGTACGACCAGGGCGTACGCCGCGACGGCCCGCAGGCATCCGGGGTCGTCGATCGAGAGTCCGACGTGCCGTGAGGCCAGCATCGCGTTGGTGGTGAAGAAGGAGGTGGCGGAGACGGCCGTGCCGAGCAGGAGCGTGATCGCCGTGACCAGCGCCACCTTGGCCGTGATCACCGCACCGCGGTCGGGAACGGCGGCGAGCGTGGTGCGGATCATTCCGGTGCCGTACTCGCCGAACACCGTGATGGCGCCGAAGGCGGCCGCGGCCAGTGCCATGACACTGCAGGCGATGCCGTTCAGGCCGTGGAAGAGCGGGTCGTACTTGAAGGGCCGCATGTCCGGCCCCGGGGGCGGCGGCTGGTCGATGTACGGCAGGTCGGAGTGGACGGCGTTCACATTGATCGCGATGGCGACGACGGCGCTGAGCACGAGCACCCAGTACGTCGACCTGAGCGAGCGCATCTTGATCCACTCGGCGGCGAGCAGGTCGGTGAACCGGGCGGCCGGTGCGACCGCGGGCATGGTGGGGCTCATCGGGCTCCTCCCGCGAGGTATTCGACGCTGTCGGCGGTGAGGGACATGAACGCCGACTCCAAGGAAGGGGCGCGGGTGGCCAGTTCGTGCAGCACGATGCCGTGCCGGTGCGCCAGCTCGCCGATCCGGGCCGCGCTCAGGCCAGTGACCCGGGCCCCTCCGTCGTCTTCCCGGCTCACCGACGCACCCTCCGCCCGCAGCACGCAATCGAGGGCCGCCAGGTCGGGGGTGTGCACGATCACGCCGAGCGGGGCGCGGCGGTCGGAGAACTCCCGCAGGCTCTGGTCGGCGATCAGCCGGCCCCGGCCGATGACCACGAGCTGATCGGCGGTGGCCTCCATCTCGGCCATCATGTGGCTGGAGACGAACACCGTGCGGCCCTCGGCGGCCAGCCTGCGGAACAGGCCGCGCACCCAGAGCACGCCCTCCGGGTCGAGGCCGTTCAGCGGCTCGTCGAAGAGCAGCACCGGCGGATCCCCGAGCAGCGCTCCCGCGATGCCGAGGCGCTGCTTCATGCCGAGGGAGAACCCGCCGATCCGCCGCCGCGCGGCCTTCGCCAGCCCCACCTCCCGGAGCACCTCGTCGACGCGGGTCTGCGGGATGCGGTTGCCGCGGGCCAGGGCCGACAGGTGCGCCCGTGCGCTGCGCCCGCCGTGCACGTCCTGGGCGTCGAGCAGCGCACCGACGTGGCGCAGTCCGCGCGGGCGGGAGGCGAAGGGGACGCCGTCCACGGTGACGGAGCCGCTCGTGGGGGCGTTCAGGCCCAGGATCATCCGGAGCGTGGTGGATTTGCCGGCGCCGTTGGGGCCGAGGAAGCCGGTGACCTTGCCCGGCTCCACCGTGAAGCTCAGGTCGTCGACGGCCGTGGTGTCGCCGTACCGCTTGGTCAGTCGGGTCGATTCGATCATGGGTCCACGGTGCCGTCGAGGGCGCCGAGCGGACATCGGCCGACGGTCGACACCGGTCCGGCCCGCACCTGGCCCGGGGGCTTAGTCCCGTGGGCCAATGCCCGTGCGGGGGCGCGTGGTTACGATCGACGGATGATCGCCACTCCGCGTCCGCCCCTGCCCAGACGCCTGCCCGCGGGTGTGTGGGTGGGGGCCTTCTGGTCGGCCCTCATCCTGATGCGCACCTTCCAGCGGGAGGACGAGCTGAGCCGGCTGCTGCGGTACCACGGCAACACCGAGGACGCGCCGCTCCTGGTGACCGCCGTCGTCACCACCGCGGGAGCGTTCCTGCTGGTGCGGGCGCCTCTGGCGGCCCTGGCCGTGGCGCTCGCGGGAGCCGTGTTCTCCCTGGGGATGGAGGTGCGCGAGACACCGATCGTGCTGTTCCTGCTGGCGGACGCGGTCGTGGGCTACACCGCGGCGACCCGCTCGCGGCGCGTGTCGGTCCCGGCCGCCTTGCTGCCCATCGCCGTGGTGGCCGGGGACACGGCCGGGCGGGTGTCCCAGGGGTACCTCAACCTCTCGGCACCGGTCCTGCTGACCTCGACCACCGCCATCGCCTGGCTGATCGGCAACACGGTCCATCAGAGCCGGAGGCACGCGGAGACGGTGCGCGAGCAGGCGGCACGGCAGGCGATCACGGCCGAACGGCTGCGGATCGCCCGGGAACTGCACGACATGGTCGCGCACAGCATCGGCATCATCGCCATCCAGGCGGGCATGGGCAGCCGCGTCATGGACACGCAGCCCGCCGAGACGCGGCGCGCGCTGGAGGCCGTCGAGGCCACGAGCCGGGAGACCCTCGCCGGTCTACGGCGGATGCTCGTTGCCCTGCGGCGCGGTGACGAGCAGTCCGCTCCGCCGGCCCCGGTCCCCGGGCTCGCCGCGCTCGGTGACCTGGTGGCGAACACGGCCGCCGCCGGGGTGGGCGTCGAGGTCCGGTGGAAGGGCCGCCGTCGCGCACTGCCGTCCGACATCGACCTGGCGGCGTTCCGGGTCATCCAGGAGGCCGTCACCAATGTGGTGCGGCATTCCGGCGCCCGCGGGTGCGCCGTGACGGTCGACCACCGGCCGGACGTGCTGGCCGTGGACGTCGTCGACCTCGGCCCTGGTACCGGCTCCGCCCACCAGAACCCGGGCGGCGGTTTCGGCATCATCGGCATGCGGGAGCGGGTCGGTCTGCTGCACGGGGAATTCAGCGCCGGTCCGCACCCCGAAGGCGGATTCCGCGTGTCGGCGCGGCTGCCGGTCCCCGTCGAAGCGGAGGGGGCGCGGTGATCCGGGTCGTCCTGGTCGACGACCAGCCGCTGATCCGCACGGGCCTGCGAGTGCTGATCGCCGACACCCCCGATCTGGAGGTGGTCGGGGAGGCCGCGGACGGCGCCGAGGCGGTCGAGCTCGTCCGGAGGCTGCGGCCCGACGTCGCCATCATGGACATCCGGATGCCCGGTACGGACGGCATCGAGGCCACCCGCCGCATCAACGCCGACCCGGAGTCGGCGACCCTCGTCCTCGTCCTGACCACGTTCGACGACGACGAGTACGTCTACGGGGCGCTGCGCGCCGGTGCGAGCGGCTTCCTCGTCAAGGACATGCCGCTGGAGACCATCCTCGACGGGGTGCGGGTCCTCGCCGCCGGGGACGCCCTCATCGCCCCGAGCGTCACCCGACGGCTCATCGAGGAGTTCGCCGCCCGGCCCGCCCCCTCCCCCGGCCGGGACCCCGAGGCGGCCTCCGGGATCACCGGCCGGGAGCGAGAGGTCCTCACCCTGGTGGGCCGCGGACTCACCAATACGGAGATCGCCGGGGAACTGTGCATCAGCGTGGCCACCGCCAAGGCGCACGTGGCCCGCCTCTTCACCAAGCTCGACGCCCGCGACCGGGTGCACCTCGTGATCCTCGCGTACGAGTTCGGGCTGGTCACGCCCCCGCGGTGAGACGGCTGCCCGCGCGCGGGAGCGGTGCGGGGGCCCACAATGGAGGGAGCCGGTCCCGCTGCGTCGTGACTCCGTGGAGGTGTCCCATGTCCCGCAGTCACCACTTCCACGTCGACCACGGCGCCCATTCGATCACCGTCAACGTCGGGCCCGGACGGACGGGTGAGATCGAGCTCCTCGTCAACGGCAAGCTCATCGCCCACCGCGAGGAGCACGAACCGGGCACCACGGTGCTGGAGGGCGTCCTGCCCGAGGAACCGGCCCATCCCTTCCGGATCATGGTGCGCCAGCCGCACCTGGTCCCGACGCCGCCGCGGTGCACCTGGGAGATGGACGGCGTCGAACATGTCATGCCGGAGCGGTACTCCCCCTAACCTGGCCTCGAACAGCCCGTCACCGCAGGGCACTTGATCCGGCAGTCGAGGGAGACGTCCGTGAAGATGCTGATCAACTCCGCGGAAACCGTGGTGGCCGACGCGCTGCACGGGATGGCCGCCGCCCACCCCGAGCTGGACGTCGACGTCGAGCGTCGGATCGTCGTACGACGGGACGCGCGCACCGGCGGCCGCGTCGGGCTGGTGTCCGGGGGCGGGTCGGGGCACGAGCCGCTGCACGCCGGGTTCGTGGGCTACGGGATGCTGGCCGCCGCCTGCCCCGGGGAGGTGTTCACCTCACCGGTGCCCGACCAGATGGTGCGGGCGGCCGCCTCCGTGGAATCCGGGCAGGGGGTGCTCTTCGTCGTCAAGAACTACACCGGGGACGTGCTGAACTTCGAGATGGCCGCCGAACTCGCCGAGGAGGACGGGCTCCGGGTGGAACGGGTCCTGGTCGACGACGACGTCGCCGTGACCGACAGCCTGTACACGGCCGGGCGGCGGGGCACCGGGGCCACCCTCTTCGTGGAGAAGATCGCCGGAGCCGCCGCCGAGGAGGGGGCGCCGCTGGAGCGGGTCGCCGCGATCGCCCGGAGGGTCAACAGCGCCTCGCGCAGCTTCGGGGTGGCGCTGACCGCGTGCTCCACTCCGGCGAAGGGCAGCCCCACGTTCGAACTGCCCGACGGGGAATTGGAGTTGGGTGTCGGGATCCACGGCGAGCCCGGCCGGGAGCGGCGCGCGATGATGCCGGCGCGGGAGATCGCGGAGATCGCGGTCGGGGCCGTACTGGAGGAACTGGCCGAGGTGGGGCCGCCCGACGGGCCGGTACTGGTGCTGGTCAACGGGATGGGCGCGACCCCGCTGCTGGAGCTGTACGGGTTCCACGCGGAGGTGGCTCGGCTGCTGGCGGCGCGAGGTGTGCCGGTGGCGCGGGCGCTCGTCGGAAACTACGTCACTTCGCTCGACATGGCGGGGTGTTCGGTCACGTTGTGCCGCGTCGACGAGGAGCTGCTCGGGCTCTGGGACGCGCCCGTGCAGACGGCGGCGCTGCGCTGGGGCCGCTGACTCGTATGGTGTCGACGGACCGCGCAGTACGAGTCGGGTCGAGGCGAGGAGAACCGGTGCGTGACGCAGACTTCTTCCGGCGCTGGATGGCGGCCGCGGCGGCCGCGGTGGAGCGCGAGGCGGACCGGCTGACCGAGCTCGACTCCCCCATCGGGGACGCCGACCACGGGAGCAATCTGCTGCGCGGCTTCACGGCGGTGCTCGCGGCCCTGGACGCGGAGGCCCCGGCGGCGCCCGGGGCGGTGCTGCAGCTCGCCGGGCGGACGCTGATCTCGACGGTGGGCGGGGCGTCGGGGCCGTTGTACGGGACGCTGCTGCGCCGCACCGGCAAGGAGTTCGGGGATGCCGCCGAGGTCTCCGACACGGAGCTGCGGAAGGCCCTGTACGCGGGGGTGGCCGCGGTGGCGCAGCTCGGCGGGGCGGCGCCGGGCGACGCGACGATGCTGGACGCGCTCGTGCCGGGGGTGACCGCGCTGAGCACCTCGTACCGGGCGGCCGGTGACGCGGCCGAGCACGGGGCGCTGGCAACGGTGCCGATGCAGGCCCGCAAGGGCCGGGCGAGCTATCTGGGCGAGCGGAGCATCGGCCACCAGGACCCGGGCGCGACCTCGTCGGCACTGCTGCTGGGGGCGCTGGCCGACGTGGCGGACGGCGTCCTGTGACGGGCGGCGGACCGGTCGGCATCGTGCTGGTGTCGCACAGCGCGGCGGTGGCGCGGTCGGTGGCGGAACTGGCCCGCGGCTTGGCGGCGGGCGGCACGGTGGCCCCGCTGGCCACGGCGGGCGGCACGGCCGACGGGGGGCTCGGCACGAGCGCGGAGCTGGTCCTCGCCGCCGCGGCCGAGGTGGACCGCGGCGCCGGGGTCGTGCTGCTGGCCGACCTGGGCAGCTCGGTACTGACAGTGAAGGCCCTGCTGGCGGAGGACGAACTCCCTGAAGGGTCGCTGCTGGCGGACGCCCCGTTCGTGGAGGGCGCGGTGGCGGCCCTGATCACCGCCTCCACCGGAGCCCCCGCCTCCGCCGTGGCCTCGGCCGCGGCGGAGGCGTACGCGTACCGCAAGGCCTGACCCCGCCACCGCCGGATCCGGGACCGCCCGGCGCAACCGGGCGGTGTCCGCCCTAGGGCCGGCCGCGCAGGGTTTCGATCTCTCGGCGTTCCCGCTTCGTCGGGCGGCCCGCGCCGCGGTCGCGGATGCCGACGACCGCGGCTTCGACCGGGGTCGGCGGCGGCGGGCTGTTGTCGACGTAGCACTCCGCGGCGACCGGCGGGCCCACCCGCTTGGAGACGGGCCGCCTGACCACCACGATCCGCTCGCGCCCCGCGTGGAACAGCCGCACCTCGTCACCCGCGCGCACCGACTGGGCGGGCTTGGCGCGTTCCCCGTTGACCTTCACGTGCCCCGCCCGGCAGGCGGTCGCCGCGATCGAGCGGGTCTTCGTAAGGCGCACGGACCAGATCCACGCGTCGACCCGCACCGTGCCCGCGTCCGTTCCCGATACCGATACCGATTCAGCCATGACCCGACTCTAGCGAGACGAGCGGGTCGAAACGGAACGACTTTTGGCGATTACGACAAGTGCCATCGCAGCTACCAGGTACTTCATCCTGATGAGATTGCAAATGCGCGACGCATGCCCCTACCTTGTCGCACATGCAGTCCTACACAATCGGACAGGCGGCGCGTCTGCTGGGTGTCAGCCCGGACACCGCGCGCCGCTGGGCCGACGCCGGCCGGGTCACGACCCATCGTGACGAGACCGACCGTCGACTGATCAACGGCCGCGACCTGGCCGCCTTCTCCATCGAAGTGGGACAGGGTGCCCACATCGAGGACGGGGAGCCGTACACCTCGGCGCGGAACGCCTTTCCCGGCATCGTCACGGCCGTCCGGCTCGGCGACGTGGCCGCCCAGGTCGAGATCCAGGCGGGTCCCCACCGCCTGGTCTCCCTCCTCACCCGTGAGGCCGTGGAGGAGTTGGGGCTGGAGGTCGGAATGCGGGCCACCGCCCGCGTGAAGTCCACCAGCGTGCACATCGATCGCATCTGAACCGAGGAGTAATCCGCTCATGTCCCTGATTTCCACCCCGTCCCGCCGTCGCGCCACCACCGCCGTTCTGGCCGCCGCCCTGCTCGTCCCGCTGGCCGCGTGCGGCAAGAGCGGCGGTGACGGCAAGAAGGACGCCGCCGGCTCCTCCGCCGCGCCCTCGGCCTCCGCCGCGCCGGCCGCGAACCTCACCGTCCTGGCCGCCTCGTCCCTCACCGACGTCTTCAACTCGGCCAAGGACGTGTACGAGAAGACCCACCCGGGCACGAAGATCACCCTCTCCTACGCCGGTTCGCAGGAGCTCGCCGCCCAGGTCAAGCAGGGTGCCCCGGCCGACGTGCTGGTGACCGCCGACACCAAGACCATGGACGGCGTGAAGGCCGGGACGGGCGATGCCACGATCATCGCCAAGAACCGTCTGGTCATCGTGGCCGGCAAGGACAACCCGTACAAGATCGGCGCGCTGAAGGACCTGGCCGACACCAAGATCAAGGTCGTGCTCGCCGCGCCCGAGGTCCCGGTCGGCAAGTACAGCAAGCAGATCCTCGACGCCCAGAAGATCGAGGTGAAGCCGGTCTCGCAGGAGCCCAACGTCCGCGCCGTGCTGAGCAAGGTCGAGCTGGGCGAGGCCGACGCGGGTCTGGTCTACAAGACCGACTCCATCAAGTCCGGTGACAAGGTCTCCTCCGTGGACATCCCGGACGAGCAGAACGTGGTCGCCACCTACCCGGCCGCCACGCTGAAGGCGTCCAAGAACGCCGAGGCCGCGGCCGCGTTCGTCGCCTGGCTGAGCACCCCCGAGGCGCAGAACCTCTTCCAGAACGCGGGCTTCCAGAAGCCGTGACACCGCCGCGTCGCGGACGGCACGAGGGACTGCCCGATCCGAGGGGGGACGGGCAGTCCCTCTCGCCGTCCGCGGACGTTCCCGTCACAAGCGGTCCGTTCGAGCGGGCCGCCCCGTACGCTTCCCACGGCGGCCGCCCGCCGCCGCCCGCCCAGCCAGGAACCTGATGAGCACCTTCCGCACCCGCACCCGGCCTCCCGTGACCCTGGCGCTGCCCGCGCTGGTCGCCGTCGCGTTCCTGCTGCTGCCGCTGATCGGCATCCTGACGCGCACTCAGTGGGGCGAGCTCGGTGAGCACCTCACCAGCCCCGGTGTGCTCCAGGCCCTGCGGCTTTCGCTGGTCGTGTCCCTCTGGGCCCTCGGACTCTCGCTGGTGCTCGGTGTGCCGCTGGCCTGGCTGCTGGCCCGCGTCCAGTTCAAGGGCAAGGCCCTGGTCCGCTCGCTGGTCCTGCTGCCGATGGTGCTGCCGCCGACCGTCGGCGGTGTGGCCCTGCTGCTCGGCTTCGGGCGCCGCGGACTGCTCGGCCCGTGGCTGGAGAACACCTTCGGGATCACCCTGCCCTTCCACACTTCGGGCGCGGTGCTCGCGGCCACCTTCGTCGCGATGCCGTTCCTCGTGATCAGCCTGGAGGGGGCGCTCGGCGGCCTCAAGCAGAGCTACGAGGAAACCGCCGCGTCCCTCGGCGCCCCGCCGGTCCGCGTGTTCTTCACCGTGACCCTGCCGATGGTGGCTCCGGGCCTGATCGCGGGCGCCGCCCTCACCTGGGCCCGGGCGCTCGGCGAGTTCGGCGCGACCATCACCTTCGCCGGGAACCTGCCCGGCACCACCCAGACCCTGCCGCTCCAGGTGTACCTGCTGCTCCAGGACCGGCCCGAGGCCGCCACCTCCGTCTCGCTGCTGCTCCTCGCGATCGCGATGGCCGTGCTCATCGCCCTGCGGGGGCGCTGGACGAGCACGCCCACCGCCGCCTCCGACTCGGCCGGCGGGGCGGCGGGGTCCCGGGTGACGGCGGACGAGCCGACGCCCCTGACCGCGGCCCCGGCCGGTGCGCTCGCCGGCCGGCCCGCCGGGGACCCTGCGGGGGAGCCCGTCCCGGCCGGCGGGCACTGGCGCCTGCACGCCTCGGTCACCGGCTTCAACGAGCTCACCCTCGAAGCCGAACCCGGCACCACCATCGCCGTGGTCGGCGAGAACGGCGCCGGCAAGACCACCCTGCTGCGCGCCCTGCTCGGCCTCACCCCCCGGGCCCGCGCCGACCTGCGGCTCGGCGACACCGACGTCACGGCACTGCCCCCGCACGAGCGGCAGGTGGCCTGGGTCCCGCAGGACGGCGCCCTGTTCCCGCACCTGAGCGCCCTGGCCAACACCGCGTACGGGCTGCGGGCCCGCAGGGTGCCGCGGGCCGAGGCGCGGCGCGAGGCGCAGACGTGGCTGGACCGGCTCGGCGTCGGCCACCTCGCGCAGCGCAGGCCCGCCCAGCTGTCCGGCGGCCAGGCCCAGCGGGTGGCCCTGGCCCGCGCCCTGGCCGCCCGGCCCCGGCTCCTGCTGCTGGACGAGCCCCTGGCCGCCCTCGACCAGACGACCCGGGCGCACGTGCGGCACACCCTGCGCACGCACCTGGCCGGCTTCGGCGGGGTCTGCCTCATCGTCACGCACGACCCCGTGGAAGCGGTGTCGCTGGCCGACCGGGTCCTCGTGCTCGCCGACGGCCGCACCCTCCAGGACGCTCCGCCCGCCGAGGTGTCCCGGCACCCGCGCTCCCCCTGGGTGGCCCGGATGCTGGGTCGCAACGCCTGGCCGGGCACGGCGTCGACCGACGGGCTCACCCTCGACGCCGGCGGCCGGCTCGTCGTCGCCGAGCGGCTTCCCGAGGGGGCACAGGCCCTCGCGATCATCGCCCCGGAGGCGGTGTCGGTGCACCGGAAGCAGCCGACCGGCAGTCCCCGCAACGTCTGGCAAGGCACCGTACGGGAGATCACCGCGGTCGGCAGCCGGCTGCGCGTGCTGGTCTCCTCGTACGGGGCTCCCGACCTGGTCGCGGAGATCACCCCGGAGGCGGCCGCGGAACTGGGCATCGTCGACGGCTCCGAGGTGTGGACAAGCGTGAAGGCGACGGAGGTCACGCTCGTACGCCTGTGACGGGCGGGGCGGGCCGGCCGGGATCATCCCGGCGGCGGGCGGGGCGCGACCTGTCGTAGTGTCAGCGGTGCCCGTGCCGGTCCACTTCCTTCGTACGGGCACTCGTCTTCAGATCGATCGTTCCCGTGGGGGGTACACCGTCATGTCCTTCAGCGCGCCCGGATCACCACCGCCGCCGCAGCCGCAGCCCGGCCTCCCGCCGTACGGCGCGGCCCCGCATCCGGCCCCGCATCCGGCCCCGCCCCAGGCGGGCGGCCCCCTCCCCGGGCAGCCGTACCCGGCCCAGGGGCAGTACCCGCGGCCGCCGTACCCGTACCCACCTCAGCTCGTGGACGTCCTGCGTTCGCCCCAGGGCCTCGCCACCGCCCTGACGGTCGTGTTGTCGGTCACCGCCGCCGTCAATCTCTTCTCGGCCGGCGCCAACGTGTACGCCCGGTCCCTGATGACGGACCTCATCGCGGATCGGGACACGGTCTCGGAGGGTTCCCTGGACCTGTCGGACGTCATGACCGGCGCCGCCGGGTCCCTCCAACTGCTGACCGTGCTCGGCACGGCGGCCCTCTTCATCACCTGGTTCCACCGCGTGCGCGTGAACGGCGAGATCTTCCGCCGCGACGGGTTCACCCGTACCCGCGGCTGGGCCATCGGCGGCTGGTTCGTCCCCATCGGCAACCTGTTCATCCCGTACCAGACGGCACTGGAGATCTGGGCGGCGAGCACGCAGCAGGCGCCGGACGGCTCCTACCGGCGGGTTTCCACCGCGCCGGTCACGGCCTGGTGGGCGCTCTGGGTCCTCGCGGCGATCTCCGACCGGGTGTTCAGCGTGCTCTACGCGCGCGCCGAGACCCCCGAGACGCTGCGGAGCGCGTCATCGGTGGGCATCGTCTCCGACCTGCTCACGGTGGCCGCCGCCGTGCTCGCCATCGTCTTCGTCCGCAGGCTCACGGCCCTGCAGAACACCAAGGCCGCCCAGGGCCCGAACGCCGCGCTCTGAGCTCCGGCCCCGGAGACCCGGGCTTCACGCGGCGTGCTCCGGGGCGGTCGCGGCGAACTCGCACCAGACGCATTTCCCGGCGCCCCGGGGCTCCACGCCCCACCGGTCCGAGAGCCGGTCCACGAGCATCAGGCCGCGCCCGGACACCGCCCAGTCCCCCGCCTCGCGGCGCCTCGGCAGGGCGCTGCTGGAGTCCTCGACCTCGATCCGGATCCGACCGTCCGCGGTCAGCCGCATGCTGACCTGGCCGCCGCCCTCGGTGTGGACCAGGGCGTTCGTCATCAACTCGTCCGCCGCCAGTTCGATCTCGTCGGCCCGGTCCCGGGCGCCCCAGGCCGCCGCCGCCGCCCGGATCAGGTGGCGGGCCAGCGCCGGGGCCTGCGCGTCGCCCGGCTCCAGCTTCTGGGAGAGCGGGCCGCCGCCGCGCGCCGGAGGCGTGCCGCGGCGGCGCAGCAGGAGCAGGGCCATGTCGTCCCCGCCTCCGGAGTCCCCGACCAGGTCGCACAGCAGGTCGGCGAGTTCCTCGACGTCCGCGGGGCCGGTTCGGACCGCCGCCATCAGCTCCCGCATCCCGGTGTCGGTGTCCGCTCCGGGCCTTTCGATGAGGCCGTCCGTGCACAGCAGCAGGGTGTCGCCCGGGTGCAGTTCGAGGCTGGTGACGGGGTAGCCGGAGCCGCTCTCCCCGTGCTCGCGCGGGGGCAGGCCGAGCGGCAGTCCGCCCGCCACCTGGATGCGGTGGGAGCTGCCGTCGCCGCGCCGGACGATCGGGTCGAGGTGGCCGGCGCGGACCGTGCGGAACATGCCCGTGGTGAGGTCGACCTCGGCGTACGTGCAGGTGGCGAAGCGTTCCGTGGCCAGTTCGCGCAGGAAGGCGGAGGCCCGGGCCATCGCGGTGCCCGGGGTGTGCCCCTCGACGACGTACGCGCGGAGCACGATGCGCAGCTGGCCCATGACGGCGGCGGCGTCCGTGTCGTGCCCCTCCACGTCGCCGATCATCACCCCGACCCGGCCCTCGCCGAGCGGGATCACGTCGTACCAGTCGCCGCCGATGTCCCGCCCCATCCGTGCGGACCGGTACCGTACGGCGATCTGCGCGCCCGCCACCTCGGGGATCCGGCGGGGCAGCATGGCCCGCTGGAGGCCTTCGGCCAGGTCGTGCTCCTGCTCGAAGAGGATGGCCCGCTGGAGGCTCTGCGCGATGCCGCTGCCGAGGGCCATGAGGACGTTCCTCTCCTCGGCGGTGAAATCGCCCTCGCGCGCGTAGAGGAGCCCGAGGGCGCCGATGACGCGGCCCTGGGCGATCAGCGGCAGGTAGACGCCGCTGCGCACGGACAGCGGCTCGATGTACGGCCACAGCAGCGGGTAGCGGCGCGGGAACTCCTCCCGCGCGGACAGGTAGACCGGCTGCATCGTGCGCACGGCCTCGCTCATCGGGAACTGCGCCTCGATCCGCGTGTACTCGATCTCGGGCACGTACGTACCGAGCCGTCCCTCCGCGACCAGGTGGATGCGGCCGCCGTCCACGATGCCGAGCATCACGCTGACCGCGCCGAGGTGTCCGAGGGCCTCGGGGTCCTTGAGGACGTCGGTGACGTCGTTGACGGTGCGGGCGTGGGCGAGGATCGCGGTGGTCCGCTCGACGACCCCGGTCATCCGGCGGCGCCCCTCGGCCTGCTCCCCGGCGGCGCCGGGCTCGCCGGGGTCGTGGGCGGCGTCGCGGAGGATCCCGATGATGCGGTACGGGCGGCCGTCCGACTCCCGCAGGATGTGCCCCTGGATGTGGGTCCATGCCGGCGATCCGTCCCGGCGGCGGCTGCGCACGTACGCCCCGTAGTGGCTGCGGCCGTCCTTGAGTGCCTGCGCGACGCGGGCGTCGAGCCGGGCCTCCTCGGCCGGAGCGATGCGCGAGCGCAGTCCGGCGGGAGTCCCGGTGAACTCGTCCGGGCGCAGGTCGAGGACCTCCAGCGCGGTGGGATCCAGATACATCCGACCGCTGCCGAGGTCCCAGTCGAACGTGCCCATGCGGTTGAGCGCGAGACTCCTGTCCGGCCGCGCGGGCCAGTCGACCTCGGGGTTCCTTCCCCTCTGGACCATGCAGCCAGGGTCTCACCCTCCGGCCATATCGGCATGAAAAGGAACGCGGGACGGAAGCTCGGCCTCTTGCCCTACCGGCGAGCGTCGATCGCCGGATTCCAGGCGCCGTCGAACAAGGCGAGTTCCAGCAGATCCGGATTCGCCGCAGGCCACCCGATCCCCGAGGCTGCGAGCTGCTCGGAAGCGGCAGTGATCCAGTGCAGGTAGACCCCGTAGCGGTGTGGCGTCCAGCCGCTGTCCGACCACGTCCAGCCCGCCACGTCCGCCGCCGAGGACAGTCCGCTCTCGCGTGCGGTCCGCGCGGCGTGAGCGCGTACGACTCGCGCGACCCTCTGGTCCATGACAAGGGCACGAGGGGTGCAGGGAGCGTCCATGGCCAGGTCGAGGAAGTAGAGGAGCTTGGTGAAGAACGCCGGCCCCAGCCCTCTCACCGCTTTGCACAGCATTGCGTACGCCGCGACCGCCCCCTCGTTCGGGAGGGCCCTCCCGGCCCGGGACAGCGCGTCGGCGACGTTCGGCTCGGCCAGAACCGACTTGAGACGGTGGGGGCCGTAGCCGGTGCGACCCTGTCCCCACCCTCACCCCTCCCGTGGCGCTCTCGCCGTCCTGCACGACGGGGCCCGTGGCGGGGGCGGTCTGCGCGACATCGGGCCCCGGTCGCGGTGGGTGAGGGGATCACCCGCCGCGGCCGGGGCCGGTTCGGTCATCTACTACTGGTTTCCGTTCTCGTTGCCGGTGCCACCGTTCTGGTTGCCACCGTTCTGGTTGCCACCGTTCTGGTTGCCACCGTTCTGGTTGCCACCGTTTTCATTGCCGCCGTTCTGGTTGCCGCCGTTGTCGTTGCCGGCTCCTCCGTCGCTGTTCTGCGTGGGAGCCGCGGGAGGTGACGGCTGCTGCGGTGACGGCTTCGGGGGCAGCGGTGACGCCTGGGGCGGTGCGGTCGGCAGCTGGGGCTGCGTCGCGGCCGGGGGTTCAGGCGCCGGCGCCGTGGTCCGCGGGGCCGGCGGTACTGGTTCCGCCTGGCTCCGCTGGACCGACGGGGAGGCCGACCGGGATTCCGGCGCGGACCGCGAGGCGGATGCCGACGGGGACGCCGAGGCGGACGGGGTCGGGGAGGTGGACGGGGTCGGGGACGGCGAGGTGGACGGCGACTGCGAAGGCGACTTCGAGGGCGACTCGGATCCCGACGGCGAGACCGACGACGTCGGGGTCGAGGTCGGGGTGGAGGTCGGCGTCGACGTCGGAGTCGTGGTCGGGGTCGTGGTCGGGGTCGACGTGGTCGTCGGCGTCGTGGTCGGGGTCGTCGTGGGCGTCTTCGTCGGGGTGGACGTCGGGGTCGTGGTCGGGGTCTTGGTGGTCGTCGGGGTCGATGTCGGCGTCCGGGTCGGAGTGTGCGTCGGCGGGATCAGGGTCGGCGTCACGATCACGGGCGGCGGGACCGGCCTGTCGTGCTTGCCGTGGTGGTCACCGCGGTAGCGCTCGTACCAACGCCGGTCCTGGTGGTCGTAGATCACGAACTTGTGCACGATCGTCGGCGCCGGTGCGATGACCACGACCTGCGACGGCTGGTACGAGTTCCACACCTGTCCGTAGCGCTTCGGGTTGGCCTGCAGCGCCACCGGCGGACCGAGCGGGTTCCCGCAGGCGCAGCGCACCCGCGGCACCCCTCGGTCGTCGACCAGTACGGCCGTCCCGGCCTGGAGCACCGCCTGGTAGGTGGTGAGCTTGCCGTCCTGATAGCCGTGGTTCGTGACCCGGGTGTCCATCCGCAGCTGCACCGGGGTGAGCGAGCGGAGGTACGCGGGGACGGCCGCCGGCTGGACGCCGACGCCCGAGGCGAAGGCGGCGTTCTTGGCGGGGTCCGCCGAGAGGTCGCTGATCAGCTTCTCCACGTCACAGCTGGCGGAGTTCTTCGTGCCCCCGTACACGCCGGGTGAGGATCCGCTGATGCTGCGTGTTCCGGCCGGTGTGGCCGTGGCGGTGGGCTGCGCGGTGGGCGTGGGGCTCACCGGTGGCGGCTGTGAACCCTCCTTCGTGACCGTCGACGGCGTGAAGGGGTCGGGGCCCGAGGCCGCGGCCGGCTGGAGGAACACCTCGCGGTCGGCCTGCGGGGTACCACTGGGCCGGGTCAGCACCACGGCCAGGGCCACGGCCGCGGCCACGGCGACGAGCACGGTGGCGAGCCGGGGTACGGATCGCCACCAGGGGCCCTTCGGCTGGTCGCCGGGACCGCCCGGGCCACCCGGGCCGCCGGGTATGCCCGGGCCGCCGGGCGGCGCGGACGGCGGTGGAGGCGGCGGCGGGCCCTGTTGCTGCCCGCCCGAGAGCGGGCCGGAGGGGGGCCCCGTGGGGCGGCCGGAGGGCGGCACCGAGGGGCGGTCTGGTGACGGCGGCTGGCTGCCGGAAGGTTGCGTGGTCACGGGCTCTTCTTCCCAGGAGGAGGAGTTCCCTGCCGGACCATTGTGTGCGCCGTTCAGGTGGTGCCCGCAAGCCGAGCCTGCCTACGGTGGCTGGGTGAGCCATACGACGCGATCACCATCGCCGGGGGGCTCCATGGGGGCGGTGCGCGACGCCTTGGTCGCGGTCGTGGCGGCCTTCGCCGTGATGGCCGCCGTCGCCGCGGCCGGGCTGGCCTGTGCCGACGCCGTCGATCTGCCGGGCGGCGCGTTCCCCCGGGTCGTCGCCGCCGTGGTGGTGATGGCGGCCGGCGGGTCCGTCGAGGTGACGGGCGGCGCGGGCGTCCTCGGGGGCGCCGAGGCGAGCCTGTCCCTGCTGCCGCTCTCGGTGAGCCTCGCCGGCGCCCTCACCGCCGGCTGGCTCTTCCTGCGCCCCCTGCACAACCGGGCGGTGGCGCGGCCCCGCGAACTCCTGAGCCGGGCCGTCCCGTTGGTGGTGATCTGGCTCCTCGTACTCATGGGCGCGACCCTGCTCGCCCGCCAGACGTTCGCCATCTCCACTGGGGACAACCCCCTCGGCCAGATCGGTGAACTCCTCGACTCCGCGCCGAAGGTGGGCTTCGAGGGCGCCCTGGGCCCGACGCTGCTGTTCGGACTGCTCTGGATCCTGGGGCTGTTGCTCGTCTCGCTGCTCGTCTCGCGGCGCGCTCCGCTGCCGGCCCGGCTGGTGCGCTTCCACACGGCACTGCGCCCGGCCGCCTTCGCCACCGTCGTACTGCTCCTCGCGTACGTGGTCCTCGGCATCCTCGTCGGGCTGGTCGTGGCCGCCACGCAGGGCCATGCCGCGCAGACCCTCGCCGTGCTGCTGCTCGGGCTGCCCAACCTGGTCTGGCCCGCGCTGACCCTGGGCTTCGGCGGCGCCTGGGAGGGCAAGGTCGAGGGGCCCTTCGGGCTGCCGATGCCGCAGCTGCTGGACCAGGCCCTGCGCGGCCCCGACCTGTCCACGATCGACGTCGCCTCCCTCGCGGAACGGGACGCGCGGGCGTGGTGGCTGGTGGTCGTCGCCGCCGTCCTGCTGCTGGGCACGGGCGTGCTGACCGCCGTGCGCTCCCCCGCGCACGTGCGCCCCTGGCAGCACGCGCTCCACCTGGGCGTGGCCCTGGCCCTCGGGACGCTCACCGTCTGTCTGCTGGCCGGGGTCCAGGCCCGGTTCGGGCTGTCCCTCCTGGGCATCGGCGACGTGGACGGCCTGGGCGGCACCGTCGAGTTCGCCGCGGTCCTGGGGCGGACCGTCGGCCTCGCGCTCCTGTGGGGCGCGGTGGCCGGGTTCTTGGGCGCCCTGCTGGCCCGCCCCCTGCACCGCCGCGGCAGGGTGGAGGAACCGAAGGGGTGACAGGTCTCCCTTCAGGGCTCCCCTTCGGGGCAGGCCGGAGCACGCCAGGGCAGGTCAAGCGCAGGTCAGGTGTCCCCACGGAAGACCGGTAGGGCCCAGCGCGGCGGCGTCGGCGGGGGCGCAGGGGCCTTCGGCCCGCCCTCCGGCCGCTCCCCCGGCCCGGGGTCCGTACGGCGCAGGGCGCCGATGAACTCCAGGCAGGTGTCCCAGCGGTCCTCCGGCGACTTCGCGAGGGCCTTCGCCAGCACCTCGTCCACCGCGGCGGGCAGGCCCGGCCGGAGGGAGCCGAGCGGGGGCGGCGGATCGTACTGGTGGGCCCAGAGCAGCGCCATGTCGTCGTCGCGCCGGAAGGGCGGCGCGCCGGCGAGGGTCTCGTAGACGACGCAGCCGAGGCTGTAGACGTCGCACCGGCCGTCCACGGGCTTCCCCCAGATCTGTTCCGGCGCCACGTAGTCCAGGGTTCCGACGAACTGCCCGGCCGTCGTGAACCCGGTCAGCGACAGCGACTTCTTCGTCAGGCCGAAGTCGGTCAGGTACACGTGTTCCGGGTGCTCGCTGTCCGTGCCCGCCGCGACGAGGATGTTGGCGGGCTTCACGTCCCGGTGGACGAGGCCGTGGTCGTGCGCCGCGTCGAGTGCCGAGGCGACCTGCCCGGTGATCCGGGCGGCCGTCCCCACCGGCAGCGGACCGGTCCGGTCGAGCATCGCCCGCAGGTCCTGACCGGCCACGAAGCGCATGGCGATGTACAGCAGCCCTTCCGTCTCCCCTGCCTCGAACACGGGGACGATGTGCGGGTGGTCGATGGCCGCGGCCACCTTCGACTCGTGGACGAACCGCTGCCGGAAGGTGTCGTCGTGCGCCAGCTGCGGGGCCAGCAGCTTGAGCGCCACCGTCCGGTCGAGCCGCAGGTCCCGGGCGCGGTAGACGACCGCCATGCCGCCGCGCCCGATCTCGCTCTCCACCAGGTATCCGGCGATCTGCTTCCCCCGCAGGTCGGAAGGGCGGCCGGGGGCCGGTTCCTTGCCGGGCGACTCGCCCATCACTTGGTCCCGGGGTCTTTGACGATCTGGGTCGGGGCGTGCCCCACCGGTCCGGCGGGCGGCTCGTCGGCGCCGTCGGGCAGTACGTCGAGCTGGACGCCGAGCGCGTCGGTCTCCGCGTCGGGCGAGGCGCCCGGTCCCGCGGCCACGGCGTAGGTGCTCAGGTGGGTGCCGTCCCCGTAGAGCCATCGTCCGGTCGCCTCGTCGTAGAGCCAGACCGACTCCCCGTCGAGCACGATTCCGGCGCGCAGGCCCCGTACCGAGCGCCGGAAGGCCTCGGCGTCGATACGCCCCGAGGCGAGCTCCTCGACGGCCCGCCGGTAGCGCTCCACGGTCTGGGTGCTCCGGGCGAGCCGGGGCCTGGGGTCCTCACCGCGGGCGGGTGGGCTCCCGCCGACGGTGGGCGGCGGTTGCGGTACGGCGATCAGGAGCCGGCCGTCCACCCAGGCGGACCAGCCGTTGGCGCAGAGGACCTCGCCCCAGTCCCCGCTGCGGGACAGCAGCTGCACGGGCAGGAAGGGGTCGAGGGGGACGGTGGGCCGGGTCGCGTCGGGGTACTCCCAGGCCGGCATCCCCTCCTGGGGGACGACGTGGGTCGGGTTGAAGTCCGCGACCGCGTCGGGGAAGGTCATCGCTTCGGCTGCTTCCGCATGACGGCCGGCTCGTGCCTGCGCAGCAGCCGGGACACCAGCAGTCCGAAGAGCACGGACAGGACCGGCAGCATGGCGATGCTCACCAGCCACACGCTGGTCCTGTGTTCGAAGATCGGGTCCTGTGTGAGTCGGCCGGGGACGATCGCGCCGACGTCGATGGTCCCGCCCATCGCGCCCATCGCCCACCGCGCCGGCGCGAACCAGGCCACCTGTTCGAGGACGGCGACGTCGTAGAGCTTCAGCAGGGTGCCGCAGAAGACGACCTGGACGATGGCGAGGAGGACCAGCAGCGGCATGGTGACCTCCTCCTTGCGGACCAGGGCGGAGATCAGCAGTCCGAGCATCATCGCGGTGAAGGACAGCAGGGCGACGGCGAGGGTGATCTCGATCAGCGGTGGCATGATGACGCCCCTGCCGTGCGGGGCGTTGAGTTTCACTCCGCCGAGGGCCACGAGGGTCAGTACGACGGCCTGGGCGACGGTGATCGTGCCGAGCACCACCACCTTGGACATCAGGTAGGCGGAGCGGGAGAGTCCCACGGCGCGTTCGCGCTGGTAGATCACGCGTTCCTTGACGAGTTCGCGGACGGCGTTGGCGGCGCCGGTGAGCACTCCGCCGATGGTCAGGATGAGCAGGGCGTTGAGCGCCGTCTCCGCGGTGAGGGTGCTCCCGGCGAGTGCGCGGGCCATGGCCCCCATCATGAACGGCAGCGCGACCATGATGATGAGGAAGGTGCGGTCGGCGCCGAGCACGGCGGCGTACCTGCGGATCAGGGTGGACAGCTGGGAGCCCCAGCTCTGCGCCTTCGGCGGCGGCAGGGGCGCGGCGCGCAAGGGCTCTGCGGCCCCGGCGGCCGGCCGGGACTGGTGGGCGGTGACGTCGACGTAGCGGCGGTGTTCGGGTGAGGCGCGGTAGGCGCCCGCCCAGTCGCGGTCCTGCTGGGTCTCGAACGCCTCGAACGCCTCCGGCCACTCGTCGAAGCCGAAGAAGGAAAGGGCCTCCTGGGGCGGGCCGAAATAGGCGACGCGACCGCCCGGCGCGAGGAACAGCAACCGGTCGCAGACGTCGAGGCTGAGCACGCTGTGGGTGACCACGATGACGGTACGGCCGTCGTCGGCGAGGCCGCGCAGCATGTGCATCACCGAGCGGTCCATGCCCGGGTCGAGGCCGGAGGTGGGTTCGTCGAGGAAGAGCAGGGAGGGCTTCGTCAGCAGTTCCAGGGCGACGGAGACGCGTTTGCGCTGGCCGCCGGAGAGGCTGTGGATCGGCTGGTCGACCCGCTGGACGAGGCCGAGTTCGCGGATCACCTCGTCCACCCGTGCCTCGCGTTCGGCCTTGGCGGTGTCCTGCGGGAAACGCAGTTCGGCGGCGTACACGAGGGCGCGGCGGACGGTGAGCTGGGCGTGCAGGATGTCGTCCTGGGGCACGAGGCCGATGCGGCTGCGCAGTTCCGCGTAGTCGCGGTAGAGGTCGCGGCCGTCGTAGAGGACGGTGCCGCTGTCGGCGGGGCGCAGGCCCGTCAGCGCTCCGAGCAGGGTGGACTTGCCGGCGCCGCTGGGGCCGACGACGGCCAGCAGGCACTTGGCGCCGACGGGGAAGGAGACGCCGTCCATGAGGGTCTTGCGGCCCTGGTCGACGGTGACGGTGAGGCCCTCGACGTCGAGGGAGACCTCGCCGGTGTCGACGTACTCCTGGAGCTGGTCGCCGACGAGGCAGAAGGCGGAGTGGCCGATGCCGACGATGTCGCCTTCGGAGAGCCGGGCGGGCCCGTCGATGCGGGCTCCGTTGAGGTAGGTGCCGTTGTGGCTGCCGAGGTCTGCGATCTCGTACGTGCCGTCGGCGAGGGAGCGCAGTTCGGCGTGCCGGCGGGAGACGACGAGGTCGTCGATGACGAAGTCGCTGTCGGGGGCGCGGCCGATGCGCACGACCGTACTGGGGGCCAGCGGGCGCACGGTGGTCGGCTGCCGGAAGGTGGCGGTCATGCCGGGGTGGGAGACGCTCGACGGCCGGGCGGCTCCCGCGGCCGTGGGGGTCCGGCCGAGGACGACGGCGCGGGGGCCGTCCTCGACGCTGCCGAAGCGGAGCTCGGTGCCGACCCCGACGCTCCACTCCTGGACGCGGTGGCCGTCGACCCACGTGCCGTTGGTGCTGCCCTCGTCCTCGATCGTCCAGTGGTCCCCGTCGGGGCGCAGGATCGCGTGGTGCCAGGAGACGCGGGCGTCGTCGAGGCAGATCTCGCAGAGGGGGTCGCGGCCTACGTGATAGCTCCGGCCCGGGCTCATCCGTGTGGAGCCGAGGTCGGTTTCCAGGACGAGCTCGGGCGCGGTCGGCACACCGGGACGCTGGACCATGAGCAGATTTTCCCACGATCCGACCAGCACGGCAGCGGCGTGACATCGCCGCAGGTCAGAGGCCTCTTATGGGTAATGACAACGGTCCCCGTTGCAGCCTTTGCCCATCTCGTCCGGGTGCGGTTCACTTCGAGCGACGGACCCGAACACACGGGTGTGCGATGGAGACGGGGGACCCCATGTCTGGGCTCGACCAGGCTCACGACCACCGGCACGGGAGCGATCACGCTCACGACGAGGCCGGGCACGCGCACGACGGGGCGGCGCGGCCCGACGACGGCCACGGGCACGACCACGGGCACGGACCCGGCGGCCACAGCCACGGCGTGTCCGCCGACGCCGACCGCCGCTGGCTGGGCATCGCGCTCGGCCTGATCACCACGTTCATGGCCGCCGAGGTGGTCATCGGCATCGTGGCCCAGTCGCTGGCCCTTATCTCCGACGCGGCCCACATGCTGACGGACGCCGTCTCGATCGTGCTCGCGCTCATCGCGATGCGGCTGGCCGCCCGGCCCGCCCGCGGCGGGTTCACGTACGGGCTCAAGCGCGCGGAGATACTCTCCGCCCAGGCCAACGGCCTGACCTTGCTCCTGCTGGGGGCGTGGCTGGCGTACGAGGCGGTACGGCGGCTGATGGATCCGCCGCCGGTGGAGGGCGGCCTGGTCCTGGTGACCGCGCTCGCGGGCATCGTCGTCAACGTGGTGGCGGCCTGGTGCATCTCCCGGGCGAACCGTTCGTCCCTCGCCGTCGAGGGCGCCTTCCAGCACATCCTCAACGACCTGTTCGCCTTCATCGGCACCGCCGTGGCCGGTCTGATCGTCCTGACCACCGGCTTCCGGCAGGCCGACGCCATCGCCACGCTCGTGGTGGTGGTGCTGATGGTCAAGGCGGGCTACGGGCTGATCCGCGAGTCCGGCCGGATCCTGCTGGAAGCCGCACCGGCCCACGTGGACCCGGACGCGGTCGGCGACCGGCTCGTCGGTCGACCGCCGGTCACCGAGGTGCACGACCTGCACATCTGGACCATCACCTCCGGTCAGGCGGCGCTCTCCGCACACGTGCTCGTGGAGCCGGGCGGTGACTGCCACGCGGTGCGCCGGGACCTGGAGGGGCTGCTGGCCAAGGAGTACGGGATCACGCACACCACGCTCCAGGTGGACCACGTGCAGGACTCGCTGCTCACGGTCGGGCGCCCGGGCGAGGATCCCGCGGACTCCCATTGCGCGGACGCGCACGGGCCGGTCCACCGTCAGGGCCCGCACGACCACTGAGTCCGCGTCCGGCGGGGCATACATGTGCCCATGAGCCATGGGAAACGCAGTGCCGGTCTGCTCCTCTTCCGGCGCACGGGGCAGGCGGGGCACACGGGGCGCACGGGCGGGGCGGCGGACCCCCCGCCCGACCACGGGATCGAGGTCCTCCTCGGCCACATGGGCGGCCCCCTGTGGTCCGGACGGGACGCCGGGGGCTGGGCCATCCCCAAGGGCGAGTACGAAGCGGACGAGACACCGCGGAACGCGGCCCGCCGGGAGTTCACCGAGGAGCTCGGGATGCCCCCTCCGGAGGGCGAGTACCTGCCGCTCGGCGACGTACGCCTGGGCAGCGGCAAGCTGGTCACCATCTGGGCGGTGGAGGCGGACCTCGACCCCGCGCTGATGGTGCCGGGCACGTTCTCCCTGGAGTGGCCCCCGCATTCCGGAACCGTGCGGCAGTTCCCCGAGCTGGACCGGGTCGCCTGGTTCGCTCCATCGACGGCGCAGTCGAAACTGATCCCCGCTCAAGTTCCTTTTCTCGAACGGCTATTGACCCTTTTGGAGGATTGATAGGACGTTGACCCGACCTTTACTTGCCACCAAACCCCACCTGCGTGGACATTGCACATATGACGAACGTCGTGCTGGTGGGAACCCTGGACACCAAGGGTGTCGAGTACGGCTGGCTGCGCGAGAGGCTGCTGCGCGCCGGCGTCGAGGTGGTACTGGTCGATACGGGGATCATGGGCGAACCCCGCGTGCCCGCGGACGTCCCCAGAGAAGCGGTGGCCCGGGCGGCGGGAGCCGAACTGTCCGAGCTGCGCACGGCCGCCGACCGGGGCGCGGCCGTCACCACGATGGCCCGGGGCGCGGAAGCGACCGTGCTGCGCCTGCACGCCGAAGGCCGGCTGCACGCGGTGCTCGCGATCGGCGGCAGCGGCGGCACGTCCATCGCCACCCGGGCGATGCGCGCGCTGCCGCTCGGCGTACCGAAACTGATGGTCTCGTCCATGGCGTCCGGGGACGTGTCCCCGTACGTCGGCTCCTCGGACATCACGATGATGTACAGCGTCGTGGACATCGCGGGGATCAACAGCATCTCCGCGCCGGTCCTGGCCAACGCGGCGGAGGCCGCCGCCGGGATGGCCAGGGGCTTCGCCCGCGCCTCCCTGGAACTGCGCCGCCCGGCGCGGCTGGGCACGGGCTCGCGGCCGCTGATCGCGGCGAGCATGGCGGGGGTGACGACGCCCGGCGTGGACGCGGCCCGGGAGCGGCTGACGGAACTCGGCTACGAGGTACTGGTCTTCCACGTCAGCGGCACGGGCGGCCGCACCCTGGAGACCCTGGCCGGCCAGGGCGTCTTCGCGGGCGTCCTCGACCTGACGCTCAGCGAGCTCGCCGACGACCTGTGCGGGGGCATCCTCACCGCGGGTCCCGACCGGCTGAGCGCGGCCGGACGGGCCGGGATTCCGCAGGTGGTGAGCCTCGGGGCGCTGGACATGGTCAAGTTCGGGCCGGTGGAGACCCTGCCCGAGCGGGTCCGGTACCGCAGGGTCCGGGTCCACAACCCGTCCATCACCGTGATCCGTACGACCGAGGCCGAATGCGCCGAACTCGGCCGCCGGGTCGCCGCGAAGCTGCGTACGGCCACCGGCCCCACGGAGGTGTGCGTCCCGCTCCGGGGGCTGTCCACGCTCGGCGCACCGGGCGGGCCGTACCACGACCCGGCCGCGGACCGGGCCCTGTTCTCGGCGCTGCGCGACGGCTTGCGGGGCAGCGCCGCCCGGCTCCACGACTACGACACGCACATCAACGACCCGGCCTTCGGACACGCGGCGGCGGACCGTCTGCACGCCATGATCGGCGCGGTGTCGGCCGCTGCCTGAGACGCCCGGCCCGGTTGGGAACCGGCCGTGGCGGAAAAGTGTCCTGGGGGGTGGGGGGGGGGGCGCCCGGCCCCCCCCCCCCCCCCCGGGGGGGGGGGGGGGGGGGGGCCCGGGGGGGCCCGGGGGGGGGCCCCCCCCGGCGGGGGCGCACGGCCGGCACCCCTTTATGGGCGGGGGGCCGCCGGCGCCCTCCCCCCCCGGCCCCGGGGGGGGCCGGGCGGGGGGGGGGGTGGGGGGGGGGGGGGGGCCGGGCGCCCCCCCCCCCACCTCGACGACCCGGGATGCGGGGGGGGGCTCAGGCAATGACGGACACGTGGACGGTCCCCGGCTATTCGGAGGTCCGGGAACTGGGTTCGGGCGGCAGCGGCCGCGTGGTGCTGGCCGTCCACGACGGCACGGGCACGGCCGTCGCGGTGAAGTACCTCAGTGACCGGATGCGCGAGGACCCGGCCTTCGTCGGGGAGTTCCGGGCCGAGGCGCGCCTCCTAGGGAACCTGCGCTCCCCGCACGTGGTGCGGCTGTACGAATACGTCGAATACGCGGAGGCGCCCGGCGGCGCCGCCATCGTGATGGAACTGGTCGACGGGATCTCGCTGCGCGCACTGCTGAAGCAGTCGGGGCGGACGGACGCCGAGGCCGCCCTGGTGGTGCTGAAGGGCTCCCTGCTGGGGCTGGCGGCGGCGCACCGGGCGGGTGTCGTCCACCGGGACTACAAGCCGGAGAACGTGCTGGTCGCGGCGGACGGCTCCTCGAAGCTGGTGGATTTCGGCATCGCCGCCGACCGCGGCGCGACGCCCGGTGTGGCCGGCACCCCCGCCTACATGGCGCCCGAGCAGTGGCAGGGCCGCCCCGCCTCCCCCGCCGCCGACGTGTACGCGGCGACGGCGACCTTCTTCGAGTGCCTCACCGGCCGCAAGCCCTACGACGGGAACAACTTCGCGGAGCTCGCCGTCCAGCACATAGAGGCCCCGGTCCCCGAGACCGAGGCCCCCGAGCCCGTACGGCCGCTGATCCGGCGCGGTCTGGCCAAGCGGCCCGAGCAGCGGCCGGAGAACGCCGAGGCGTTCGTGGCGGAGCTGGAGGACGTGGCGCTCGCCGCGTACGGCCCCGAATGGGAGGAGCGCGGGCAGCGCAAACTGGCGGCGCTGGCCGCCCTGCTGCCGCTGTTGTTCCCCTCGGCGGCCGCGTCCGCGGCGGGTACGACGGCGGTGGCGACGACCACCCTGCGCACCGGTTCGAGCTGGGCCCCGGGCCGACGCGGCCTGTTGGCGGCCGGGGTGGCGCTGGTGCTGGGAGCGGCTCTCCTCCTGACGACGGACGCGCTCGGCGCCTCCCCGGGCGGGGCCGCGGCGCTCAGCGCGTTCGCGACGACGAGCGCGGCCCCGCCCGGCCAGGGCTCGCCGACGGCCGGCCCGAGCACGTCCGCGTCCGCGTCCCCTTCCGCGACCCCGTCGCCGTCTCCGTCGGCCTCGGCGAGTCCCTCCGCCTCGCCGAGCGCGTCGCCGTCCGCGTCGCCGTCGCCGTCGTACAGCCCTGACCCGAGCCCCACGCCGAAACCGACGACCCCCAAACCCACGACGGCGCCGCCGACTCCGCCCGTCGAGGTGTACGTGGCCCGGGTGACCCTCACGCAGACGGCGCTGGACCAAGGTCGGGCCGCGGTGCTCCTGAAGGCCTCGGGGACCGGGAACGTGAAGGTCACCTTCGAGTGGTTCACCGGAGACGCCGGCGACCCGTTCGCGAGGCCCGACGGCACCAGCGTGTACCAGTACGCCGTCGGTTCGGACCAGCCCTCGATGGCGCACACCTTCACCGGCGCGGGCTGCTACTGGGGCGTCCGGGTCACCACCACGCCGGCGGCCGGATCCGGTCCGGACACGTACAGCATCCAGGCCAAGCGGAGGTGCGTTCCCGCATGAACGACGTCACCCGGAAGCTCACCAGTGACGGTTCGGGCAGCGGCGACGAGGAGTACAGCGCCACCGTCCTCGGCAGCCACTGGTTCGCCGGCCCCGATGGGCCCGGTACGGTCGCGCCCGACCGGGTCGAGGGCTCCGTGCTCCGCTTCGGGCCGGGGGTCACCGCGGCCATGCCCGCGCCGTTCCCGGTGACCGTTCCGACCGCGCCTCCGCAGCGCCGCCGGGGCGCGGGCCTGCGGCGGTACGCCCTCGCGGCCGTGGTGCTGCTCGCGGTCCTCGCGTACCTCGGCTGGCAGCGGTTCGGGCCCGCCCTGGAAGTCCGGAGCCTTGCCGTGACCACCGATTCCAAGGGCCCGGCCTGCGACTCGGCGGCCGACGTGGTCGCCGTCGTCGGCACCGACGGCCGCCCGGGCACCCTCGCCTACCGCTGGGTGCGGAGCGACGGCACGCAGTCCGAGCAGCTGACCGAACGGGTGCCCAGTGGGCAACGGGAGACCCGGTTGCACCTGCTGTGGACCTTCCGGGGCCGGGGCAGCTACCCGGCCAGGGCCGAGCTGCACCTGCTGACGCCCGAGCGGCGCACGGCGGCCGTGGAGTTCACGTACGACTGCCGCCCATAGGCGGACGGATGACGGCGAGACCGCCGTCGAGGTCGACTCGGGTACGCGTTCGGTCTTTCGGCCGAGGCGGTCGTGGCCGTCCGGCCGAAGCCCGCGACGGGCTCCCACCGGCAGACTCGGATGTGTTGACGAGGGCGTGCAGGACGCCCTCCGGCACCGATGCGCGTCACGTTCCAGCCGGCGAACACCCCAACCGGAGCGTGGCCGTCCCGCATGGATGCCAAGTCCGCGCGGGAGGCCCGCGGTCGCTTTGGGGAGCGACCGCGGGCCACTTGCGCACCCGTCCCCCGCCGCAACCGGGGGACGGAGTTCAGAAGCGGGCGTGGGCCGTGATGTCGGCCTCGAACTCGCCCGTCATGGCCGGGGTCACCGTCGGCCGGCACTGCGCGACCGCCTCCAGGTAGTCCGCCGTGGTCGCGCCGAGCTGCGAGGCCGCCGCGCCCCGCGCGCCCACCGCCTCCAGGTCCCGCTCGAAGGACACCTGGGCGGCGATGCGCGCCGCGTGCTCGATGTCGGCCGGCGTGAACAGCTCTGTCGCCTCGACCAGTGCCGTGACGTCGACGTCCGCGCGCCCGGCCGTGTACCGCGACCAGATCGCGGCGCGGGCCCCGGCGTCCGGGGTGCCGATCGGGATCAGGTAGTCGAAGCGTCCCGGCCGCAGGAAGGCCGGGTCGAGGGAGCGGATGGAGTTGGTGGCGCACACCAGCAGGCGCTCGTCGCCCTCGCGGAAGCCGGGTATCAGCTTGAGCAGTTCGTTGGTGACGCCGTGCATCCCGCCGGGCTGTGCGGGCTCGCTGCGCACGGGGGCGATCTCCTCGACCTCGTCGATGAAGACGAGCACCCGCTCCAGTTCGGAGATCCGGGCGAAGGCGTCGCGCAGCGCGGTGGCCAGGTTGCCGCCGTCGGCGAGCCGGGAGGGCAGCAGTTCCACGAAGGGCCAGCCGAGCCGGGAGGCGATGGCGCGGGCGAAGGTGGTCTTGCCGGTGCCGGGCGGGCCGAAGAGGGTGATGGCGCGCGGCGGCCGCACTCCGTGGGCGGCGGCCCGCTCGGGCTCGGCCAGCGGCAGCACCACGCGCCGCTCGATGAGGTCCTTCTCCTTCTCCATCCCGGCGACCTTGGTCCACAGGTCGTTGGGGAGGAAACGGCCGCCGAGGTCGTCGAGGAGGCCTGCCGCCGGTCCGTGCAGCGGCTCGGTCTTCTCGAAGTAGGCGACCGCCGGCTGCCGGGTGTACCCGGCGTTCAGCAGTCCCTCGCCGAGGAGGTCCTCCTCGGGCAGGACGTAGGCGATGCGGCCGACGCGGGCGGCGATGAGGCGCCGTTCCAGCTCCACGAGCAGGGCGCTGGCCAGGCCCCGGCCGCGCCAGCCGGAGGCGATCGCGATGCGCATGACCCACGCCCGCTCGCCGGTGACGCAGGCGAGGGCCGCGCCGATCGGGACGCCCTGGTGGACGGCGACCACGCAGGGCTGCCGGTCCGTGAGGGCGCTGATGCACTCGGCGAGCGAGAAGACGGATTCCTGGCCGAGTTCCGCCGTGGTGTCGATCAGGTGGACCACCGCTGCGAGATCGCTCTCGCGGTAGTCGTGGATGAGCCAGTTCACCGGGTACCGCCCCTCGTTCGTGCTCCTGCGGCGAGGCTAGGGGCCAGGGGGCCGGCCGATCACGCACCTCCGTGCACAACAGGCGGTCCGGAAACCGTCCGTGTCGTCCATAGACTGGTGCTTTCCGCCCGAACGCCAGACCGAGGATTCCAGCGCCTTCATGCTTTGCCACATAACCGCGGCCCGACGTGGGCCGCTCATATGGATCGCTCCCTTCCTCTGGACCCTGGCGTTGGGTCTGTGGGGGCTGTCACGGCAGGACAGCGTGTGGCGGGACGAGGCGGCGACCTGGCAGGTCGCGGGGCGCCCGGCGGGCCGGATCGCGGAGATGCTCGCGAACGTGGACGCCGTCCACGGGCTGTACTACTTCCTCATGCACGGCCTCTTCGAGGTCTTCGGCGCGAGTACGACCACCCTGCGGCTGCCCTCGGTGCTGGCCGTCGCGGCCGCCGCGTCCTGCGTGGCGCTGATCGGGCGGCGGCTCGCCGGTTTCTGGGCGGGGCTCGGCGGCGGACTGGCGCTCGGGCTGCTGCCGGCGGTCCAGTTCTACCTCCAGGAGGGCAGGCCGTACGCGCTGGTCGCGGCGGGGGCCGCGGTGTCGACGCTGCTGCTGGTGTCGCTCCTGGACGGCGGCCCGGGGCGCAGGGCGTGGCCGCGCTGGACGGCGTACGGGATCACGGTGCTGGTGTGCGCCCTGCTGAACTGGCTG
The DNA here is from genome assembly GCF_042889825.1 of Streptomyces sp. NPDC002467. Taxonomy (NCBI): domain Bacteria; kingdom Bacillati; phylum Actinomycetota; class Actinomycetes; order Kitasatosporales; family Streptomycetaceae; genus Streptomyces; species Streptomyces sp. NPDC002467. The sequence goes on along the minus strand of NZ_JBIARJ010000006.1, from coordinate 165,344 downwards.
TCGCTGCTGATCCTGCCCGCGCACGCGGTGACCCTGTGGTGGGTGCGGGCCGGGCGCGGTGTGTGGCTGCGCTGGGCGGCGTACGGCACGGGTGCGGTGGCGGGGGCGCTGCCGCTGGTCCTGTTCAGCCGGACCCAGTCCGACCAGGTGTCGTGGATACCGCCGCTGACCTGGCACATGCTGATCGGTCCGGGGATCCTGCTGGCGATCGGCGCCCTCGGGGCGTGGGCGGACCGGCCGGACCGGTCCCGAGTGTCGGCGGCCGCGGTCGGGCTGCCGCTGCTGGCGGTGCCGCAGCTCGGGCTGATCGGGCTGTCGCTGGTCCAGCCGCTGTTTCTCGACCGGTACGTGCTGTTCGGCATGGTGGGCCTGGCCCTGCTGATCGGGGCCGCCCTGGGGGCCGCGGTACGGGCCTGCGCTCCACACTTCCCGAGGACGTCGGCCCTGCTGGTGCCGGGGGTGATCGGGGTCGCGGTGCTGGCCCTGCTGCCGGTGGAGCTGGGCAAGCGGGCCCCGGCGAGCCGGGTGGACGACGTGCTGGCGGTGGCGGGCGAGGTGGCCCGGCTGAAGGAGGACGGGGACGCGGTGCTCTTCGTACCCGCCGCTCGACGTGACACGGCGCTGGTCTCCCCCGGCGACTTCACGGGCCTGGACGACATCGCGCTCGCGCGGACCCCGGTGGCCTCGGCCACCCTCAAGGGCGAGGAGTCCGACCCGGCGCGGATCAGGGCGGCGATGCTCACCCGGCGGCGCGTGCTCCTGGTGACGGACTCGGCGAAGGTCGCGAAGGCCCCGTCGGCGGAACGGGACAAGACGAAGGCCGCCGTCCTGCGGGAGCACTTCACGGCGGTGGAGGACCGCCAGCTGCGCGGCCGCCGGGTGACGGTGTACGAGCGGCGCTCCTAGGGCCTGTCTTTTGGATCAGGCCGGATCAGGGAGCGGGGCCTGGTGCGTGCGATCGCAAGGCGGAGGAGGGAGTCAACGCGGAGCGTTGGCGACCGACGACAACGCGGCGAGCGTGCGTGCCAGGCCCCGCTCCCTGATCCGGCCTGATCCAAAAGACAGGCCCTAGCCCTCCCTTCCGGGTCCTGCTTCCCGCCTGGCGTTTCCTACGGTCCGGATTTCACCGGGGGTCCACGGGATTCACAGCGTATTCATACGGAATACCGGGCTCCGGGCAAAGGTCGGGCAGGCAGGGTGGGGGCATGATCCACCGAACGCTCCACCGACCGGCCCGGCGCACCCGTGCGCGGCGGGCGTCCCGGATCCTGCTCGCCCTGGCGGCCATGGCCGCACTGATCGGCGTCGACGTGCCCGACGCCGTGGCCGGCGCACCGCTCGGCGTCACCGCCGAGGCCCTGCCCGACGCAGCGGCGGACCGGGTGGGCGCCCTCTTCACGGGCGGACTCGACGGCGGGCACTTCTGCACCGCGGCCGTGGTGCGGAGCGACGACCACGACGTGATCGCCACCGCCGCGCACTGCGTGGGCGACCCGGACTCCACCTTCTTCGCGCCGGGCTACCGCGAAGGCAAGGCCCCGTACGGGCTGTGGCGGATCACCGGCGTCTACGTCGCCGAGGGCTGGAAGACCGGCCAGGACCCGGACGCGGACATCGCGTTCGCGACGGTCGCCCCCGCGGACGGGGGGCCGGGCGGGGCGGTCGAGGACCGGGTGGGCGGCTTCCCGGTCGCCGCGGAACAGCCGGACGACGCCACGGTGACGGTGATCGGCTACCCGCGCACCCAGGAGACCCCGCTGCGGTGCGCGAACACCACCGCGCTTCTCTCGCAGACCCAGCGCCGGATCGGCTGCCCGGACCTCACCGGTGGCACCAGCGGCAGCCCGTGGCTGGTGGACGGCGCGCTGGCCGGGGTGCTCGGCGGGTACGAGGGCGGCGGATCGGTACCGGAGATCTCCTACAGCGCGGTCATGGGGGACCAGGCCGTCGAGCTGTACCGGGAGGCGGCCGACGCCGGCTGACGCGGTACCTGTCGCGCTGACGCGGTACCGGTTGCGCGGGGCGCCGCAGCGGGCAGTCTGTGGGCATGAGCCAGCCGAGGAACCCGAGGCCCTCCGTTTCCGAGGACGACGGCCGGACCGATCCGCTGGTCCGGCTGTCCCTGGAGCAACTGCGCCGGCGCACCAGCATGAAGTGGCGCACCCATCCCGCGGACGTCCTCCCGCTGTGGGTGGCCGAGATGGACGTGCCCCTCGCGCCTCCCGTGGCCGAGGCCCTGCACCGGGCGATCGACCGGGGCGACACCGGCTATCCCCACGGCACCGCGTACGCCGAGGCCCTGGCGGCCTTCGCCGCGAAGCGCTGGGGTTGGGACGGCATCCGGATCGAGGACACCGCGATCACCCCCGACGTCATGCTGGGCATCGTCGAGTTGCTGCGCCTGATCACCGGTCCCGGCGACGCGGTGGTGGTCTGCTCCCCCGTGTACCCGCCCTTCTACGCCTTCGTCGCGCACGACGGCCGGGAGGTGGTCGAAGCGCCCCTCGGCCCGGACCTGCGCATCGATCCCGGCGCGCTGGAGGACGCCTTCGTCCGCGCCCGGCGCGGGGGCCGCCGGGCGGCGCTCCTGCTGAGCAACCCGCACAACCCGACCGGTGTGGTCCATACGCGTGCGGAGCTGGAAACGGTCGCCGTGCTGGCCCGGCGGCACGGCGTGCGGGTGGTCTCCGACGAGATCCACGCCCCGCTGGTGCTGTCCGGGGCCCGGTTCACCCCGTTCCTGAGCGTGCCCGGCGCCGAGGACGGCTTCTGCGTCATGTCCGCGTCCAAGGCCTGGAACCTGGCCGGCCTCAAGGCCGCCGTGGCCGTCGCGGGCCCGGAGTCGGCGGACGATCTGCGCCGGATGCCGGAGGAGGTCGGCCACGGCCCCAGCCATCTGGGGGTCCTGGCGCACACGGCGGCGTTCCGGGACGGCGGGGAGTGGCTCGACGAGCTGCTCACGGGGCTGGACGCGAACCGCGGTCTGCTGGGCGCGCTGGTCGAGGAGCACCTGCCGGGCATCGGCCACGTCCCGCCCGAGGGCACGTACCTGGCCTGGCTGGACTGCACGGCGCTGGGCCTCCACGACGACGAGCCGCGCGACGGCCCCGGCGTGGTCGCCGACATCGCGGGACCGGCGAGGCTGTTCCTCGACCGGGCCCGCGTGGCCCTGAGCTCGGGGCACGTCTTCGGCACGGGCGGCGCCGGATGCGTACGCCTCAACTTCGCGACCTCGCCGACGATCCTGCGCGAAGCGGTGGCCCGGATGGGACGCGCGCTGGCGGAAGTCGAGGACCCGGTGGCCTAGCGGACGGCGGGGACGCGTTCGGCCTCGGGGGCGGAGGACTGCGCGGGAAGGCAGTCGAGCGTGGGCCGGGACGGGGTCGGGGTGCCGGAGCGGATGTCCTGCATCCCGCGGCGCAGGCTGCTGCGCAGCACGCGTCCCAGCGGACGTTCCACGAGCCGGTGGACGACCCAGGCGACCGCGAGCATGACGGCGGTCACGCCGAGGACGAGGGGTACGGGAGGCACCCGGTCGCGGAAGTGATGGATGAGCGTCAGCCCGGCCATCATGTGGATCAGGTAGAGCGGGTACGTGAGCGCCCCCGCGTGCGGGAGCCAGCCCCAGCGGACGCGGTCGAAGGCACCGAGCGCCATGCCCGCCATCACGAGGAAGCCGAGCAGGATGATCACGTGCGCGGGCCATTCCGGTGTGTGCGCGGTGACGCCCCGGCCGAGGCTGGAGATCATCCGGGCCTTCACGTGGTGCTGCGCGATGAGGAACTGGGCCACGACGAGGGCCCACAGGACGGCGTTCGGCCGGAAGCGGCGCATCAGGTGGAAGGCGATCCCGGCGATGAAGTACGGGGAGGCGGACGGGACGGCGAAGAAGGACAGCAGGCCGCTGTCGGCGGTGGGCGCGACCACGCCCGCCAGGGTCCAGATCCCGCAGAACAGCACGCAGTTGCGGTAGGTCAGACCGCTCATGACGACGATCGCGAACAGTACGTAGAACTTGAGCTCGACGAAGAGGGTCCAGTACGCGTCGTCGACGTGCGGGACTCCGAGGCCGCCCTGGACCATCGACAGGTTCACCATGATGTCGGTGAACCCCGCGGCCTTCCGCACCTCGGGCCAGCCGAGGAGCACGAGCGAGGTGAGGGCGACGGCCGCCCAGTAGGCGGGGAAGAGCCTGGAGACGCGGGACACCGCGAACTCCCCCACGCTGCGGCCCCAGGCGCTCATGCATATGACGAAGCCGCTGACGAGGAAGAAGATCTCGACGCCGAGCCAGCCGTAGACGGCGAAGTGGCGGGCGATCGGGAAGACGCCTTCGGTCGCCTCGCCCCAGGCGCTCGCGAGGGCGACGTAGTGGTAGAAGAGCACGGCCAGCGCGGCGAGCACCCGGACGCCGTCGAGGATCGCCAGCCGTCCGGCGGGCGCCCCGGACGACCCGGACGACGTCCCGGCCGGCGTCCCGCCGGGTGCTCCGGCACGCGTCCGGCCGCTCGGTATCGGCTCCGGCCCTGCGTCCGAACTGCGCACACTCATCCCTGGAACGCCCCCTGGTACGTACAACTGTCCGAATCTTGCGGCGGATCTGCGGAACTCTAGCGCGCTCACGGACGTCTCACGGGGTCGGGCGGGGCGAGGGACGCCTCACTCCGCGTTCAGTTGGAGTTCGCCCTCCGGTTCCTCCGCGGACATCTCGAACGGCTCGAACCACGTGGGCTCGTCACGCAGGGCCTGCTCGATCCGGAACAGGGAGAACCGCTCCATCGGCGGCAGCTCGTCCACCGCGAACCAGGCCACCTCCAGGGATTCGTGGTCGTTGGCCCGGGCCTCGCCGCCGGTCGCGCGGCAGCGGAAGGTGATGTCCTGGAACTGGCAGACGTCACCGTTGGGATAGGTGATCGGAGCGAGCATCTGCACGAGGACCACCCGTTCGGGGACGCAGCGCACGGCCGTCTCCTCGTGGACCTCGCGCACGGCGGTCTCGGCCGGCTGCTCACCGGGCTCGCAGATCCCGCCGACGACGGACCAGCGCCCGTTGTCGGAGCGCCGGCCGAGCAGGACCCGGCCCCGGTCGTCGAAGACGATCGCCGTGACGGCGGGCAGCAGGAGCAGTCGGTGCCCGGCGGTGGCACGGATCTCGCGGATGAAATCGGGTGTGGTCATCCCCCGACCCTACGAGGCCGGGGGCGTCGTTCCGGCGTCAGGCGGCGCGGCGCGTGCGGATGCGGCGGGTCAGGACCAGGCCGAAACCGCCCGCCGCGATCAGCAGGAGGACGTACTCGGGGAGCGGCCCCAGCCGGGTGGCGGGGGTCTCGGTGGAACGCAGCGGGATCTCCTCTACCAGGGCGTCCGCCGTGAACATCTTCGTCTGCCGGACGATCTTGCCGTCGGGGCGGATGACCGCGCTGACCCCGCTGGTGACGGGGACGAGGACGGCACGGCTGTGCTCGACCGCGCGGATCCGGTCCATGGCGAGCTGCTGGTACGTCATCTGGGTGCGGCCGAACGTGGCGTTGTTGCTCGGTACGGCGATCACCTGGGCGCCGTCGCGGACGGTGGAGCGGACCGCGTCGTCGAAGGCGGCCTCGAAGCAGGTGACCATGCCGACGCGGCTGCCGGCCATGTCGAAGACGCCGGGGTCCTTGCCCGGGCCGAAGTCCCGGCGCACCCGGTCCACGTCCGAGCTGAAGAGCCGGACGAAGGAGCGCATCGGGATCCGCTCGCCGAAGGGCTGGATCTTGCGCTTGTCGTAGGTGTCCGTGGGGCCCTTGACCGGGTCCCACAGGATCATCGTGTTGCGCAGCGGTCCGGTCTCCGGGGCGACGACGGCGCCGATGGCGACGGGCACGCCGATCGCCTGGACCGCGCTTTCGATGGCGGCGTAGGCGTCGGGCTCGGTGTACGGGTCGAGGTCGGAGGAGTTCTCCGGCCAGACGACGAAGTCGGGCTTGGGTACGCGACCGGCCTTGACGTCCTGGGCGAGCTCGATGGTCCGGTTGACGTGGTTGTCCAGGACCTGGCGGCGCTGGGCGTTGAAGTCGAAGCCCAGGCGCGGGACGTTGCCCTGGATGACGGCGGCGACGACCTTGCCGTCCTCGGCGGAGTCGGAGACCAGCGGGCGGGCGGCGAGCCCGGCGCCGATGGGGGCGGCGACGCTGAGCGCGGCGACGGCGGCGGTGGCGCGGCCGGGGTGCTCGCGGGCCGCGCGCAGGGCCGCGTACAGACCGAATCCGCAGAGGGCGACGGCGAAGGAGAGCAGCGGGGTGCCGCCGAGGGCGGCGAGCGGGGTGAAGATCCCGTCGGCCTGACCGAAGGCGAGCTTGCCCCAGGGGAAGCCGCCGAAGGGGATCCGGGCCCGCAGGGCCTCGCCGGCGACCCAGACGGCCGCGGCGAAGACCGGCCAGGCGGGGAGCCGGCCGACGAGGGCGACGCCGAGGCCGGTGACCCCGACGAAGAGGGCCTCGACGGCGGCGAGGGCCAGCCAGGGCACCGGGCCGACCTCCGAGCCGGTCCACACGAGGAGCGGCAGCATGAAGCCGAGCCCGGTGAGGAAGCCGAGGCCGAAGCCGGCCCGCGCGCGGCGGCCGTGCAGGCAGCCGGCGAGCAGGGCGAGGGCGAGGGGGGCCAGCCACCACAGGGGGCGGGGCGGGAAGCTGAGGTAGAGCAGCACGCCGGCGAGCGCCGCGAGCGGGGCCCGCACCAGCCACAGGGACGTGCGCGGCCCCATCCGGGAGAGGATTCCGCCGTGGGCGCCGGGGGCCGCGCCCGCCGGGTCGGCGGGCTTCACGGGCTCGTTCCCGGCCGTGCGGGTGACACTGCTGCTCATTTGGCGGAGTGTACGTCCCCTCGGTCAAAGCGCAGGTAAGGACCTATCGGGCGAGGGCACGGAGGTGGGTGCGAATGACCCGGACGGCGTTCTCCGCGTCGTCGACGGTGACCGTGAACAGCTTTCCGTCGCCGAGTCTCAGTTCCACGCCTTCGCCGCGCCGGACGATGACCGCGGTGCCCTTCTCCGGGCGCCAGCGGTAGCCCCAGCCGCCCCACTGCTGCGGGGTGATCCGGGGGACGAACTCGGCCGAGGCCACATCGCTGAGCCGGATCCTGCGGCGGGGCAGCCCCATGTGGCCGCAGCGCACTTCGAAGACCTCGGCGTCGACGGTGACGGCGACGTGTACGAAGGCGAGGGTCCCGAAGAGGATCAGCAGTCCCGCGGCGAGGCAGCCGATCACGGACATGAGCAGGGGGACGTAGCCGGAGGTCCAGGCGTTGTCGACGGCCAGTTCCGCGCCGAGCGCCAGACAGGCCGCACCGGCCGCCGCCAGCAGCCACTGCACGCGGTTGGAGGCCCGGCCCGTCCAGCGCGGGCCCGGGGTGTGCACCGTCATGTTGAGCAGCGTACTCACGTTCCGCACCGGCGCCACCACCTCTCGCCCACGTGCCGCGATGCGCGCCTGCCCGCGCTTGACCTCAACCAAACTCGAGGTCCTACGGTCCCGGCATGACCACTCACCAGGCAGTCGAGACAGCAGGCAACGGCGTACCCGCGCGCTACCGCACGGCTGTGGTGCCGCACATCATGGTGGCCGACGCCGCCGCGGCGATCGATTTCTACGTCCGGGCCTTCGGCGCCGTCGAGGAGTTCCGGCTCGACGCCCCCGGGGGCGGGGTGCTGCACGCCGAGATCCGGATCGGCGGGGCGGTGATGATGCTCGGCGACACCTCCGAGGGCCCGTTCTCCCCGCCTTCGGCCCTGGGCGGGACCTCGGTCGCGCTACACGTGTTCGTACCGGACGTGGACGCGCTCGCCCGGACCGCGGTGGCGGCCGGCGCGGAGCTGGTGCAGGAGCCGGCGGACCGGTTCCACGGCGACCGGACCGCCATCCTGCGGGATCCGTCCGGGCACCTGTGGGTGTTCCTGACCCACCTGGAGGAGGTGTCCGGGGAGGAGATGGCGCGGCGGCTCGGATAGCGGGGCTTTCGGGGTCAGCCGGGGAGCAGGCCCACGAACGCGTCGCGCAGGGCCGGGCGGCGGGCGCTCACGAACCGGTGCAGGTTCCGCGAGGCGAAGGCCACGCGCTGCGCGCTGCGGCGCCGCTCGGCGTCGTAGGCGCGCAGCGCCCCCGCCAGTCCCGTCCGTCCGTGCCCGGCCACCGCGCGGGTCAGGGCCTCCGCGTCGAGCAGGGCGGTGCAGGCGCCCTGGCCGAGGTTGGGCGTCATGGCGTGGGCGGCGTCGCCGACGAGGGCGACCCGGCCGACGGCGGTGAAGGCGGGGAGCGCGGGGTACAGGTGGCGCATCTCGTACCGGATCCACGTCGCGGGGTCGGTATCGGCGAGGACGCGCGGGACGGGATCGTGCCAACCGGCGAAGGCGTCGCGCAGCTCCTCGGCGGTGGTGGCCTCGGGGACGGCGGCGTACCAGTTGGTGCGGCCGGGCTCGACGGGGGTCATGCCGAAGAAGCGGCCCGCGCCCCAGGTCTCGCCGTACACGCCCGTCTCGAATCCGGCGATGCCGATCCAGGCGACCGTTCCGATGCTGCGCGGAGCGCTGGCGCGGCCGAAGTACGCGGTGCGGACGGCGCTGTTGATGCCGTCCGCGCCGACGAACAGGTCGACGCCGGGCGGCACCTCGACCGGTTCGGCGAGCGCCTGCCCGTAGGCGATCCGCGCGCCGCCGAGCCGGTCGAACTCGGCGACCAGGGCGTCGATCAGGTACGGACGGGCGATGAGGAGCTCGGGCCTGCCCGCCTTCCGCTCGATCCGTTCGAGCGGAAGGGCGGCGAGGACCGTGCCGTCGGGCCGCCGGATCCGCGCGTCGCGGTACGGGACCGCGCGGGCCCGCAGCGCGTCGCCGAGGCCGAGGCGGTCGAGGGCGGCCTGCGCGCCGGGGTGGATGCCGAAGGCGGTTCCGTAGCGTTCGAGTGCCGCGCGCCGCTCCAGGACGGCGACCTCCCAGCCGGCCCTGCGCAGTCCGATGGCGGTGGCGAGTCCGCCGACTCCGGCGCCGACGACGAGGGCCGTACCGCGGTTGGCGCTCATGCTGTCTCCCCTCAGCGAGTACCCGAATACCACCACAGCCGTGGTACTACATCTGTGGTACCACGGCTGTGGTTATGCTGACAAGGTGAACCAGGGGAACCAGGGCCGACGGGACCGGCTGCGGGACGCGGCCGTCGCCGTACTGGCCGAGTCGGGCGGGCGCGGCCTCACGCACCGGGCCGTCGACGCCGCCGCCGACGTGCCGACGGGCACGGCCAAGAACTACTTCCCGACCCGCGACGCGCTGTTGCGTGCCGTGGCCGAGCGCTGCCTGGAGCAGTACCTGGCCCTGACCGCCGGACCCCCGCCCGGCGACGCCGAAGAGCTGGCGGTCCTGCTCGCGGGGCTGCTCCGCAACGTGGCGGGGCCCGGGCGTCCGCGGATGGTCGCCTACATGGAACTCCAGACCGAGTCCACGCGGCGGCCCTGGCTGGCGGCCCTGCTGGACCCGATCGGCGCCTCGGACTTCACGGCCCACGCCCATCTGCTGCGCGCGGCCGGCCTGCCCTCCGGACCGCGGACGGCCCGCGCCCTGACCCTCGCCCTGCACGGCGCGATCCCCCACCTCCTGGCGGGCGCGCCCGGCGCGCTGACGGCGGCCGGCCTGGACGACCTGGACCGCTTCACGCGCGAACTGCTGGCCGCCGTGTGCGCGGGGGAAAGCCCCTGACCACTACCGGGGCTCCGCCCCGCACCCCGCGCCTCAAACGCCGGCGGGGCTGGATTTGGCTGCTGCCTCACGTCAGACGCGGCTGGTTCGCCCGGCGTTTGAGCCGCGGGTTGTCAGCCCGTCCGGCGTTTGAGGACCGGGGTCCGCGGCGGAGCCCCGGGGAACGGTGGAAGGGCGGGTAGGGGACCGGCCCCGCGCAGCGGCACCCCTGGCCCGGGCGGCACCGGGGGCCGTCGGGGGCGGGCGCGCGCCGGGACACCTCCTCGGGCGTCGAACGGGAAGCGGCAGCGGACATGCAAGACGTGGTGCGTTCGACGCCCTGCGGGGGCGCCCCACCGCACACCCGACCCCGACGGCGCGGGGGTGTCACGGGGCTCAGCAATCAACGGTGGCCACTTCGCGCCGAAGCTCCAGCCGCCGCCCCGCAAACGCCCCCCGCACCCGCCGGTCGTGGGTCACCACGACCAGGGTCCCCCCGAAATCGGCAAGGGCCGCCTCCAGTTCCTCCACCACCGCCGGCGCCAAGTGGTTCGTGGGCTCGTCGAGCAGCAGCAGGTCCAGCGGCCGCGCCACCAGCCCCGCCAGCTCGACCTTGCGGCGCTGCCCGGACGAGAGGGTGTGCAGCGGCCGGCCCAGGTCCTCGCGGGCGAGCAGGCCGTGTGCGGCGGCCTGTTCGGCGGCTTCCTCGCCGAACACCTGGACCACGGAGCGCGGTTCCTGCGCCCAGGGGTCGTCCTGTCGGAGCAGCCCCACCCGCGCCGGCGTGCGTACGAGACCCCACGCGGGCTCCAACTCCCCCGCCAGCAGGTGCAACAGGGTCGACTTGCCGGCCCCGTTGGGCCCGGTGACCAGGAGCCGCTCCCCCGGGACGAGCGTCAGCGACACCGGTCCGAGCCGCCCCGGCACGCCCGCGCCGGCCAGCTCCACCACCCCGGCGGAGCCCTCGGCGAACCGGCCGGTGAAGGCGAGCGGTCGCGGGGGCGGCGGAACCGGGTTCTCCGTCAACCGGTGCAGTCGTTCGCGGGCGGCCCGGATCCGGCTCGCGGCGCCGTGGCCGCGGGACCGGGCGCGGAACGCGCCGGCTCCGCTGAAGCCGCGGGGCAGCTTGCGCGGGATCGCCGCGAACCGGCCGATGTTGGCGTCGGCGAGCCTCTCGGCGCTCCGGACCTCCTCGCACCACTCGTCGTACTCCCGCTGCCCGCGGGCCCGTTCGGCGGCGCGGGCGGTCAGGAACCCTTCGTAGCCGTTGCCGTAGCGGCTGACCGTCCGACGGCCCTGGTCCACCTCCAGGATCGCGGTCGTGACGCGGTCGAGGAAGACCCGGTCGTGCGTGACGGCGATGACGGTGCCGCGGTGGCCGCGCAGCCGCTCCTCCAGCCAGCCGACCGCCTCGTCGTCGAGGTCGTTGGTCGGCTCGTCGAGCAGCAGGAGCTCCGGCTCGGAGGCGAGGGCGGCCGCGAGCGCGAGGCGGGATCGCCGACCGCCCGACAGGGTGCCGAGCCGGCGGTCCGGGTCGAGCCCGGCGCGTTCGCCGAGGTGGCGCAGGGTGGTCGCGACGCGTCGTTCGGCGTCGCGGCCGCCGCGCGCCTCATGGGCGTCGAGGAGCGCCGCGTACGAGGCGAGCTCCTCGGGACCGGCGAGGTGCAGTACGGATTCCGCGGCCCGGATCCGCCGCTCCAGCGCGCGCAGGTCGGCGAGCGCGAGGTCGACGGCGTCGCCTACGCGGGCGGACGGCGGGAGGTCGAGGGTCTGCGCGAGGTGGCCGATGCCGCCGGGCACGGTGACGGTGACCTCCCCCCGGTCGGGCCGCTCCCGTCCGGCGAGGAGCCGGAGCAGGGTGGATTTGCCGGAGCCGTTGTCACCGACGACACCGACCCGCTCGCCGGGCCGGACCGTGACGCTGACGCGGTCCAGGACGACGTGGGTGTCGTAGCTCTTGGTGACCTCGGACAGGACGATCTGGGTCGAGGCGAGTGGAGCACGCAAGGGCGATCCCTTTCCCTAATTACGAGACGAACCGTACCGTCTCGTTATGCGGGTAAAGGTAGACGCCTTGGCGACATCACGCAAGACGTTTCGTCTCGCCGATGGGTGGGGGCCGGGGCTACCCGACGGGTGCGCGGTGACCCGCGAGCAGCCGGCCTTCGGCGTACGCGAGCGCGGCGGCGGGGAGGTTCTCCTCTCGCCCGCTGCGCAGGACGGTCAGTCCGCCCGTGCGGGGCAGCTCGGGCGCCGGCCCGACCCCGAGACGGCGCAGCGCCTGCAGGGCGACGGGCTCGGCGGAGCCGTGGAAGACGTACCCGGCTCCCCGCGTCCGCTCGTCGAGGGCGGCCCGGATCGGGGCCTCGACCAGCTCGTAGTGCGTGCAGCCGAGCACCACGTCGGTGACGTCGGGCGGGGTCAGCGCGGTCGCGGCGGCGACGGCGGCCGCCACGGCCTCGTCGTCCGCCGCCTCGACGGCGTCGGCGAGACCGGGGCAGGGCACCTCGGTGACCCTGGCCCCGGCGGCGAAGTCGCGGATCAGCCCGCGCTGGTAGGGGCTGCCGGTGGTGGCGGGGGTGGCCCAGATGGCCACGCGGCCGCCGGCCGCGGCGGCGGGCTTGATCGCCGGCACGGTTCCGATGACGGGGATGCCGGGCTCCAGCTCGGCCCGCACGGCGTCCAGGGCGTGCACGGTGGCGGTGTTGCAGGCCACGATCAGCGCGTCCGGACGGTGCGCGGCGGCGGCCCGGGCCACGGCGAGCGCCCGCCCGGTGAGGTCGGCCGGGGTACGCGGCCCCCAGGGCATCCCGTCGGGGTCGGAGGACAGGACGAGATCCGCGTCCGGCCGCAGCCGCCGCATCGCCGCGGCCGCCGCGATGAGGCCGATTCCGGAGTCCATGAGGGCGATCTTCACCCCGCCACCTTAATCCCTGCGGGGCGCGGCGGTACGGGGGCCACTGCGGCGGGGCCGGTTCCCGGCGGGACTCGGCGGCGTACGGATCGCTTCGGCGCAGCCGCGTCCTTGTGCGGCTCGGCGGTACGGGGCCACTGCGGCGGGGCCGGTTCCCGGCGGGACTCGGCGGCGTACGGATCGCTTCGGCGCAGCCGGGTCCTTGTGCGGCTCGGCGGTACGGGGCCACTGCGGCGGGGCCGGTTCCCGGCGGGGCTCGGCGGCGTACGGATCGCTTCGGCGCAGCCGCGTCCCTGCGGAGTCGGGGGTTCAGGGGGGTTCGCTTCGGTGGATCCATGGCCGGAGGGTCGGTTCCGCGGGGCCGCGCCGGGGTGTCTCCTCGTCCTCGCGCCCGAGGGCACCGCTTCGACGGCCGAGGGTGGTGGCGCGCTCGTCCCGCGGGGACACCCCGGCCCGTCCCCACTCCCCTCAACCGGCCGAGCATCCGTGCGGGACACCGCCCATCCCCCGGCCTGACGAAGCCCGCCGCGCGCCCCGTCGAAGCCGACCTCGCGCCCCCTGAGGGAAGTGCCCGTGGGGCGGGGACACGGCGGAGTGTCCCCGCAGGGCGAGCGCGCAACCACCCTTGACCGTCGAAGCGGTGCCCTCGGGCGCGAGGACGAGGAGACACTCCGCCGGGGCACCGCCCCACCCGACCGGCCCCGCACGGGGGGGAACCGCCTCAGGACACCACCGGAGGGAGACCGCACCCCGGCCGGGCACACTCCCGTCGCGGGGCACCGCCGAAGGCACGGGCACCGCCGAAGGCACGGGCACCGCCGAAGGCACGGGCACCGCCGAAGGCACGGGCACCGGCAAAGGCACAGAGCACCACCCCGCCCCCGCAACGCCCGGCCAGGGCATCGGCTCAGCGCCGCGCGGGCTCGGGCGCCGCAGGGTTCCGCCACGTGCGGCGGTAGCCCTCGCGGAGGGGGCCGCCCACCAGGTCCAGGACTTCCCCGGCCGCCACGAGCAACGCCGCCGGATCCCCGGACTCGCACAGGTGGAGGTGCGCGTCCACCAGCGCACCCCCGCGCCGCGCGTCCGCCGCCCGCAAGCGCCTCGGCAGCCACTTGCCGCCGCCGGTCCACGCCCGGTGGTGGTCCAGGAGCAGTTCGGCGGCGCCCCCGAGGACGACCGACGCCACCGCGATCCGCTCCGCCCGGTCACCCGCGTCGCCGAGGTCGTCCAGCGCGTCCGTCAGCGCGTACCGCTTGCTCTCGACCGTCTCCGGATCCAGCCCCGGCGGCCCCTCCCGGAGGTCGGCCTCGGCCAGCGCGCGGGCCTGCCCCGCCCCGCCGTCCACGTCCACGAGGACGCGCCCCGCGGTGTACATGTTCTGCATCACCCCGTGCCGCGTGGCGATGTCCGCCGCGAAGAGCTCGCCGAGTCCGGTGCGGGTGTGGACGAAGAGTTCCACCAGCCGCCCCTCGTACCGGATCGTCTCCCGGTACGTCTCGCCGCCGTCGGCCACCAGCACGGCGATGTCCAGGTCACTGGTGGCGGTGACGCGCCCGGCCGCCGTCGATCCGGCGAGGATCACGGAGAGCGCGTCCGGGAAGAGCTCACCGGCAAGCCGCCGCGCCTGCTCCACAGGGTCTGTATCCATCCGGTCAGGGTGGCAGACCAAGTGATCAAGAACGACCCGGTTTCCCACCGCCACCGCCGCCACCCCGGCGCGTCCAGGTCCACGACACGCCCCGCAGGGCCCGGCACACTGCCGACATGGGCCCCCTCACCGCCGCCGACGCCGCCACCGGCGCGGCCTTCGCCTCCCTCGCCGCCTGGCTCTGGCTCACGCTCGCCCAGGGCATGTTCTGGCGTACCGACGTCCGGCTCCCGGAACCCCACACCGCCCCCGCCCGCTGGCCGTCCGTGGCGATCGTCGTGCCCGCCCGGGACGAGGCCGAGGTGCTCCCCCGCAGCCTGCCGTCGCTGATCGCCCAGGACTATCCCGGCGAGGCCGAGGTGGTGCTGGTGGACGACGGCAGTACGGACGGCACGGCCGCCCTCGCGCTGGAGCTGGCACGCGAGCAGCCGGGGCTGCCGCTCACGGTCGTCTCCCCCGGCGAGCCCGCCCCCGGCTGGACGGGCAAGCTCTGGGCGCTGCGCCACGGCATCGCGCACGCCCGCACCGCGCATCCCGCCGAGCCGGACTTCCTCCTCCTCACCGACGCGGACATCGCGCACGAGCCCGACAGCCTCCGCGAGCTGGTCGCCGCCGCGACCTCCGCCGACCTCGACCTCGTCTCCCAGATGGCCCGGCTGCGCGTGGTGGGCTTCTGGGAGCGGCTCGTCGTACCGGCCTTCGTGTACTTCTTCGCGCAGCTCTACCCGTTCCGCCGGGTCAACCGCCCGGGCGCCCGCACCGCGGCGGCGGCCGGCGGCTGCGTGCTGCTGCGCACCGGGGCCGCGGTGAAGGCCGGGGTGCCCGATTCCATCCGGCAGGCCGTCATCGACGACGTGTCCCTCGCGCGCGCCGTCAAGCGGTCCGGCGGCCGGATCTGGCTCGGGCTCGCGGAGCGGGTCGACAGCGTGCGCCCGTATCCCGTGCTCGGCGACCTGTGGCGGATGGTCTCGCGCAGCGCGTACGCGCAACTCCGTCACCGGCCCCTCGTGCTGGCCGGCACCGTGGCGGGGCTGGTGCTCGTGTACCTCGTGCCGTCGGTCGCCCTGCTCGGCGGGCTCGCCACCGGGCACGCGGCGGTCGCCTGGGCCGGCGGTCTGGCCTGGCTGCTGATGGCGGGCACCTACCTGCCGATGCTCCGCTACCACCGCCTGCCGGTGGTGCTCGCGCCGCTGCTGCCGTTCACCGCGTTCCTGTACCTGCTGATGACGGTCGACTCGGCCGTCCAGCACTACCGGGGACGCGGAGCCGCCTGGAAGGGCCGTACCTATGCCCGCCCCAGCGATGCCTGAAACAGGGAAACACCTACGAACTGGGGCCAAAACCAACGTCATCCGAGGTCACCGACGCGTGACGCTCCGTCAACAGCAAATCGGTGCACCACACAACCGGTGAGGACGAGTGGGACAAGGCGGTGCGGACGTGGCGAATCGTGCACGTGAACGTCAAGTGAAAGGTGGGGCTCTGACCTGCGAATATGCAGGTCAGAGGGGGGTTGGTGACACCTCGCTATGGACCCGGTGAAGTCGTGGGCTTAACTTAGGTCCCATGACCTCCCCCCGCTCCACTTATGGCGGCGGTTACTACTCCGCGCCCTCTTTCCCGGACACCCCCATCTACGACTCCCTCGTCGCCGAACGCGGCACTCCGCAGATCGCTCCGATCCGCGTTCCGGCCGCCTACGACTCCCCGAGTTCCGGGTATTCGAGCGGCGGGTACCTCCCGGCCCTCGCCTCCGCGCTGCCCGCCCTGCCGGCCGCCCTCCCCCCGGCGACGCCCCAGCAGCAGGCCCCCGCGTACGGGTACCCGTACCCGCAGCAGGCCGCCGCGCAGCCGATGCCGCTGCAGAACGCGCCCGCGCCGTACATCCCGCAGCAGCAGCCGGTCGGCGCCCGCGCCGGGTTCGTGCCGCAGCCCCAGCTGCAGCCGCCGCGCCCGGTCTCCACGACCACCGGTTACGAGGCCATGCGTCCGGCCGCGCCGCGCCCGATGCAGGTTCCGGTTCAGGTGCCCGCACCGGTCCAGGGCGCCTCGTACGAGGACCCGTACGGCCGCCCGTACCAGGGGCGCGGCTACTGACCGATCCCGCGACAGTTGCATGGACAGCCGACGGGGCTGGCAGTATGCCCCCATGTCGAACTTGCGTGTCCATGCGCTCCACGTCCATCCCGTCAAATCAGTAGCGGGTACCGCCCCCGACGCGGTGGCCGTGGAGCCGTGGGGTCTGTCCGGGGACCGGCGGTGGGCGCTGGTCGACACCGAGGGCATGGTCATCACCCAACGCCAGCAGCCGCGGCTGGCGTTGGCGTCGGCCCGTCCGGTGGGCGACGGACGGATAGCCGTGTGCGCGCCGGGCATGGCGGAGCTGGTGGTGGAGGCGCCCGGACCGGGGCCGCTGGAGCCGGTCGTGCTGTTCGGGCAGAAGATCGAGACGGTGATCGCGGCCGACGCCGCGGCCGCCTGGTTCGGCGAGTACCTCGGGGTGCCGGTGCGGCTCGCGTACATGGACGATCCGGCCGTGCGCCGACCCGTGGACCCGGATTACGCGCTGCCGGGCGAGACCGTGAGCCTCGCCGACGCCTATCCGCTGCTGCTCACCACGCTAGCCTCGCTGGAGGCGCTCAACGCGCTGATCGCCCGGGGGGACCATCCCGAGGAGGGTCCGCTGCCGATGAACCGTTTCCGCCCCAATGTGGTGGTCGCCGGCGCGGAGGCGTGGGCGGAGGACGGCTGGCGGCGCCTGGCGATCGGCGACGCCGAGTTCCGCGGGGTCCGCGAATGCGGCCGGTGCGTCGTGACCACCACCGACCAGCGGACCGCGGAACGCGGCAAGGAGCCGCTGAAGACCCTCGCCAAGCACCGGCGGATCGGCAAGTCGCTGGCCTTCGGGCGGCAGCTGGTGCCGGTGCGGCTGGGGACCGTACGCGTCGGCGACGAGGTCCGCATCCTCGAATGACCCGCTCAGACCCCCCGGAATGACACCTTCGGGGGGAGCCTCGCCCCGACTGGAACCAACCGGCCCGACCACGCCGTTGGATCAGTCGAGACAGGTGGGCACCCGGTGACGGGATGGCACCGGATCGGGTGACCACATGTCTCGTGCGTCCCGGAATGCGCGTTACCGGGGGGTGCGGGAGGCTTGTACGCGCAGACAGGCGAAGCTCGCGGGGCAGGGGGAGCCAAACCGTGTGGACGGCAATGGGTGTGTGGCGCTGGCGGCGCAATCCGCTGCGGCGTCCGACCGATCTCTTCGAGGCGTGGGTGGCGTTCGCCGCGCTCGTGTGCCTCCTCGTCGTGGCTCCGGCCCTCGGCTGGGTCGCGGGCCTGAAGGTCGACGGGACCTTGCAGCGCGCCGCGCACGAACAGCAGCAGGAGCGGCACCTCGTGGCGGCGGTCGTGCTCCGGCCGGCCCCCGAGCCGGCCGCGGGCTCGTCGGCGGATCCGTCGGCGCAGCGCACGGCTCCGCACCGGACGCAGATCGTGGCCTCGTGGACGGCTCCCGACGGCACCAGCCACCAGGGCACCGTGCCTGCGGCGGAGGAACCGCCTCGGCCCGGCGACCGCTTCCGGATCTGGACGGACGGGCGCGGCCGCCTGGTGGGGCAGCCGCTCGATCCCTCCTCCGCCGCGTTGCACGCGGGAGTGGCGGGGCTGGCGATCGCGATCGGTTCGGCCGCGCTGGTGGAGACGGTGCGCCGGCTGGTCGTACGCAGGCTCATGCATCGGCGGTACATACGTCTGGACCGCGCCTGGGCGGCCGCCGGTCCGGATTGGGGCCGGGCGGGCGCCGGCAGTTGACCTGGCCACCCAGCGGCGCCGCGCGCGCTACGGTGGGGCGGCCGGACCGGATCGATCGGATCGGCATCGGCGAGTACGAGGGCGGGGGCACGACAGCACCATGGCTCAGGGCACGGTCCAGGTGACGCACGGCGGGACTTCGCGGTGGCGGCGCCGCTCCGGCGAGTATCCGACGCTGGCCGCCGCGCTCGCCGTCGCGGGCGACGGGGACGTGTTGACGGTCTCGCCCGGCACCTACCGGGAGAACCTGGTGCTGGAGCACGCGGTGACCCTGCGCGGGCCCGAGGGCGGGCTGGGGTCGGTGCGGATCGCCCCGCTCGACGGGGTCGCCCTGACCGTGCGCGCCTCGGCCGTGGTGCAGGACCTGCACCTGGAGGGCCAGGACCGGGCGACGCCCGCGCTGCTGGTCGAGGACGGCTCGCCCGAGCTCACCGATCTGCGGGTCAGCACCCACTCGGCGTCCGGCATCGAGGTGCGCGGTTCCGGCGCCCGGCCCCTGGTGCGGCGGTGCACGGTGGAGAATCCGACCGGCGTCGGGATCGCCGTACTGGACGGCGGCGGCGGGGTGTTCGAGGAGTGCGAGGTCGTGGCCGCGGGGCAGGCCGGCGTCTCGGTGCGCGACGGCGGCCGACCCCGGCTGGAGCGCTGCCGGATCCACCACGCCACGGGCGCGGGCATCGGCATCACCGGCGAGGGTTCGGGCCTGGACGCGCTGGGCTGCGAGGTGTACGAGATCAAGGGCGCCGGGGTGCAGATCGCCGCGCGGGCCTCGGCCCGGCTCACCGACTGCTCGGTGCACCGCACCTCCGCCGACGGGGTCACCCTCGACACCGACGCCGTGCTCACGCTGGCGGGCTGCGACATCCACGACATCCCGGAGAACGCGGTCGATCTGCGGTCCCGTTCGGTGCTCACCCTCAGCCGCACCACGGTCCGCCGGTTCGGCCGCAACGGCCTGTCGGTGTGGGATCCGGGGACCAGGGTCGATGCCGAGGCCTGCGAGATCCACGACAGCACGGGCGACTACCCGGCGGTGTGGATCAGCGACGGGGCCACCGCCTCCCTCGCCTCCTGCCGGGTGCACGACGTGCCGGACGCGCTGTTCGTGCTGGACCGGGGCTCGCGCGTGGACGTGGTCGACAGTGATCTCTCGCAGGTGCGCAACACCGCCGTCTCGGTGAGCGACGGGGCCGTCGCCGAGCTGGACGACTGCCGGATCCGCGAGGCCGGGACGGGCGCCTGGTTCCGCGACCACGGCAGCGGCGGCACCCTCGCCAACTGCACCTTCGACTCCGTGCAGACCGGCGTGATCGTCACCAAGGGTGCCGACCCCGCCCTGGAGCGGTGCACGGTCACCTCCAGCGCCGAGGCGGGGTTCTACGTGTCGGCGGGTGGGCGGGGCACGTTCACTGCCTGCCGGGTGGAGGGCAGTTCCGGCTTCGGTTTCCACGTCATCGACGGCTGCCGCACCACGCTGACCCGCTGCCACACCGAGCGGTGCGCGCGCGGGGGTTACGAGTTCGCGGAGGACGGGCCGTCCGTCGAGGACTGCACCAGCGACGAGTCGGGGACCAGGCGGGCTGCCCAGTCGGGCTCCGTCGGCGCGTTCGCCGGGGAGCGTGCGGGGATCCGTACGGTCACGGCGGCGCGCGTCGACGTACCGGCGTCGGCGCGGGTGCCCGTACCGCGCCCGGCGCACGAGCCGGACGACGGGCCCGGGGCGGCCCCTCGGGGTTCGGGCGAGACCCTCGGGCAACTCGACGCGCTGGTGGGCCTGGACAGCGTCAAGCGCGAGGTGCGCGCGCTCACCGACATGATCGAGGTGGGCCGGCGGCGTCAGCAGGCGGGCCTCAAGGCCGCCTCCGTGCGCAGGCACCTGGTCTTCACCGGCTCCCCCGGCACCGGAAAGACCACGGTGGCCCGGCTCTACGGGGAGATCCTCGCCTCCCTGGGGGTGTTGGAGCGCGGCCATCTCGTAGAGGTGTCCCGGGTGGACCTGGTGGGCGAGCACATCGGCTCCACCGCGATCCGTACGCAGGAGGCCTTCGACCGGGCGCGCGGCGGGGTGCTGTTCATCGACGAGGCGTACGCGCTGGCCCCGGAGGACTCGGGCCGGGACTTCGGGCGCGAGGCGATCGACACCCTGGTCAAGCTGATGGAGGACCACCGGGACGCGGTGGTGGTGATCGTCGCCGGGTACACGGCGGAGATGGACCGCTTCCTGGCCGTGAACCCGGGCGTCGCCTCACGGTTCTCACGGACCATCACCTTCGGCGACTACGGGCCGGACGAGCTGCTGCGGATCGTGGAGCAGCAGGCGGAGGAGCACGAGTACCGGCTCGGCGAGGGCACGTCCGAGGCGCTGCTGACGTACTTCACGGAGCTGCCCAAGGGCCCGGCGTTCGGCAACGGCCGCACCGCGCGCCAGACCTTCGAGTCGATGGTGGAGCGGCACGCGGGGCGGGTGGCGCAGCTGTCCGAGCCGAGTACGGACGAGCTCACCCTGCTGTTCCCGGCGGATCTGCCCGCCCTGCCCGCTCCTTGCTGAGCCCCGGCCCCTGGGCCGGTACGGCCCCGGCCACCGCCGGGCGGGGCTCCCCGGCACGCGCGGCTTCGTCGGCCCGCGCGGCCTCGTCGAGCCGGGCGAGCAGCGCGGCGCGTTCGGCGGCGAAGGCCGGGTCGGCCTGGTAGTCGGAGTGGCCGAGGATCGGCGCGGGAAGCGGGTACCGGGCGCTGCGGCCGTAGGCGACCGGGTCGGCGAGCGGGCCGCGGTCCACGCCCTGGCCCGCTCCGGGGAGCGCGGGTCCGCCGATGGGGTCGGTGGCCCGCCACAGGTTGCGCCAGCAGTCGAGGTCGCCGTGCAGCGCGGTGAGCGGCCCCGGGCCGAAGTAGGCGGGGAACCAGCGGCCGTAGAGCCGGGCGAGCGGGGATCCGTAGGTGAGCAGGGCCACCCGGCGCCGGACGTGCGGGGGCAGTTGCCAGACGGCCGCCGCGGCGAGGACGCTGCCCTGGGAGTGGCCGGAGATGACCAGCCGTCCGCCGGTGCGGTCCGTCCAGCCGGTCATCCGCCAGGTCAGGTCGGGCACCGCGCGCTCGGCGTAGCAGGGCGGGGCGAAGGGGTGGGCGGCGCGCGGCCAGAAGGTGCCGACGTCCCACAGGATCCCTATGGTGCGGCGGGCCGACGGGTCCCGGTAGGCGCGCCGGCCCCAGGCCACGAAGAGGACGAAGCCGAAGCCGATGAGCCAGGACCCGGCGTCCTGCGCGGTGCGGGCGGCGGTCTCCAGCAGCGGGCCGGTGCCGCGCGCCGCCTCGTAGGGGACCCGGCCGCCGATCCACGCCCCGGCGAGGGCTCCGGCACCGAGCAGCAGGGTGATCCCGGAGACGGCCCCGACGAACCAGGGCGCGGAGTCGGTGAGCGCGGCGGCGGCCCGCGCCCCCGCGATGCGGCGGCTGCGGGGCCCGTCCGGTGTCTCCCCGGGGTATTCGGCGGCGATGCCGGCGGCCAGGCCGCGCCGCTCGCGGACGCCGCGCACCGTGAACCAGGCGGCGAGCAGGGCCAGTACGAGCAACAGCGGCGGCAAGACGGCGGCCTGCCAGGTCAGCAGCACGGGCGGCCCCGGCAGCGGGGCGCCGGGTGTTCCGGGGACGGCGCCGCCGTCCAGCCAGTCGGCGACGCGCTGGGCGACGCCGCCCGACATCACCCCGCCGAGAGCGCAGCCGAGCATGCCGACGGCGGGCCCGCCGAGGCCGCCCAGGGCGGTGGTCGGATCGGGGGCCCGGCGGTGCAGGTACCGGGCGACGGCGGCGAGCGCGAGCACGCAGCAGCCCTGCCCCAGCATCAGCACCCCGAAGGCGAGGTCTCCGGGGAGCCGTCCGGCGGACGTCCAGCCCGGGCGTGCCCAGCAGGCGTGCACGAGGACGGCGACCAGCAGTGCGAGGGCCGCCCCGGGCAGCAGGGTGACCGCGGCCCGGTCGAGATGGTGGTCGGCCCGGTCCTCGGTGCGGCCGCGCCGGCAGACGACCCAGGCCACGGCCGCGGCCGCGACGGCGAGCAGCCCCTGGGTGGCCCAGCCGACCGATTCCAGTACGGGTGCGCCGGCCGGCCCGCGGTCGTGGCGGGCCGTGGGCACGGAGACGGCCACCGCCACGGTGAGCAGCCCGGCGGCGGTGTGCGCGGCGCGCAGGCGGGCCACGAGTCGGCGCCCGTACCAGAATCCGGGCCGGCCGAGCGCGGGTACCGCGTCCGAGGCGGTGTCCGGATCGGCCGAACCGACGGGCGGCGGCTGGGACTCGTAGGCGCTCCAGGTGCGGTTCGACAGGTACCAGAGCAGCCCGGTCAGGGCGGCCGGGACCAGCGCCGCGAGCGCGAGGCGGCGGCCGGGTTCGGCCCACCAACCGCCTCCGGGGGCGAGGAAGCTCAGCGAGGAGAAGCGGGAGCCCGCGCAGGAGCCGGCGCCCGCGCACTGCCAGGCGAACAGGTCGAGCGCGACCTCGCAGGCGGCCGCGATCAGCAGCACGGTCAGGCTGAGCGCGAGGATCCGTACGAGGACCCCGTACGTCCGCACGGCGCGCGGCGAGGTGCCGGCGGGGCGGGCCCAGTGCGCGAGGTTGGCCACCATGAAGGGCAGGAGCAGCAGCCACAGCGCGCGGGCGCCGTTGCCGGAGGTGAGCCGGGACCAGCAGTAGGCCTCGGGGACGGGCCGCCCGGCGTACCGCTCGGGGTGCGCCTCGGCGTCGGCGTCCTCGGTGCGGCGGAACACGGCGGCGGTGGAGTCCCCGGTGACCCGCACGGTACGCGGGTCACCGAGCAGCTCGCCGGGTGACGCGCCGGCCACGCCGTGCACGAGGAGCTCCAACGCGAGCACGGCCGGGGCCGGGGCCGGGCCGTCGGCCCGGCGGTCGTCGCGGCGCATGTCCCGGCGCTCGACGCGGGGCTCGTCGCGGCCGAGGGGTGGCGGTGGAAGGGGCGTGTCCGGCACGGCGGGCCTCCGCTTTCGGGGAACACCAGCATCCCGCCGGGCGGGGCGCCTCGCCGGCACCTCGGCCACATGTACGCCTTGAGTGTGCGGACTTCTTCGCGGGGTGCGGCTATGGTGTCGCCGCGCACGACAGTGATCTCACCCCAGGGGGTACCGCCATGGCTCGCCGACTCCGCCCGGTGGGGCTGGACTTCATCGAGGACGCACCGGTCCGGCTGGTCTTCGCAGCTCAGGTCTCCGCCGCGCCCGAGGACGTGTACCGGGCCCTCGCCGAGGAAGTGGAGGGCTGGCCACGCTGGTTCAAGGCGGTGACGCTCGCCCGCCCCACGCACGGCGGCGCGGGCCGCGAGATCAAGCTGATGGGCGGTGTCCGCTTCGGCGAGACGATCATGGCGGCGGATCCCGAGCGGCGTTACGCGTACCGGGTGGACACGACCAACGCCCCGGGCCTCCAGGCCCTGTTGGAGGAGTGGCGGTTGACTCCCCACGGGACCGGCACGCATGTCCGCTGGACCTTCGCCGCGGACGGACCCGCCGCCTTCCGCTTCGCCCTCACCCTCGCCCGCCCGGGACTGGGCCACTCGTTCCGCCAGGCGGTCAGCGCTCTGGACGCCCGCCTGGCCGCCCGGCGCGCGGCGGGTCAGTAGCCGGGGCGTCCGGTCCCCCGTACCCGCCGGCCGGTTCAGGCGGCGGGCTCGCGCCAGGTGCCCGTCGTCAGGAGCGTGTCGATGGTCTTCGCGTACGGGGCCAGGTCGAGGCCCTGTTCCGCCAGCCACTGGTCGGAGTAGTACTTGTCCAGGTAGCGGTCGCCCGAGTCGCAGAGCAGGGTGACCACGCTGCCCGTGCGGCCCTCGGCCACCATCTCCGAGACGATCTTCAGGGCGCTCCACAGGCCGGTGCCGGTGGAGCCGCCCGCCTTGCGGCCGATCGCCTGCTCCAGCGCACGGCAGGCGGCGACGCTCGCCGCGTCCGGGACCTTCATCATCCGGTCGACGGCGCCCGGCACGAAGCTCGGCTCCATGCGGGGCCGCCCGATGCCCTCGATGCGCGAGCCGCAGTCGCTGGTCGCGTGCGGGTCGTTGTTCGTCCAGCCGTCGAAGAAACAGGAGTTCTCCGGGTCCGGGACGCAGATCCGGGTGTCGTACTGCATGTAGTGCACGTAGCGCGCGACGGTCGCGGAGGTGCCGCCGGTGCCGGCGGTCGCGACGATCCAGGCCGGTTCGGGGAAGCGCTCCAGGCGCAGCTGCTGATAAATCGATTCTGCGATGTTGTTGTTGCCGCGCCAGTCGGTCGCCCGCTCCGCGTACGTGAACTGGTCCATGTAATGGCCGCCCGTACGGGCCGCGAGCTCGGCGGACTCCTCGTACATCTTCATCGAGTCGTCCACGAAGTGGCATTCGCCGCCGTGGAATTCGATGAGGCGGCACTTCTCCGGGCTGGTGGTCCGAGGCATGACCGCGATGAACGGGACGCCGATGAGCTTGGCGAAGTACGCCTCGGAGACCGCGGTCGAGCCCGAGGAGGCCTCGATGACCGGACGACCGGGGCGGACCCAGCCGTTGCAGAGGGCGTAGAGGAACAGCGAGCGCGCGAGGCGGTGCTTGAGCGAGCCCGTGGGGTGCGTCGACTCGTCCTTGAGGTAGAGGTCGATGCCCCACGCCTCGGGCAGCGGGAAGCGCAGCAGATGCGTGTCCGCGGAACGGTTGGCGTCCGCCTGGACCTTGCGAACGGCTTCCTTCAGCCACGCACGGTACTCGGCGTCGCTGTGGTCCACGTCGGCGGTGGTGGCGGTGGTGACGGTGGCGCCGCTCGTGGCGGTCTTGGCGGCTGCGCCGGTTGTGCCGGTGGTGCTCATGCGCCGTGCTCCTTCGTGCCCGTGTTTCATGCCCTGTGCTTTCGCAATGTACCTCCCTCACCTGCGCAAACAGTCGCTTTGGGTTTCCATGCGGATCGCTTTAGGACGCGTTCGGTTGCACTGTGGCGCACCGTGGGTGACCCTGGTGGAGCATTACCGAGGGTGCAGCACCCGTAACACTCATGTCGGGGAGTCGCAGCCGTGATCAGTCATTCCCGCAGGCACTGCGTCGTCGAACTGCAGGCCTTGCCGTCGCGGATCGGCCAAATCCGCAGGATCGTCTCCGCGCAGCTGCGCCACTGGCAGCTCGACCCGCTCATAGACCGGGCTGCGCTCGGCGTGACGGAACTGCTCAGCAACGTCCATCGCCACGCGCAGCCGGACAAGACCTGCACGGTGGAGATCGAACTGCGCCTCGGGCGCCTCACGGTCTCCGTCATCGACAGCGATCCGCGGCTCCCGGTGCTCCGCGAAACGTATCCGCCGGCGGAAACGCATCCGCTGATGCCGCAGCCACTGGAGTCGTTGGAGACCTGCGGACGCGGGCTCGCGCTCGTGGCGGCGCTCAGCGAGGCCTGGGGGGTGCGGGAGCGGCCGGACGCACCGGGCAAGACGGTGTGGTTCTCCCTGCGGGTGGCGCCCGTACCGCAGGCTCCGGCGCAGCCGAGGCGGATCAAGACCACGCCCGTACGAGAGCCCGCGCGAGCGGTGTCCCTCGCCGGGGACCCCGGGGCCGTACCGACGGCGCTGCCGGTGGCGGCCTCGGTCTCGGTCGGCACCGGGCCCGGCTGACGCCTCCGGACACACCGCTGCCGGCCCTAGGCCAACGCGCCCAGTGGGTCGTCGAGCACCGGCTGCCACGCCAGTTCCGCCGCGCCGACCAGGCTGTTGTGGTCGAGGGTGCACGGCAGGATCGGCACTCCCCCGCTGCGGCCCCACAGGCTGCGGTCGGCGACCACCGCGCGCAGCCGGTCCGGGTCGGCGTGGAGCAGTTCGCGGTGCAGGCCGCCGAGGATGATGCGGTCCGGGTTCAGGATGTTGACCAGGCCCGCGAGGCCGAGGCCGAGGCGGTCGATCAGTTCCTCGGTGGCCGCCCGTACCCCCGCCTCGCCGGGCTCGTCGCGCAGCAGGTCACGGGCCTGCTGGAGCAGCGACACCTCCGGGCCGGGGGTGCGCCCCGCCGCGGTGAGGAAGGCCAGCGGGTCGGCCTCCACGTCCAGGCAGCCGCGGCTGCCGCAGTGGCAGGCCCGCCCCTCCGGGTTCACGGTGAGGTGGCCGACCTCCAGGGCCAGGCCCGAACTCCCGCTGTGCAGGCGCCCGTCCAGTACCAGGGCCCCGCCGACCCCGCGGTGCCCGGTGGCCACGCACAGCAGGTGCTGCGCGCTGCGACCCGCACCGTGCCGGTGCTCGGCCAGGGCGGCGAGGTTGACGTCGTTGCCGGTCAGCGCGGGACCGTCGATGCCGGCCGCCTTCACGCACCGCGCGAACACGGACCGTACGGGTGAGCCGGGCGGCCAGGCCAGGTGCAGCGGGTTCAGCGCGGTGCCCTCGGGCTCGGCGACGGCCGAGGGGACCGCGAGGCCGGCGCCGATGCAGCGGCGGCCGCTCTCCTCCAGCAGCCGCGCGCCCGCGTCGACCACCGCGCCGAGCACCTGCGCCGGGTCGGCGGAGACGGTGATCTTGCCGGGTGCGGTGGCGACGATCCGGCCGCCGAGGCCGACCAGGGCCGCGCGGAAGCCGTCCGGGTGCACCTGGGCGGCGAGCGCGACGGGCCCGTCGTCCGCGACCGCCAACCGGTGCGAGGGGCGGCCCTGGGTGCCGCCGCCGCCCGCGCCGCCGGGCCGGGAGTCGACGCGGATCAGCCCGAGCGCCTCCAGTTCCGCGGCGACGGCCCCGGCGGTGGCCCGGGTGACCCCGAGCTCGGCGGTCAGGACGGCACGCGTGGGGGCACGGCCGGTGTGGACCAGCTCCAGCGCCGGGCCCAGTGCCCCGCGGCCGCGCTCCAGCTTGGTCCGTGCGGACGTGGACACCGTGGTCACATCCCCCACCCGCGGCGGGGCCCCGTTGCCGTTCATGGCAACGATCCTCGCATGATCGGAGGGCACCGGACGCCGCCGCTACGTCAGGCCCGGGCCGAGGCCGCCGACGCGGAGGGTGATGTTCAGCCGGCCGGCGAGGCCGAGCCCTTGCGGACCGGTGCCGGGCAGGACCTTCGGCACGCCGTGGTAGGCCAGACGACTCGAACCCCCGAAGACGAAGAGATCCCCGCTGCGCAGCTCGACGTCCCGGTACGGACGGCCTCGCGAGGCGGTGTTCCCGAAGCGGAAGACGCAGCTGTCGCCGAGGCTGAGCGATACCACCGGAGCCCCGGACCTCTCCTCGGCGTCGCGGTGCATGCCCATGCGGGAGTCGCCCTCGTAGAAGTTGACCAGGGCGATGTCGTGGACCACCTCGGGGTCCGGCACCCGCCCGTAGGCGGCGGCCAGCGCTTCCCGCCCCAGCGCGGCCAGCCAGTCGGGCATGGGCTTGACGGGCGCGCCGTCCCCGTCGACGGCGGTACTCGCGTATCCGTACGGGTACCAGTGCAGGCCGAGGCACACCTGCCGGGCGGTCATCACCCCGCCGCCTGGAGTCCTTACGGTGCGCAGGCCGGCGGGCGGGCGGGCCCACTCCCGGCAGGCGTGGAGCAGCTCGCACTGGCGCGCCGGCCCCAGCCAGTCGGGCACGTGAACGGCGCCGGGAGCGATCTCGGCCCGCTCGCGCGGGAACAGTTCCCCGTGATCCCCGTGATCCCCGTGATCCCCGTGAGCCCCGTGGCCTCCGTGATCCCCGTGGTCTCCGTGTTCCCCGTCCATGGCTCCATTGTCGGCTCCGGCTGCGAGACTCCGGGCATGGAGATCATCGAATACGTGAAGACGGTCGCGCGGGAGGGCGAGCTCCTCGCCGACGCGGCCGAACGGGCCGGCACCGAGGCCCCGGTGCCCACCTGTCCGGGGTGGCACGTGGCCGATCTGCTGCGGCACACGGGGGCCGTGCACCGCTGGGCGGCCGGTTACGTCGCGGAGGGGCGGCTGGAGCCGGTGGGGTTCCCCGACGCGCCCGAGTTGTCGGGGGACGAGCTGCTGAGGTGGTTCCGGGAGGGGCACGCCGCGCTGGTGCGCACGCTGACCGAGGCGCCGACCGACGTCCAGTGCTGGACCTTCCTGCCGACGGCCGCACCGTCCCCGCTGGCGTTCTGGGCGCGGCGGCAGGCGCATGAGACCTCGGTGCACAGGCTGGACGCGGAGTCGGCGCTCGGCGTGGCGTACTCGCCGGTGGACGCGCGGTTCGCGGAGGACGGGGTGGACGAGCTGCTGATCGGCTTCCACGCCCGCCCGCGCAGCCGGGTCCGTACCACGGAGCCCAAGGTGCTGCGGATCCGGGCGGCCGACACCGGTGCGTCGTGGACCGTCCACCTGTCCGCGGAGCCGGCCCGCACGGTCCGCGGCACCACGGAGGAGCCGGCCGACTGCGAGGTGACGGGCACCGCGTCCTGGCTGTACGAGGCCCTCTGGAACCGCGTCCCGCTGTCGGGCCCCGGCGTCACGGGCGACCTCTCCCTGGCCGGGCTGTGGAGGGAGACGGCCGGCATCTGATCCGGGACGGCTCCGCGAGAGGCTGTAGGGTCGGCCCCCTCAGACGATCATGGGGGTAGTCGATGTTCGGTTCCACTGTGCGGCGCACGGCGGTGGTCGCGGTGGTCTTGGCCGGGTTCACGGTCTCCTGCGGAGGGGACCCGGCCCAGCAGGCGGCCGAACCGGGCGCCGCGCCCCCGACGACCTCGTCGTCGTCTCCGGCGGCACCGACGGCCTCGTCTTCGGCCTCCCCGGCCCCCGGCCGGCCGGTTCCGGGCTCCTCGGCGCGTCCGTCGGCCGCTCCCTCCGACGTACCGCCCCCGAAGGTCCGGGACGCCTTCGCGGGGCTGCAGGCAACGCTGGGCGACTCCTGCACGCCCGGAAACTGCGCCTACTTCCTCGGGCGGGTCCACGACGAACTCCACCGGCTGGACATCGCGATGAAGGCGGACCCGAAGGGTCCCGGCCACTTCCCCGAGCCGATCGCCCTGATCGCGAAACTCGACGAGGAGCTCGGCGGCAACAGGGAGTTCGAGAACCTCAAGCAGCACCAGGACCTGCTCATCGGCACCCGCGACAAGATCAACACCTGGATGCAGGGTCACCCCGACGACTACCGCTGATCCGGGTCACTCGCCGAGGGTGGCGGCGTACGCGGTCTGCGCGCGGTACGGCCAGGCGGGCGCCGCGTTCCAGGGGTTGGGCATGGTCCGGCCGGTCGCGTACGCGTAGCCCGCGCCACGGGTGAAGGCCGTCCGGAGGGCGGTGCGCATCGCGGCCGCGTCCGGGACCTCGTGGACGAGGTGCCAGAACGCCGTTCCGCTCGGGTCGAGTTCGGCGCCGTCGCGGTAGCCGCCCACCGGGTCGAAGACGTTGCCGCCGAGCCAACCGCCGCCGGTGTAGGCGGCGTAGGTGTCCTCGTACGTGACGAATACGTCGGCGGTCCGGTGGCCCGGTTCCAGGTAGCAGTCGGCGATGGCGGTGCCCGGGTTGTCGACGACTAGTTCGGGGACCGAGGGGTCGACGGCGTCCATGCCGGCCTGCACGTAGCGGCGGAGCTCCGCGTAGTGGTCGCGGGTCGCGTTGCCGGGCCCGCAGTCGCGGCTGACGACGTCGAAGAAGATGCCGTCGACGTGGAGGCGGCCGTCGCCGTCGGCGGGTCTGAGGTAGTTGTCGACGGAGGCCTTCACCTCGGCGATGTCACGGTTGCCGTGGTCGGTGTGGACGTAGCCGAGCACCTTGGTCTTCTCGCCGGTGGCCGTGGTGGCGCGGCGCAGGGCGTCGGCGCGGGACCGCCAGGCCGCGTCGAACGGGGCGTCGCCGTTGCCGGGGTTGAGGACCACCACGGAGGGGGCCGGGCGGGTGGCGGCGAGATCGGTGAGCACGGGGTCGTCCGCCCAGACGTAGGCGGGGACCGCGATGTCGAGGCCCCTCACGCCGGTAGCCCGGGGCGAGGCGGCCCAGGACTGAGCGGGTTCGGTCGGGGGCGTGTCGCGCGCCGACGCGGTGACGACCGGCGCCGGCGCGACGAGTAACGCGATGGCGACGATGGCGAAGAGGGCCTTCACGGCGCGGGGCATGAACGTTCCTCCGGCGGCGGCAAGGGGTGGGCGGCCCGAGGAACACTAGCCGGGCGGTCCCGGCTTCCGGCCGGAACCGCGCGCATTCATACGAGGAACAGAAGAGCGAACGGGCGGGGTGGGGTTGCCCGCCGTGTCACAGGGCGGGCAGCCCCACCCCGTGGGCCAGTTGGTCGGCGGCATGCGTGAAGAAGGCGTCCCGGTCCTCGACGACCCGGTTGAACTGGCCGAACAGCTCGAAGGAGACGAGGCCCGCCAGCTGCGCCCAGGCGGCGACCAGGGCGGCGGTGACCTCCGGCGGCAGTCCGGTGGCGAAGTCGGCGGTCATCCGATCGGCCTCGGCGCGCAGGGTCGCGGGCAGCGGCGGCAGGGCGAGACCGCGACCCTCGTGGGCGGCCCGGGCGATCCCGATGAGGATGTTCCCGACGCGCGAGGCGGGCCCGATGGTGTCCATGGGGGCGCTGTAGCCGGGCACGGGGGAACCGTAGATGAGGGCGTACTCGTGCGGGCGCTCCAGCCCCCACGCGCGGACGGCTTCGCAGACCGCGATCCAGCGGGCGCGGGGCGGGGCGCCGGCGGCGAGGGCGCGGGCGTCGGCCTGCTCGGCGGCGGCGCCGAGGCTGTCGTACGCGTCGACGATGAGCGCGGTGAGCAGGTCGTCGCGGCTGGGGAAGTAGCGGTAGAGGGCGGAGGAGACCATGCCCAGATCGCGGGCGACCGCGCGCAGGGAGAGTTTGGCGGCGCCCTCGTCCGCGAGCCGGCGGCGCGCCTCGTCCTTGATGGCGGCGGTGACCTCGATGCGGGCCCGTTCCCTGGCCCCTCGCACGGTGTTCATGCGGGTCAGTCTGCCACGCAACCGGAGCACTGCCCAAGAATCGGATCTCCGCTCCATTTCGAGAGCACTGCTCTTGCTTTGGAGCATCGATCCGTGCACACTGGTCTCAAGCGAGAGCAGTGCTCTCCAAAACCGGAGAAGACCCACGCAGACCGAGAAGACCCGGAGCCCACCATGAGCAGCACGCCCACCCCGTACTACGTCCAGGCCAGTCCGTTCGCCGTCCGCTTCAACGCCGTCTTCGGCAAGCTGGCCCGCCTCGGCATCAGCCTGGCCGGCACCGCCGAGCTGTCGGTCCGCGGCCGGAAGTCCGGCGAGATGCAGCGGATCCCGGTCAACCCGCACACGCACGAAGGAGCGCAGTACCTGGTCTCGGCCCGCGGCCACTCCCAGTGGGTCCGCAACATGCGCGTCGCCGGCGGCGGCGAGCTGCGCGTGGGCCGCAAGCTGCGGACCTTCACCGCGACCGAGATCACCGACCCGGCGGAGAAGGCCGCCGTCCTGCGGGCCTACCTGGAGAAGTGGGGCTGGGAAGTCAACCGTTTCTTCCAGGGCGTGACGGCGAAGTCCTCCGACGCCGAACTCCAGGCCGCCGCCGGCGACCACCCGGTCTTCCGCATCGCGGTCTCGAACTGACCCCCGCCCGCCGGACCGCCGGGCCCCGCTACTCGTGCGAGGGAACGCGCCGGTGGACGGCTTCCAGTACGGCCGGCTCCTCCTCGGACAGCCGCACGGCGCCCGCCGCCACGTTGGCGGCCAGGTGGTCGGTATCCCCGGGTGCGGGGCGACCTCGACCGCCTGCGGGAGGAGCAGGGGCGCCTGGGTCCCCGTCTGCGGGGTCTGTACGCCGACCCGCGGGCCCGTCGGCAGCGGATCGCGGAAGAGATCGAAACCTACTGGGAGCTGGCACTCGCCCCTACTGGGCGCGGATCCGGGCCGTGCTCGACGCCGACGTCTTCCACCGGGCCCGCCAGTCGGCCGAACAGGGTCCGGGACACCTGCTGGACGACCTGCACCCCTCGCTGAGCTGGGACGACAACGCGCTCCGGCTGGCCTACCGGCAGCGGACGCTGTCCCGGAAGACGGCGGGCACGGGTTTGGTGCTGATCCCCTCGGTCTTCACCTCACGGGGCCCCTTCACCCGGGTCACCCCGCCGGAGCCGCCGCAGCCGGCGTACCCGGCGCGCGGCACCGGCGGACTCTGGCGAATCCGCGCCGCCACCCGGACCGAGGCGGTCGCAGGGGTCCTCGGCCGCTCGCGCACCCGACTGCTGGCCGAACTGGACACCCTGCCTCCACCACCGAACTGGCCCGCCGTACGGGGCTCTCGCCGTCCGGGGTGTCCGTCAGGAAACGGGCGACCCGACTCCCCGCGGGTCCGCCGACTTCGCTCGGGACCCGCGGGAAGTCGGCGGTCAGGTCCCTCTAGCCCCGCCCGCCCCGGCGGGCCGCCTGCCGGGCGTCCATCGCGTGCAGGGCCCGCCGCGCCAGCGGGTGCGTCCGTACCAGGTCCGCCAGCGTCGTCGAGCCGCGCGTGATCCGCGCGAAGGCCCGCCACGCCGGGCGGAAGCCCGTGATCGCCGCGTGCAGCAGCCCCGGCTTGGCCTCGAACAGGGTCAGCATCCGCTGTCCGACGCCCATCTCCGCGCCCAGCCCGGACTTCACCGCGAAGGCGTAGTTCAGGGCCTGGCGACGCGCGTCCACCGCGTCCTGCGCCTCGGAGATCTTCGCCGCCCACTCCCCCGCCAGCCGCCCCGAGCGCAGCGCGAAGGAGATGCCCTCCCGCGTCCACGGCTCCAGCAGCCCGGCCGCGTCGCCCGCGACCAGGACCCGGCCGCGCGAGAGCGGCGAATCGGTCTTGCGGCAGCGCGTCAAGTGCCCCGAGGAAATGGCCGGTTCGAAGCCGGCGAGCCCGAGCCGGGCGATGAAGTCGTCCAAGTAGCGCTTGGTCGCGGCACCTTCGCCCTTCGCCGAGATGACGCCGACGGTGAGGGTGTCCCCCTTGGGGAAGACCCACCCGTAACTGCCGGGCAGCGGGCCCCAGTCGATCAGCACCCGTCCCTTCCAGTCCTCGGCGACCGTCTCAGGGACGGGGATCTCCGCCTCCAGGCCGAGGTCCACCTGCTCCATCTCCACGCCGACGTGCGCGCCGATCCGGCTCGCGCTGCCGTCCGCGCCGACGACCGCGCGGGCCAGTACGGTCTCCCCGTCGGCCAGCACCACGGCCACCGTGCGCCGGTCGGGCACCGCGGCCCCGTGCTGTTCGACGCGGGCCACGGCGGTGCCCGTACGCACCGACGCCCCCGCCTTCTCGGCCTCCGCGACCAGCCCCGCGTCGAACTCCGGCCGGTTGACGAGCCCGAACAGCATCTGCTTCGAACGCCGGGTCCGGGTCAGCTTCCCGTCCAGCGAGAAGGTCACCGCGTGGATGCGGTCCTTGAAGGGCAGGACGAAGCCCGGCGGCAGCGCGTCGCGCGAGGGCCCGATGATGCCGCCGCCACAGGTCTTGTACCGGGGCAGTTCGGCCTTCTCCAGCAGCAGGACGCTGCGCCCCGCCTTGGCCGCCGCGTACGCCGCGGACGATCCGGCAGGGCCCGCCCCGACCACGACCACGTCCCACACCTCGCCGGTCTCCCGACCCGCCTCGAACACCTCGGACACCTCGTCGGCCTCCCCCGCCACTCCGGACACCTCGTCGGCTTCGCCGGTCACCTCGTCGCCCACCCTCTGGCCGGACCGCTCCGCGTCCGCGCCTTCGCCTGCGCCCGTACCTGCGTCGCGTACGTCGTCGTCGCTGCTCACGATGTGTTGCTGCTCCTGATCACCCGTTGCTCCGATGCCGGGCAAATCCTAGCGAGACGCTCCGTCGCCCCGTTGTGCGAGGATCAGGACTGTCTTTCGCCGTCCCCGGCATACGCGCACCCCCGCGGATGCGGGGAAGCCCTACACGAAGCACAACGTCGCACCCAAAAGGAGCGTGCCCATGTCCCAGAATCCGATCGCCGAGACCATCGCCTCGCTGATGCCCCGCGCCAAGCAGGAGCTCACCGAGCTGGTGGCCTTCCAGTCGGTGGCGGACTGGGCACAGTTCCCCAAGAGCGAGAGCGAGGGCGCCGCGAACTGGGTGGCCGAGGCGCTGCGCGTCGAGGGATTCCAGGACGTGGCCCTGCTCGACACCCCCGACGGCACCCAGTCCGTCTACGGCTTCCTGCCCGGCCCCGAGGGGGCGCCGACCGTTCTGCTCTACGCGCACTACGACGTGCAGCCGCCGCTGGACGACGCGGCCTGGATCTCCCCGGCCTTCGAGCTGACCGAGCGCGACGGCCGCTGGTTCGGGCGCGGTGCGGCCGACTGCAAGGGCGGGTTCATCATGCACCTGCTGGCGCTGCGCGCGCTGAAGGCCAACGGCGGCGTGCCGGTGAGCGTGAAGGTGATCGTCGAGGGCTCGGAGGAGCAGGGCACCGGCGGTCTCCAGCAGTACGCGGAGGCGCACCCGGAGCTGCTGACCGCCGACACCATCGTCATCGGCGACGCGGGGAACTTCCGCCTGGGCCTGCCGACGGTGACGGCGACCCTGCGCGGCATGTGCCTGCTCAAGGTGAAGATCGACACGCTGGGCGGCAACCTGCACTCCGGCATGTTCGGCGGGGTCGCCCCGGACGCGCTGGCCGCGCTGATCCGGGTCCTCGATTCGCTGCGCGCGGCGGACGGTTCGACGACCGTCGACGGTCTGGCCTCGGACGCGGTGTGGGACGGCCTGCAGTACCCGGAGGCCGACTTCCGCTCCGACGCGAAGGTGCTGGACGGTGTCGAGCTCATCGGCGAGGGCACGATCGCGGACCGGCTGTGGGCCCGTCCGGCGGTGACGGTGCTCGGCATCGACTGCCCGCCCGTGGTCGGCGCCACCCCGTCGGTGCACGCGAGCGCGGGCGCGCTGATCAGCCTGCGGGTGCCGCCGGGCGTGGACACCGCCGCGGCCGTCAAGCTGCTGGAGGCGCACATGGTGGCGCACACCCCGTGGAAGGCGCGGCTGGAGCTGGAGGTCGTGGGCCAGGGCCAGCCGTTCCAGGCGGACACGGACAGCCCGGCGTACGCCTCCATGGCCGCGGCGCTGGGTGAGGCGTACCCGGGGCAGGAGATGCAGGTCGCGGGCATGGGCGGCTCGATCCCGCTGTGCAACACGCTGACGCAGCTGTACCCGGAGGCGGAGATGCTGCTGATCGGGCTGAGCGAGCCGGAGGCGCAGATCCACGCGGTGAACGAGAGCGTGTCACCGGAGGAACTGGAGCGGCTGTCGGTGGCGGAGGCCCTGTTCCTCGTCAACTACGCGGAGTCCAAGCGCGGCTGACCCCCGCGATGACGCGCGTGTACGCCCAGGGCGCAGTGCGCTCTGGGCGTACCACGCTCCCGGCGAACTCGCGTGCCCGGGGCGGACGGCCGTGCGTACGTTCGCCGTATGGATCTCGTCGAAGTACTTCCGAACCGGCTCCACATGCTCCGTTTCCCCATCGGCCAGGCCTACCTCTGGCAGGACGACGGAGCCCTCACCCTGATCGACTCGGGCAACGCGGAGTCCGCCGCCGAGATCGAGGGGGCGATACGTTCCCTCGGGCTGGAGCCCGGGCGGCTGGAACGGATCGTCCTCACACACTGCCACGGCGACCACATCGGCGCGGCCGGTGAGCTCGCCGCCCGCTGGGGCGCCCGTGTCCTCGCGCACCGCCTGGACGCGCCGGTGATCCGGGGCGAGCGGCCGGTGCCCGAACCGGTGCTGCTGGACTGGGAAGTCCCGCTCTACGAGAACGCCCTGACGGTGGTGCCCGAGGCCCCGCCGACCCCCGTCGACGGGGAGCTGGAGGACGGGGACGCACTGGGCTTCGGGGACGGGGCCTACGCGGTCCACGCTCCGGGCCACACGGACGGCAGCATCGGCGTGCACCTGCCGCGCCACGGGGTGCTGTTCACGGGGGACTGCGTCGCCGCCGTCGGCCCGCTGATGCTGGGCGTCTTCAACGTGGACCGCGCCCGGGCGATCGACTCGTTCCGCCGGCTGGCCGCCCTCTCCCCCGACGTGGCCTGCTTCGGCCACGGCGATCCCCTGACCACGGACACGGCGGCGGCGCTCGCGAAGGCCGCCGCCGACACCCCGGCCTGACGGGGCCCGTCAGCCGACGGGGACGCCCGCCTCCAGGTACAGGGGGTGTCCCCGCTCGCGGGCGCGCAGGGCCCAGCGCAGGCGCTCGTAACGGTGCTGCGGGAGCAGTCCGGCGGCCTCGGACTCGGTGACGAAGCGCCAGGAGCGGAGTTCCGGGCCCGGCAGCCGGATCCGCCGGGCCGCCGACGCCTCGGTGAGCCGGCCGCCGTCGAAGAGCAGCCGCAGCCCCCCGAACCCGGGGGGCTGCGGGGCCTCCCAATCGACGACGAGCAGGCCGGGCACGTCGTCCAGTACGAGGCCCAGCTCCTCGGCGACCTCCCGTACTCCCGCCCGGGCGGGGGCCTCGCCGGCTTCGACGACGCCGCCCGGGAACTCCCAGCCCGCCTTGTACGTGGGGTCCACCAGCAGCACCCGGTCGTGCTCGTCGAAGAACAGCACTCCCGCGGCCACGGTCTCGCGCACGGGGTCCGGGGTCTGCACGATGTCGCAGACGGGGGCCGCCTCGGTGCGGACGGCCTCGGCGATCCGCTCGGCGGTCTCCCGCACGCTCAGTGCGCCGTTGTCGATGACGTGCGCGTCGGCGGTGAGCCAGCCGAGGGCCTGCTGGTAGACCGGGATGTGGTCGTAGGCCCACTGGCGGACGTGGAGGTCCACCTCCGGCGGGGCCCCCGGCTCCTCCCGGTTCGCGATCCGCTCCCGCAGGATCGTTTCGGCGGGGGCCAGCAGCACATGGCGCACCGGAATGCGGCGCGCCGCGAGGCCGCCGAAGATCTCGTCCCGGTACTGCTGCCGCAGCAGCGTCATCGGCACGACAAGCACGCCTCCCAGTTCGGCGAGCATCGCCGCGGCGGTCTCCACCACCAACCGGCGCCAGCTCGGCAGGTCCTGGTAGTCGGTCACCTCCGCGAGCCGTTTGCGCGGCAGCAGCACGCGCAGCGCGTCCCCTATGAACTCCGGGTCGAACAGGGTGCTGTCCGGCAGGATTCCGGCCAGTTCGCGGGCCGTGCTGGTCTTCCCGGCGCTGAATGTGCCGTTGATCCAGACAATCACGTCTACCCCTCTCCGCATGGCTCGTCCGGAGCCCCCAGTGGCTTGCCCGCACCACCCTGCCATGGAAACCCGTTAATCAGCCGAGTGCTTATCCTCAAGGTCAGAGCGCTGTCCGCTACCTCCGGAGGTTTTCCCGCCGTGGCCACCAACCGCCGCCCGTCCGAGCCCCGCTACGGCAACCGGCCCACCATGAAGGACGTGGCGGCCCGCGCGGGTGTGGGCCTGAAGACGGTGTCGCGGGTGGTCAACGGCGAGCCGGGCGTGACCCCCGAGACGGAGAAGCGCGTCCAGGAGGCCATCGAGGCGCTCGGATTCCGCCGCAACGACAGTGCGCGCGTGCTCCGCAAGGGCCGTACCGCCACCGTCGGCCTGGTCCTGGAGGACCTCGCCGACCCCTTCTACGGCCCGTTGAACCGGGCGGTGGAGGAGGTGGCGCGGGAGCACGGGGCGCTGCTCATCAACGGTTCCAGTGCCGAGGACCCGGAGCGGGAGCGGGAGTTGGCGCTCGCGCTGTGCGCCCGCCGGGTGGACGGGCTGATCGTCATCCCGGCGGGCGACGACCACCGCTACCTGGAACCGGAGATGCGCGCGGGCGTGGCCACGGTGTTCGTGGACCGCCCGGCCGGACGGATCGACGCGGACGTCGTCCTCTCGGACAACTTCGGCGGCGCCCGGGACGGCGTCGCCCACCTGATCGCGGGCGGCCACCGCCGGATCGGCTTCATCGGGGACCACCCGCGCATCCACACGGCGACGGAACGTCTGCGCGGCTACCGGGCCGCGATGTCCGGGGCGGCCCTGCCGGTGGCCGATTCGTGGGTCTCCCTCGGCTCCACGCACCCCGAACGGGTGGCGGCCGCGGCCCGCGCGATGCTCGGGGCCCCGGAACCGGTGACGGCCTTCTTCGCGGGCAACAACCGGGTGACGGTCACGCTGGTCCGGGTCCTCGCCGCCCTGGAGCACCCGGTGGCGCTGGTCGGCTTCGACGACTTCGAACTGGCCGACCTGCTGAGCCCGGGCATCTCGGTGGTCGCCCAGGACGCGGCCGCCTTGGGCCGCGTCGCCACGGACCGCCTCTTCCAACGCCTCACGGGCGCCACCCTCCCCCCGACCCGCACCGAACTCCCGACCCACCTGATCCCGCGGGGCTCGGGGGAACTGGGCCCCGTCTACTGAGTGCCGAGGCCGGGAACGCCCAGGAGGCCGAGTCCCTGGTCGATGCCGGCGAGCGCCGCCTGGCCGGCCAGTGCGGGCGCCGCCTGGATCAGTACCTCCCTGATCCGGTGCCAGGCCCCGGCACGGCCGGCCGGTTCCCGCTCCGCGTCCTGGAGCGCCTCCACGTCTGCGTCGAACTGCGGTCCGCCGATGCCGTGCGCGGCCGCGAGGGCGCGGATCCGGTCGATGACCAGAGCCGTCTCCGTGGCCGGGTGACCGATGTTCTGGCTGACGGTCACGCCTTGTGCGGCGGCCCCGCCGTAGACGTTCTGGGTGAACGTGGGGGTCGTCGCGGGCTGCTGCCGATCGTTCATGTACTGCCTCACGTTCCGGTTCGAGACCGCGCAGTCCTCGCCGCGCGGCGTGAGCATCAGGGCATCGGGTTCCCCTCCGAAAGCCGGCGGGAACGGCATGACCAATTCGTGCCCCTGCAGGTACCGAACCGCTCGCCGAACGATGCCCGGTCGCAGCGGCAGGCCGAGGAAGGTCGTGCGGGCGAGGAACGACTTCAGGGATACCGTCGCGTCGGGTGACTCGGCCGCCTGACGGACCAGTTCGTCGAGCGCATGATCGAACTGCGGGCCCACCCGGCCCCTGACCTGGACGACCCGGTCCGCTTCGGTCAGTCCGGCCGCTCTCAGGCGCACGAGTGCCGCCCCGAAGGTGTATTCCAGAGTGATGTGCCCACGGCTGCGGAGCAATTGGGCCGCGGCCTCCGCCATCGCGGCGCGCGGGTCGTCGTCGGCCACGAAGTCCGTCAGCGCAGACTCCGCTGCGCGCCCGCTCCGCTGCGCCCGCAGCCAGATCAGCAGTTCCACGGCCAGGTCTTCGGTCCGGTCGGTGGCGACGTACGGGGCGAGGTCGGCGGTGTTCATGACGGATCGGCGGTGTCTGCCGCCGCGCAGTGCTCGTTGATGTCCGCCAGGAGGCGGGGATGGCCGCTGAGGTCGACGCGCTCGGCGTCCCGGGCCTGGTCGAGGAGGTCGGACAACTTCTGGGTGTATTCGGTCCGCCACATGCTGCCGTAGCGTTTCGGATGCTCAGAGACGCTGTGTGCGTTACCTCGGGTCTCCAGTGCGGCAAGTCCGGCCAGGGCTTCGGCGAGCTGGTCCGGCCAGGGCGCGGCCGCCCGCTCCGCCAGGTCCGGCAGCGCCACGAGGCGCCGCGCGAGTCCTGCGACGCTTGTGTCCCGCCGGTCCGCCCGGTCGGGGCCATCCGGCTGATCACGCAGGGAACGGGCGTACTCGACCCGCTCGGCCTGCTTGAGGCGAGTGCCCTTGGCCTCGTCGAGGTCGGAACGCAGTTGGAGGTAGCGCCGTTCGGCGGCCTGCCGGGACTTCAGCCCGAGGGCTTCGGCGAGCCGGGCCCAGGTGATCCGCTTGCGCCGGGCGGCCTTGAGCAACATGACCTCGTCGCTCTGGAGCTTCTCGCGGAGTTCCCTGATGACCAGCAGAGCAGCCAGCAGGTCCGTCTCGAGGACCTTGTCGACCTCGTCCCCCTCGACGTCGATGGTGATGCGGTCGTACTTCTGCCCGATCTCCATGAGTCGTCTCGTCGTCTCCAGGCCCAGCACTCCCGCGACCCGGCCGGGACGCTCATCGTCCGGCCTCGACGGCCTCGCCAGATACCGCCAGGCGCTGTCCCGGTCGCGCTCGGCTGAGGCTCG
Source organism: Streptomyces sp. NPDC002467 (assembly GCF_042889825.1). Classification (NCBI taxonomy): domain Bacteria; kingdom Bacillati; phylum Actinomycetota; class Actinomycetes; order Kitasatosporales; family Streptomycetaceae; genus Streptomyces; species Streptomyces sp. NPDC002467. Next base: position 125,317 of record NZ_JBIARJ010000006.1, on the reverse strand, counting down.
ACCTTTGGACGTCGCCCTCAGGACGACATTTGTCGTCTGCCGGACGACGTCCGAGTGTTCCATCATGGGCGGATCTCCTGACAGCACGCGATGAGACGGGCACGAGAGGGCGGAAGCGCGGACACCGGACACACCGGACCACTCCGCCCCACCGGCATCCTCCAGCAGCTGGCAGCCGCCCCAGGGGCCCTCCGCCTATTCGCCAGGCTTCGCCAGGGATCGCAACACCATCAACTCGGCAGATTCCTCCTGAACCACCGAAACCGCGACGAACACACCGCAGCCCCGCCCGGATTCCGGGCGGGGCTGCGGTGAGGGACCTGCGAAGACTCGGATCAGGCGGTCGCCGTCAGGGTCGCCGAGCGGCGGGGGATCGCGAAGGCGTCCAGTTCGGCGCGGGTCAGGCCGGTGAGGGCGGTGACCTCGTCGGCGCCGACCGCGCCGCAGTCGAGGCCGCGGACCAGGTAGCCGGCCAGGGCCTTGGCGGTGGCGGGCTCGTCCATCACGTCGCCCTCGATCTTGGCCACGTACGCCTTCAGGCGCGCGGCGGCGGCTTCGAGGCCCTCGCGGTAGAAGGTGAAGACGGCCGCGTAGCGGGTCGGGAGGTGGCCCGGGTGCATGTCCCAGCCCTGGTAGTAGGCACGGGCCAGGGCGCGGCGGGTGAGGCCGTAGTGCAGCTTCCAGGCCTCGTGGACCTTCTCCGTGGTGCCGATCGGCAGCACGTTCGTGGAGCCGTCGGAGACGCGCACGCCGGTGCCGGCGGCCGCGACCTGCATGATCGCCTTGGCGTGGTCGGCGGCGGGGTGGTCGCTGGCCTGGTAGGCGGCGGACACGCCGACGCAGGCGCTGTAGTCGAAGGTGCCGTAGTGCAGACCGGTAGCGCGGCCCTTCGAGGCCTCGATCATGCGGGCCACGGTGGCGGTGCCGTCGGAGGCCAGGATGGACTGGCTCGTCTCGATCTGGATCTCGAAGCCGATCCGGCCCGGGCGCAGGCCGCGGGTGGTCTCGAAGGCCTCCAGCAGCTGGACGAAGGCGGTGACCTGCTCGGCGTACGTCACCTTCGGCAGGGTCAGGACCAGGTTGTCCGGGAGGCCGCCGTGGGCGAGCAGGCCGGACAGGAAGACGTCCGTGGTGCGGATGCCGCGGTCGCGGACGTTGGACTCCATGCACTTCATGCGGATGCCCATGTACGGCGCGTTCGTGCCGTTGGAGTACGCCTCGGAGATCAGGCGGGCGGCACGCGCGGCGGCCTGGTCCTCCTCCTCGTCGGAGCGGACGCCGAAGCCGTCCTCGAAGTCGACGCGGAGGTCCTCGATGGGCTCGGTGGCGAGCTTGGCGCGGACGCGCTCGTAGACCGGTACGGCCAGCTCGTCCGGGATGCCGAGCACCTTGGCGAAGGTGGCGGCGTCCGGGGCGTGCTCGTCCATGGCCGCGAGGGCCTGGTCGCCCCAGGACCGGATGGTGTCCGCCGCGAAGACGTCACCGGGTACGTAGACGGTGTGAATGGGCTGACGGGTGCCGGGGTCGCCCGGGTAGTGGCGCGCGAGTTCCGCGTCCACCGGCGCGAGGGAAGCGCTGATGCCCTCGCTGACCGCGCCTGCGAGGCTCGTCGCCACCTTCTCCTGCTGACCCATCGTGCACTCTCCTCTTTTCCGCTTCACGGAAGCTTAGATCCGCATAGCAGAATTTAGTCACGGGGTTCCGCTCCGTCAATGGTCCCTCGGCCGTCCTGGACAAACGACTCGGGGCCGCGCGGTGACAATCACCACACGGCCCCGGAGAAGTGGAGCTTCGAAGAGAAGCGCAGGTCAGGCGATTAGCCCTTGCGCGCCTTGATCTCCTCGGTCAGCTGCGGGACGACGGCGAAGAGGTCGCCGACCACGCCGTAGTCGACCAGGTCGAAGATCGGGGCCTCGGCGTCCTTGTTGATGGCCACGATGGTCTTCGAGGTCTGCATGCCGGCACGGTGCTGGATCGCGCCGGAGATGCCCGAGGCGATGTACAGCTGCGGGGAGACCGACTTGCCGGTCTGGCCGACCTGGTTCGAGTGCGGGTACCAGCCGGCGTCGACGGCGGCGCGCGAGGCACCGACGGCCGCACCGAGGGAGTCCGCGAGGTCCTCGATGATGTGGAAGTTCTCGGCACCGTTGACGCCGCGGCCGCCGGAGACCACGATCGCGGCCTCGGTCAGCTCGGGGCGGCCGGTCGACTCGCGCGGGGTGCGGGAGGTGACCTTGGTGCCGGTGGCCAGGGCGCCGAAGGTGACGGCGAGCGCCTCGACGGCGCCGGCGGCCGGAGCGGCCTCGACCGGGGCCGAGTTCGGCTTCACGGTGATGACCGGGGTGCCCTTGGAGACACGGGACTTGGTGGTGAACGACGCGGCGAAGGCGGACTGCGTCGCGACCGGGCCCTCGTCACCCGCCTCCAGGTCGGTGGCGTCGGTGATGATGCCGGAGCCGATGCGCACGGCGAGGCGGGCGGCGATCTCCTTGCCCTCGGCGGAGGACGGGACGAGCACGGCGGCCGGGGAAACGGCGTCGTACGCGGCCTGGAGGGCGTCGACCTTGGGGACGACGAGGTACTCGGCGAACTCGGGGGCGTCGGCCGTGAGGACCTTGACGGCACCGTGCTCGGCGAGGGTGGCGGCGGTGTCGGCGGCGCCGGCACCCAGGGCGACGGCGACGGGCTCGCCGATGCGGCGGGCCAGCGTCAGCAGCTCGAGGGTGGGCTTGCGGACGGCGCCGTCCACGTGGTCGACGTAGACGAGAACTTCAGCCATGGGACTGCTCTCCTGCTTTTGCGAAGTGTCTGGGGACTGTGAGGGGTTGGCCGAAGCTCTTAGATGAACTTCTGGCCGGCCAGGAACTCGGCCAGCTGCTTGCCGCCCTCGCCCTCGTCCTTGACGATCGTGCCGGCGGTGCGCGCCGGACGCTGCGCCGCGGAGTCGACCACGGTCCAGGAGCCCTCGAGACCGACCTCGTCGGCCTCGATCTCCAGCTCCTCCAGGTCCCAGGACTCCACCGGCTTCTTCTTGGCGGCCATGATGCCCTTGAAGGACGGGTAGCGGGCTTCGCCCGACTGGTCCGTCACCGAGACGAGCGCGGGGAGGGAGGCCTCCAGCTGCTCGCTCGCGGTGTCGCCGTCACGGCGGCCGGTCACGACGCCGTCCTCGACCTTGACCTCGGAGAGCAGGGTGACCTGCGGGACGCCCAGGCGCTCGGCCAGGATCGCCGGCAGCACGCCCATGGTGCCGTCGGTCGACGCCATGCCCGTGATGACCAGGTCGTAACCGGCCTTCTCGACGGCCTTGGCGAGCACCAGCGAGGTGGCCATGACGTCGGAGCCGTTCAGGTCGTCGTCCTCGACGTGGATGGCCTTGTCGGCGCCCATCGAAAGCGCCTTGCGCAGCGCGTCCTTGGCGTCCTCGGGGCCCACCGTCAGGACGGTGATCTCGGCGTCGTCGGCCTCATCGGCGATCTGCAGCGCCTGCTCGACGGCGTACTCGTCGAGCTCCGACAGCAGGCCGTCGACGTCGTCGCGGTCGACGGTCAGGTCATCGCCGAAGTGCCGGTCGCCGGTGGCGTCGGGCACGTACTTCACACAGACAACGATCCTCAGGCTCACGCCGGCTCTCCTACCGCATCGTCTTTTTCTGGTACCGCCTTGTGCAGGCAGCATAGGCGCCTTGTCGGGCGGATCCCGGTCGGGGCGGCCCGCGCTCCGATGGGAATGTTACTCGTCAGTACACCTTGGGTTCCGCCAACCCGCAAGGCCGGTGAACTGTGATCTGTCCAACGCCGGGCAACTGCTCCCAACAGGGACGATTCAGTCGCGCAACGCGTTGAAGCGTCCTTGGTGGTACAGCAGCGGCCGGCCCGCGCCGGCAGGATCCCCCGCCGGGTCCCCCGCGACCGCCTCCGCGATGATCACACGGTGCTCTCCGGCGGGCACGCGCGCCACCACCCGACAGACCAGCCACGCCAGTACGCCGTCCAGCACGGGGACGCCGTGCGGCCCGACGCTCCAGTCGGTGGCCGGGCCGAAGCGATCGGCCCCGCTGCGGGCGAACAGGCCCGCCAGCTCCCTCTGGTGCTCGCCGAGTATGTGGACGCCGAGGTACTCGCTGTCGCGCACCGCGGGCCAGCTGGAGGAGCCGGTGCCGGTCGTGAAGGACAGCAGGGGCGGCTCGGCGGAAACGGAGTTGAGCGAGGTCGCGGTGAAGCCGACCGGGCGCGCACCGTCCGCGGCGGTGATCACGGCGACGCCGGCGGCGTGCCGGCGGAAGACGGAGCGCAGGAGGTCGGGAGAGCCCGGGAGGGCGGCCGCGAGGCCGGGGGAGGGTGCCGTCGGGGCGGTCATGAGTCTTCCTTCTGCCGCGGCGAACGCGGGCACGGGTCGGGGATCAGGGGTCGGGGCGTTCACTGATCCCAACAGCGCGCGCTCGCGTGGCGGACGAGGTCTATGTGGACCCGTCCGAAGAGCAGGAGTTCGTACCGCATGCCGCCAGCCTGGCGATCTCCCGTGTACACAGTCAAGCGAGACGAGACAGATGTCAGGCGCGTCACGCTGCGTGCGGGCGCGCGCACCGGCGCGTCCGGGGCCCTCCGATGCCCCGGCGCCCCGTCATACGGCGGCCCCCAGGGCCGCGATGACGTCCACCTTGCGGGGCATCCCGGCCGCCCGCCGCACCTCGCGGCCCGCCGCGTCCAGCACGAGCACGGTCGGGGTCTTCTCGATCCCGAGGGCCCGTACGAGGTCCAGCCGCTCCTCGGCGTCGATCTCGATGTGCGCGACCCCCTCGACCATCGCCGCGACCTCGGCGAGGATCCGCCGCGTCGCCCGGCACGGCTGGCAGAAGGCGCTGGAGAACTGCACCAGGCTGGCCCGCTCCCCCGGCTCCGCGCCCAACTCCGCCGCGCCCAGCCCCGCCGCCCCGGGCCCCGCCGCCCCGGGCTCCGCCGCCCCGGGCTCCGCCGCACCCGGCCCCGTCGACCCCTCCGCTCGCCCGAGCACCCGCACTCCCGTCTCACGTCCGTCTTCGTCCGCGCACATCATCGCCGTACGCTCGTACGAGGATCGGAGCGCTGCCCGGACCTGCGCAATTCCCGGCGTGACGAGAATCTCCCCGGGCGCGGGCGTCTGGACTGGCCAGCAGCCCGCGTATGGGGCACGATCCCCCATGGCCGCGTACCTACGCTGCCGTAACTTCCGGCCGGGAGCACCTCCCCAGGCAGAAAGCGGGGTTCCGCACCATGGCTGAGCTCGTCTACCCCCCGGTGATCGGCGCCGCGCACACGTTGTTCCGGGCGCTCGACATCCGCATCGACATGAAGGGCACCGAGAACATCCCGCGCAAGGGCGGTGCGGTCCTGGTGTCGAACCACATCGGATACCTCGACTTCATCTTCGCCGGCCTGACCGCGCGGCCGCAGAAGCGGCTCGTGCGCTTCATGGCGAAGGAATCGGTCTTCCGGCACCGGGTGTCGGGCCCGCTGATGCGCGCCATGAAGCACATCCCGGTGGACCGCTCGCAGGGTGAGACCGCCTACCAGCACGCCCTCGAATCGCTGCGCTCCGGCGAGATCATCGGCGTCTTCCCCGAGGCGACGATCTCCGAGTCGTTCACCCTCAAGAGCTTCAAGTCGGGTGCGGCCCGGATGGCGCAGGAGGCCGGGGTCCCGCTGATCCCGGTGGCCCTGTGGGGCACCCAGCGCCTGTGGACCAAGGGGCGTCCGAAGGACCTCAAGCGCAGCCACATCCCGGTGACGATGCGCGTGGGCGAGCCGATCGAGGCGCCCTCCGACCAGTACGCCGGTGCGATCACGCGCAGGCTGCGCGAGCGGGTGCAGGAACTGCTCGAATCGGCGCAGCGCGCCTATCCGGCCAAGCCGAAGGACGCCTCCGACTCCTGGTGGCTCCCGGCGCACCTGGGCGGCACCGCCCCGACGGCCGCCGAGGTCAAGGAGCGCGGCTGACCCGGCCGGCACCGCGCGCGACGGCCCCCTGGACCACCAGCCGGTCCCGGGGGCCGTCGGCGTGCCGTCCGCCCGCCCCGTCAGTTGGGGTTCTCGGCGTGGGTCAGGGTCTCCCAGGCCTCGAAGTGGTTCTCGGTGCCCGCGGGGCGCCGCCCCTCGGTCAGCCTTCGGGTGTTCTCCATGGTGACGCCGAGCCGGGTGTGCAGGGCGTTGTAGCCGACCTCGGTGGCCGGGCCGATGCCCTTGGTCAGGCTCCCGCCGCACAGCCAGGAGGGCACGGGTTCGCCGAGTTCGTACTTGGCGTGGAATCCGAGTGCGTGCCGGAAGCGGTCCTTGAACTGCGGGTAGAGGTCGCGGCCCTGGATCCGTGAGGTCTCGGCGACGTGCATGGCGGCCGCGATGCCCATGCCGGTGTGGCCGAAGTCCCGGCAGGTCTCCTGGGCGAGGCCGTCCACGAAGGTGCTCTGGCCGTGCCAGTAGTCGATCAGCTCGCCACGGGTGTCGATGTTCGAACGCGGCGGGTAGACGGGCTGCGCGCCGTCCGAGGCCAGGTAGAAGTAGGCGGGGACGCGGCCGAGGTAGATGCCCATCGCCTTGTCGTAGCTCGCGCGGTCGTCGAGGTGGACGGAGATGCCGACGGCCGCGTCCATCATGATCAGTTCCCAGTTGCCGTTGCTGTTCGGCCTGCCGCCGATCACCTCGGGCAGGTAGACCTCGCGCAGCATGCCGGCGAAGCGCCCCTGGTTCGGCCAGCCGCCGGTCCAGGTGTGCTTGATGATCTCGGCGGCGCGGGGCCAGGTGGAACCGGCCCAGCCGCTCTGCAGCGGCGCGTTGCTGTTGGTGTGGTCCTTGACGACCGCGGACCAGGCGTCCATCAGCTCGATGGCCTTCCGCGCGTGCGCGGGGTCCTTGGTGATGTACCAGGCGAGTGCGTGCGTGTAGGCCGCGATGGCGTCCTCGCGCTCGTCGGAGCAGCCGATGTCCGGGTTCGAGTACGAGCCGCATTCGACGACCGCGCGCGGCTTGGCGGTGCGGGTCGCAGAGGCGTACTTGCTCGCGAGCATCTGGTCGAACGCCGCTTTCCAGGGCTGCCGACCGGCCTGCACCTGGGTGCGTACGAAGTCCAGCTGGGCGCGACTGTCGAGGACTCCGGGGTGCGCGAACTGCGCGGGTGCGGCACGGACTTCGGGCGCGGCCGGGGCTGCGGGCGCTGTCTGCGCGGGGGTTGCCTGCGTGGGGGCGGGCAGCAGGGTCACGGCCAGGCCGAGGGTCAGGGCGGCGAGTCCCGCGGGGATTCCGAAACGCATGGGGGGCCTTCCGGTGGGAGGGGTTCCGGTGGGCCGAAGATACTCATGCTCATGCCAAGACGACAACGATGTCTGGCAAGAAAGTTTCCTATCAGATGCGCCGGCAACGGCCGGGCTACGGTCAGCCCTCGCGCTTGCGGCGGCGGTGGGCCGCGACCCTCTCGCGGGTGGCGCACGTGGTGGAGCAGTAGCGTCGGGCGCTGCCCGGACCGGTGGCCAGGAAGAACCGCCCGCAGCCCGTGGCGGCGCAGGCCCCCCAGGCGATCCGGCCGTACTCGGTGAGCAGCCCGGCGAGCGCGAGGGCGCCGGAGGCCAGGAACCAGTCGGCCCAGCAGGCCCCCTCGCCCCGGTCCACGTGCAGGTGCCAGGGGTGACCGTCGTGCCGGGTCAGCCGGGGCCGGGTGGCGCACTCCGCGAACAGCGCGTTGAGCGCCTCGGCGGCCCGGTCCTCGTCGGTTTCGGCGAGCACCTCCCCCATCCGCCGTGCCGCGGCCCGCAGTTCCGCCGCTCCCGCCTCGGAGAAGGCCTCCTCGGTGAGGTCGGCCGGGCGTTCCCCATGCCCGGCGAGCAACTCCGCGAGGGCGGCGCGCGGCAGGTCGGGGGTGGCGCGGACCGCCTCGGCGAGGTCGATCAGCCGCCGGGCCGCCGAAAAACCCCCTCCGGAGTCCACCATGCCTGGATCCTTTCCCCGTACACTCGAATGACGTAACGTCTTGTCCAGCTATCACGTTACACAACCCGGGGGGCCGCAATGGGCGGGTTCGGGCGCTACCTGGCGGCGGCACTGGCCGCGCGGTTCGCCAACGAGGGCATGGGCATGGCCGTGGTGCTGCTCGCCCTGGAGCGCACCGGGAGTGCGGCGCACGGCGCGTTCGTCCTGACGGCCTGGCTGGTGCCGAACGTGCTGGCGGCCCCGCTCGCGGGCGCCGCAGCGGCCCGGACCCGCAGGCCACGGTTGTTCCACGTGGGCGCGCTGGCCGGGTTCACGGCAGCCGTGGCGGCGCTGGCCCTGCTGCTGGGCCGGGCCCCGGAGCCGCTGGTGTTCGCGGTGGCGGTGCTGGGCGGGACCTGCGGACCGATGGTGACGGGCGGCATGTCCAGCCTCGTCACCGGGCTGGTCCCGGCGGGGCCCGGGCGGGACCGGGCGTACGGCTGGGACGCCTCGACCTACAACGCGGCGGCGGTCACCGCCCCGGCCGTGGTGAGCCTCGTCGCGGCCACGGTGTCGGCGGGGCCGGCGATGGGGGTCCTGGCGGCGGCCACGGCGCTGGCGGCGGCGCTGGCGGCGACCCTGCCGTACGAGGACCGGGCCGCGGGCGCCGCGCCTCTCGGCCCCTTGGCCGGAGCGGCCGCGGGCCTCGCGGCGCTGTGGCGGGTGCGGGAGCTGCGCGCGGTCACCGCGGCCACGACCGTCGCGTTCGTCGGCATAGGCTCGCTCACCACCACGTCGGTACTGCTGGCCACCGGGCTCGGCAGCCCGGGCGCCGGGGGCGTCCTGATGACGGCCTTCGCGGTGGGCGCGCTGGCGGGCTCGCTCACGCTGGGCCGGATGACGTCGGTGGCGCCCGGCCGGCTGGTGCGCCGGGCGATGGTCGGTACGGGGGTGGCCCTGACTGCGGCGGCGTTCACGCCCTCCGTCGCCGCCACGGCGGCGCTGTTCGCGGTGGCCGGGGTGTGCGACGGGCCGCTGCTCACCGCGACGCTGCGGATCCGCGCGGAGTACGCCCCGGACGGGGTGCGGACGCAGGTGTTCACGCTGGGGGCCGGGCTGAAGATGACGGCCGCGTCGGCCGGGGCGGCCCTCGTGGGGCTCGCGGCCGACGCGCCGGCGGGGCTGCTGCTGACCGGGATCGCCGGACTTCAGTTCGCGGCGGCGCTGGTGCACGTACTGACGGTGGGGCGGGGGCCCGCGCCCACCGGAGCGGTCACAGAGCCGTCGGCAGGTTTCGCCACAACTCCGGCCGGTCGGCGGAGTGCCGGAGCGCCTTGAGGGCGGCCGGGTGCGGGGCCGCGTACAGCTCGGGGTGGTCGATCTCCCCGAGCTCCGGGCGTACGGGGAAGGCCAGCCGCTCGACGTCCAGGCTGAACTGCGCGTCCACGCCGGGCTTGTTCCCCCGCGCGTCGACCCGGGACCAGCTCTCGCGGCCGGGCAGCCGCAGGGCGACCAGCCCATGGATCACGGCGTTCGTACCGTCGTCATCCGCGAGGAGCTGGTAGCAGAGCCCCGCCGGGATGCCCTGGGCGCGCAGCAGGGCGACGAGGGCGTGGGACTTGGCGTAGCAGATGCCGTTGCGCGTGGCGATGACGTCGGAGGCGCGCCAGGAGACCCTCATGTCCCCGGAATCGCCCGAGTGGGGGATGGTGTCGCGGACGAACTCGAAGGCCGCCTTGGCGTATGAGTATGCGTCGCCGGTGGCGAACCAGAGGGCGTCGGCGGTTTCCTGCACCAGCGGGTGCCAGTGGTCGATCGCCTCATCCGACGTCAGATAGGCATGGATATCTGGGTTCTGTTGGATCAGCTGCATGCGCCGGAGCATAGACAGACCCCCGACCGAAGATCAATAGATTTTCGGTCGGGGGTATATCTATGCAGTGTCAGCGACGCCCTGGGTCAGCGGGCCATCTCTTCCTTCAGGGCCTGGAGGAAGGCGTCGACGTCCTCTTCCTGGGTGTCGTAACTGCACATCCAGCGGACGTCGCCGGCGCTCTCGTCCCAGAAGTAGAAGCGGAAACGCTTCTGCAGTCGACGGGACACCTCGTGCGGCAGCCGCGCGAACACCCCGTTCGCCTGCACCGGGTAGAGGATCTCCACGCCGTCGGTCTCGCGGACACCCGCCGCCAGCCGCTGGGCCATGGCGTTGGCGTGCCGGGCGTTGCGCAGCCACAGATCCTTCGCGAGCAGGGCCTCCAGCTGCACCGACACGAACCGCATCTTGGACGCCAGCTGCATCGACATCTTGCGGATGTGCTTCATCTGCCGGACCGCGTCCGGGTTCAGCACCACCACGGCCTCGCCGAACATCATGCCGTTCTTCGTGCCGCCGTACGACAGCACGTCCACGCCCACCGCGTTGGTGAAGGCGCGCATCGGCACGTCGAGCGAGGCCGCGGCGTTGGCTATGCGGGCGCCGTCGAGGTGCACCTTCATGCCCTTGGCGTGCGCGTGCTCGCAGATCGCGCGGATCTCGTCGACGGTGTAGACCGTGCCCAGCTCGGTGTTCTGGGTGATCGACACGACCTGCGGCATGGCACGGTGCTCGTCCTCCCAGCCCCAGGCCTGCCGGTCGATGAGCTCCGGAGTGAGCTTGCCGTCCGGGGTCGGGACGGTGAGCAGCTTGATGCCCGCCATCCGCTCGGGTGCGCCGCCCTCGTCGACGTTGATGTGCGCCGTCTCGGCGCAGATCACGGCGCCCCAGCGGTCCGTCATCGCCTGGAGGGCGGTGACGTTCGCGCCGGTGCCGTTGAAGACCGGGAAGGCTTCCGCGTACGGGCCGAAGTGGCTGCGGAAGATCTTCTGTAGGTGTTCGGTGTACTCGTCGTCGCCGTAGGAGACCTGGTGGCCGCCGTTGGCGAGCGCGACGGCGGCCAGGATCTCCGGGTGCACCCCCGCGTAGTTGTCGCTCGCGAATCCGCGCACCGCGGGGTCGTGGTGGCGGTGGGCGTCGGTCTTTCCCGTATCGGTTCTCACGGTTGCGGAGTGAGCCACAGACGCTGTCCGTTCACATCGATTGCGGACCGCTCCCAGACGCCGGCGATGGCCTCGGCCAGCTCCTTCACGTCGGTGAAGCCCGCGAACTTCGCATTGGGACGCTCGGCGCGCATCGCGTCGTGCACCAGTGCCTTGATCACCAGGATCGCAGCCGCGGCGCCCGGGCCCTCGTCCCCGCCGATCTTGCGGAAGGAGTCGGCCATGGCGAGCGTCCACGCCTCGGCCGCCGCCTTGCCCGCGTTGTAAGCGGCATTGTTGGCGACCGGCTTGTGCGCGCCGGACTGGCTGACCAGGACGAAGCGGCCGCGGTCGCTGCGCAGCAGTCCGTCGTGGAAGGCGAGCGAGGTGTGCTGGACGGTGCGGATGAGGAGCTTCTCCAGGAAGTCCCAGTCCGCGAGGTCGACGTCGGTGAACGTCTTGCTGCCGCGCCAGCCGCCGACGAGGTGGACCAGGCCGTCGATCCGGCCGAACTCCTTCTCGGTCTGCTCGGCCCAGGCCTTGGTGGCGTCCAGGTCGAGCAGGTCCACGGTGTCACCGGTGATGGTGGCGCCACCGTGGGCGTAGCGCGCCGCGTCCACGGCCTCCGCCAGCCGTGCCGGATCGGCGTCGGAGGCGACGACGATCGCTCCCGCCTCGGCGAGGCGGAGCAGGGTGGCGCGGCCGGCGGGCCCGCCGGCCCCGGCCACCGCCACCACCGCTCCGTGCAGCTGTCCGTTGTTGCCGTTCCCGGAGCCGTTCATCTGTGCAGCCTCCTGTGGGCGAGCGCTCACGCGGCGACTCGCTCGGCCTGATCGGCGTTGAGGGCGGTGATGCCCTTGGTGGAGGCGATCGTTCCCTTGAGCTTCTTGGCGAGCGCCTCAAAGAACATGCTCAGGGGAAACTCGTCCGGAAGCACGTCGTCGACCAGCTTGCGCGGCGGCTGCGTCAGGTCGAGGGCGTCGGCGCCCTTGGCCCACTTGGAGCCCGGGTGCGGGGCGAGGTAGGTCGAGACGAGCTCGTACGCCTTGAACCAGTGGACGAGCTTCGGACGGTCGATGCCCGCCCGGTAGAGCTCCTCGATCTCGGCGCACAGCTGGTTGGTGACCTGCGGGGCGCGCATCCAGTCGATCTTCAGCTTGTTGTCCGTCCAGCGCACGACGTCGTGCTTGTGGAGGTACGCGAAGAGCAGCTGGCCGCCGAGACCGTCGTAGTTGCGGTTGCGGTCGCCGGAGACGGGGAAGCGGAACATCCGGTCGAAGAGGACGGCGTACTGCACGTCACGGCCGTGCTCGTTGCCCTCGGACTCCAGCTTCACGGCCTCCTTGAAGGCGGTGAGGTCGCAGCGCAGCTCCTCCAGGCCGTACATCCAGAACGGCTGGCGCTGCTTGATCATGAAGGGGTCGAACGGCAGGTCGCCGTGGCTGTGGGTGCGGTCGTGGACCATGTCCCACAGGACGAAGGCCTTCTCGCAGCGCTCCTGGTCGGTGACCATCGCGGCGATGTCGGCGGGCAGCTCCACACCGAGGATGTCGACGGCGGCCGAGGTGACCTTGCGGAAGCGCGCGGCCTCGCGGTCGCAGAAGATGCCGCCCCACGTGAAGCGCTCGGGGGCCTCGCGCACGGCGATGGTCTCCGGGAAGAGCACGGCGGAGTGGGTGTCGTAGCCCGCGGTGAAGTCCTCGAAGGTGATGCCGAGGAAGAGCGGGTTGTCGTACCGGGTGCGCTCCAGCTCGGAGAGCCACTCGGGCCACACCATCTTCAGCGCGACGGCCTCCAGGTTGCGGTCCGGGTTGCCGTTCTGCGTGTACATGGGGAAGACGACGAGGTGCTGGAGCCCGTCGGCGCGCTCGGCGGCCGGGTGGAAGGCCAGCAGCGAGTCGAGGAAGTCGGGCACCTGGAAGCCGGCCGCGGCCCACTTGCGCAGGTCGGCGACGAGGGCCTCGTGGTACGCCGTGGCGTGCGGCAGCAGCGGGGAGAGCTCCTCGACGGCGCGGATCACGCGGCCGACGGCGGCCTCGGCCGTGTGCTGGGCAGGTGCGCCCTCGGCCTCGAAGTCGATCGACCCGTCCTTGGACTGCCAGGGGCGGATCTCCTCCACGGCGGCCTTGAGCTCGGGCCACGCCGGGTGGTCGACCACCCGCGCCCCGGCGGTTATTGCGGCCCCGCCGATGCCCGGCACAAGAGTTTCCGTCATGTCACTTCCTCCACAGGAGAACCTCACGTCAAGGCAGCGTATGCATATGAGGCTCTCCCGTTCAAGAGGTGAAGCGGGAAATTATCCTGCGTCACCCCCTGCTTCACCGGAAGTCTTCCCGTTCGAAAGGGTGGAACGTATGGCTCCGCCCAACCCGTCCAACGCGGCCCGGGCCACCGGCAGTACGCCCGCCAGTGCCAGGAAGCCGTGGAACAGCCCGGGACGGACATCGAGGACCGATGTGATCCCGGTCTCCTTCAGCCGTCGGTGGTACGCCACGCCCTCGTCCCGCAGCGGATCGCATCCGGCGACGACCACGTGGGCCGGAGGCAGCCCCGCCGGGTCCGCGCGGAGCGGCGAGGCCAGGGGATCGTCCGCGCGGCCGTCCGGCCCGAGGTACTGCGCCCAGAACCAGCGCATGTGGGCGGCGGTCAGGAAGCAGCCCTCGGCGTCCGCCCGGTACGAGGCGCTGTCCTGGGCCGCGTCCAGGGCGGGGTAGACCAGCACCTGGAGCGCGACGGCCGGTCCCCCGCGCTCGCGGGAGAGCAGCAGCGAGGCGGCGGCGAGGTTGCCGCCCGAGCTGTCCCCGGCGACCACCAGGGCCTCAGGGGCGCCCCCGAGCTCGTCGAGGTGGGCGCCGGCCCAGCACAGGGCCGCGTGGACGTCCTCCAGAGCGGCCGGGAAGCGGTGCTCGGGGGCCCGCCGGTAGTCGACGCAGACCACGGCGGCGCCGGCCGCGCGGGAGATGTTGCGGGCCGTGGTGTCGTGGGAGTCGAGGTCGCCGAGCACCCAGCCCCCGCCGTGGCTGAACACCACGGTCGGGCGGGGGCCGGGCCACTGCTCCGGGTCGGGCAGATAGACCCGTACGGGGACCGGCGGGGCCCCGGGCGGGCCCGGGACGCTCCGGTCCTCCACCGCCCCGACCCGGGGCCGCGCGGCGGCCGGGCGCGTCGCGGCGGCGAGGATCCGCCGCGCCTCGTCGGCGTCGGTGACGAGCCCGCCGAGGTCGGGGAAGCCGGCGGCGAGGGCGTCGAGGTAGGGCCGGGCGGCGGGGTCGAGACGAGCGGCGGGGGCGGGCTCGGGCATCACGCGCCCCGGAAGTGCGGGATGACCTTCTCGCCCCACTGGCGCAGGGTCTCCAGGCAGGCCTCCTGCTCGACCGTGCCCATCTGGATCAGGCACATGATCTCGTCGGCCCCCGCCGCCCTGAGCCGCTCCACGTACGCGATGGCGTCGTCGGCGCTCCCGTAGGCGTGGTCCGCGTTGAAGGTGGCCGTGGAGGTGGGCCGCACCGGGATGTCCAGCTCGTGCAGCCGGGCCACCACCTGCTCGGCGGCCTTCCGCATCTCCGCGGCCTCGTCGGCCCCCGCCACCACCGCCTCGTCCGGGATGCCGGCGCCGCCGTACCAGTGGCCGATGGACTGCGCGAAGAACCGCTGGCCCCGGATGCCGATCCGCCGCGCCTCCTCCCGGTCGTCGAGGACGATGGTCGGGCAGAGCACCGAGAAGTGGTCGTTGACGACGGTGGAGACGAACCGGCTGCCGTCCCGCCCGGCGACCGCCGCGTCGTAGACGGCGCGCATCCCCGCGATCGACTCGGGTCCGGCGAAGCCCATCACCAGGGCCCCGATCCCCAGCTCGGCGGCCTGCGCGAGGGTCTCGCCCCGGCTGCACGCGAGGAAGAGCGGCGGGTGCGGCGTCTGCTTCGGCCTCGGCAGGATCGGGTGCGGGTCGATGTCGATCAGCTCGCCGTGGTACTCCAGCTCCTCCTCCTGCCAGGCCTTGCCGATGATCCGCAGGGCCTCCTCGACCTCCGCCGTGGTCCGCTCCCGGTCCACCCCGCACAGCGAGGTCTCCTGTTCGGTGCCCCCGCGCCCGGCCCCGAGGTCGAGCCGCCCGCCCGAGAGGAGGTCGAGCATGGCGGCCCGCTCGGCGACCCGCGCCGGATGGTTGAAGTTGAAGGGCATGCACACGACGCCGTGCCCGATGCGTATGGTGTTCGTCCTGGCCGCGACCCAGGTCAGGAATATCTCGGGGGCACTCATGTGTGCGTACCACTTGAGCGAGTGGTGCTCCACGGCCCAGATCCGGTCGAAGCCCATGCGCTCGGCGAGCACGGCCTGCTCGACGCAGTCGTGGATGACCTGGTGCTCCCGCTCCACCGTCGGGTCCGCAAGCTGAGCCTCGAAGATGACGGAGAATTTCACTGTGCCTCCAGGGTTGCGTCCGGTGCCTGGCCTCACTTCAATTCGGAATATGACTAGTAGTCAGGAGCCGAAGAAGCAAGAGCTGCCACCGACCGCGTGGGCCATGCTCGGCCTCCTCTCCTTCCCGGGGGAGCGGACCGGTTACGAGCTGAAGAAGTGGGCGGACTCCTCCCTGCGCTTCTTCTACTGGTCGCCCGCGATCAGCCAGATCTACGCGGAACTGCGCCGCCTGGAGGAGCTGGGGTACGCGTCCTCCGCGCGCTCGGGTCCCGAGGAGGCACGTGCCAAGCGGCGTTACGCCATCACCGACACGGGCCGCGAGGCGCTCGCTGGCTGGGCCGCCGACACCGCCGAGGCCGGCCCGCCGGTGCTCAAGCACGGGCTGCTCCTGCGGATCTGGCTCGGTCACCTCGCCGAACCGGAGCGGCTGCGCGCGATGGTCGCCGAGCACATCGAGCGCACCCGGGGCGAACTGGCCTCCGTGCGCGAGGCCATGGAGCACGCGGCCGACGTACCGGAATGGGCGTTCCCCGCCCTCGCGCTGCGCTGGAGCGAGCGTCAGCACCTCGCGGAACTGGAGTTGGCGCAGGCCCTGCTCACCGACCTGGAGGAGCTCGACGCGGCCGCTCCGGCTGCCGGTCCGACTGCCGGTCCGGCCGGTCGTCAAGCCGATGGGGACGCGCCCACGCCCGGGTGACGCGATCACGCCGCCGGCGGCCGCGAAGGACCGCACGACCCGTGCGGGAAGCGGCCGGAGCGCCCCGTTCAGGGCCTTGCACGGGCGGTCCCTTCGCACGGCGGGCGCACTAGCATGCGTCCTCACCGCGCGGGGCCGGTCGGGACACCGCGACCGCGCGCGGAGCCGCCGTCGACGGAAGCGAGAGAACCTTGACTTTCCTCACCATCGGTCACCGCGGGGTCATGGGTGTCGAACCGGAGAACACCCTGCGGTCCTACCTGCGAGCGGAACGTTCGGGCATGGACGTCATCGCCCTCGACCTGCGCCTGAGCAAGGACGGCGCCCTCGTCGCCCTGCACGACCCCGAGGTGGACCGGACCACCGACGGTTCGGGGGCCGTCGCCAACCTGACCCTGGCCGAACTGCGCGGGCTCGACGCCGGGCAGGGCGAGCGCGTGCCGGTCTTCGACGAGGTCCTGGACACGGTCCGGGCCCCGCTCCAGGCGTCCGTACGGGACCACGGGACCGTCGGGGCGCTCGCGGAGCTGCTGCTGCGCCGCGATCTGACCTCGCGGGTGGACGTGGCCTCCCCCGATGCGACGGTGCTCGCCGAAGCGGCCCGGCTGGCGCCGGGTGTGCGGACCACCCTGCTGGCGCCCTCCCCCGCCGACGACGTCGTCGCCCGGGCGCTCGGCGCCGGCGCCTCGACGGTCTCGCTGGACGTCCGTCTCCTCAGCCTGGAGACCGTCGAGGCGGCGCACGCGGCGGGTCTGCGCGTGGTCGGCGGGCGGGTCGACACCCTGGACCTGCTGCGGCTCGCCAGGGCCCTGGGGCTGGACGGCGCGGTCACCGGCTACCCGGAGATCCGCAGCACGGGCCGCTTCACCGCCTGACGGGTGTCCTGACGGCCGTGGTGACGATGCGTCCTACAGCGCCTTGACCAGCAGCTCGAAGGCCAGGTCGTCGCGGAGCGGGATGCCGAAGCGCTCGTCGCCGTAGGGGAAGGGGCTCAGTTCGCCGGTGCGCCGGTAGCCGCGGCGCACGTAGTAGGCGATGAGCTCCTCCCGTACGTGCACCACCGTCATCCGCATCTCGCCGACGCCCCAGGTCTCGCGGACCCGGCGTTCGGCCTCGGCCAGGATCTCCTTGCCGAGGCCGCCGCCCTGGAGGCCGGGGCGGACCGCGAACATGCCGAAGTAGGCGTGGTCTCCGCGGTGTTCGAGGTGGCAGCAGGCCACCAGCTCGTCCGCGCGCTCGACGACGAGCAGGGTGGCGTCGGGAGCGTCGACGATCCGGCGGACCCCTTCCTCGTCGGTGCGCCGGCCCTCCAGGTAGTCCGCCTCGGTGGTCCAGCCGCCACGGCTGGCCTCACCGCGGTACGCCGACTCGACCAGCGCGACCAGCTCGGTCACGTCCCCCTCCCCTGCGTCACGGAAACTGAGGGGGGCGGGCTGGGCGGTCGACATCTGGCGCTCCGTTCTGTGCTGCGTTCCGTGCTGCGTTCCGTGCGATGGCATATGACATGCCGGTCAACGCACCGAGAGCCTAACCCGGGACCGCGTGAGGACGCCGTGAGGCGGGAATCCCTTCCCCTGACCGTCTCTTCGGTGGTACCGGAGAGCGCCGACGAACCGGGGGTTGTGCCGTGCACGGTTCCGCCATGTCCCTCCCCGCCTCCGTCTCCGCGTGGCTGCTGGTGCTGCTGTGCGCGGTGAGCGGCGCGTACTGCCTGGGACGGGTGCGGAGAGCGGGCGGCGCGGCGGCCGGGGAGGCCTTGATGGGCTTCGGAATGGCGCTGATGGCGGTTCCGCTCCGGCAGCACGGCGACGGGTGGCAGACCACGGCCCTGGGGCTGGTGTTCTGCGCCGCGGCCCTGCACGCCCTGTGGCTGCTGCGCCGGGGGGCGCACCACGTGCACCACTTGGTGGGTTCGCTGACGATGGTCTACATGGCGGTGGCGGCGGGGTACGGATCCGGGCACGGCGGCGGACTTCCTGCGCTGACCGGCGTGCTGCTCCTCTACTACGCGGGCTACGTGGTGCTCGGCGGGGCCCGCCTGATCACGACGGGTGCCACGACGGGCCCCGCGCTCCGGCACGCGTCCGGTGCCTGGTCGGGGTCCGCCGAGTTGACCCGGGCCTGCCGACTGGCCATGGGGATGGGGATGTTGGCCATGTTGCTCGCCATGTGAGGGTGGCGGACCACGTGTCCTGCGTCACCAATGCCCCGAGGCCATACCCGCAGGTAGCCATCGCTCATAGGGTGAAGACCATGATGGTCCCCGCCGCACTGCTGCTGCTCGGCGCCCTGACCGCGGTGCTCGCTCCCCGCCTGCTGGCCCGGGCCCGATGGCCCGAACGAGAACCGGTCGTCGCCCTGTGGGTATGGCAGTGCGTGGTCGGCGCGGTGCTCCTGTGCTTCGGGCTGTCGATGCTGCTGAGCGCGGCGGCGGCCTGGCAGGCGGTCCGCGGTTGGCTCTTCGCCTCCGCCCCGCACGGGGTGGTCGACGCCTACGCCCTCGGCTCCTCGGGCGGTCCCTGGGCCGCCGGTACGGCGCTCGCGCTGGCGGGTGGCGCTCTGTGGACGGGGGCGATGCTGACGCGGGAGGTGCTGCGGGCGCGGGCCCGGCGGCGCGCGCAGGGCAGCGAACTGCTGGTGCGGGCCCCGCTGCTTCCCGGCGAGGACCCGGTGGGCGCCCGGCTCGTCGTACTGGAGGGACCTCGGCCGGACGCGTGGTGGCTGCCGGGGACGGCGCCCCGCCTCGTGGTGACCACGGCGGCACTCGGCCGACTGAAGGGGAGCCAGCTGGACGCCGTGCTGGCGCACGAGCAGAGCCACACGGCGGCCCGGCACGATTGGCTGCTGCACTGCTCGCGGGCGCTGTCCGGGGGTTTCCCGCAGGTGCCGGTCTTCGCGGCGTTCGAGGCCGAGATGCACCTCCTCGTGGAGCTGGCCGCCGACGACGCGGCCTCGCGGCGGTACGGGCGGCTCACCGTGGCGCTGGCGCTGGTCGGACTCAACGAGGACCGAGGGGCGTTCGGGCCCGGAGCCACGCCCGATGCACACGTCCCGCAGCGGGTGCGGCGGCTGTTGACGGCCGAACCCCGCCTGCCGGCGAGCCGCAGGCTCCGGCTGACGGCACTGGCGACCCTGCTCCCGGCGGTACCACTGCTCGTCGCCTTCGTACCGGGGCTGAGCGCGCTGGCCTGAGGCGGTGAGCACCTCGGGCACGCACGGGTGCGAGGATCACCCGCATGCGGAACGATCACTTGCGGTGGGTGGGCATCGGCTGCGCATTGCTCGCGGCCGTACTGACGGCACTGGTGGTGCTGGAGTGGCCACCGCTCCTGGCCCTCGACGTGCAGGTCGCCAGCGATCTGCACGCCCATGCCGTCACCCATCCAGGTGTCACCCGGCTGATGGTGGTGTTGACCGACTGGGTGTGGGACCCCTGGACCATGCGCGCGCTGGCCGCCGTCGCGTGCGTGTGGCTGTGGCAGCGCGGCGACCGGGAGCGCGCCTGGCGGGTGGGTCTGGCGACGCTGGCGGCCGGGGTGGTGAACCAGGGGCTGAAGGCGCTCGTGGGCCGGGAGCGTCCGGTGTGGCCGGACCCGGTGCACACGTCGAACTACGCCTCCTACCCGTCCGGCCACGCCATGACGGCCGCGGTGGTGTGCGGACTGCTGCTGTGGCTGCTGCCCCGCAAGGCGGATCGGGCGGGGTCGGCGACCGCATGGGTGGCGGCGGCCTGGGTGGCGGCCGTGATCTCGGTGGCCGGGGTCGGATTCACCCGGCTCTACCTCGGGGTGCACTGGCTGTCGGACGTGGTCGGCGGCTGGTTGCTGGGCGTGGTCCTGGTGGCCCTCGCGGTGTGCCTGCCGGCCCGTCGGCCCCGGTTCGGTGCCGCCCGGCGGTGAGTGTGAAGGTGTGCCTGCCCTGGGCGATCCCCCGTGTCACCCAGAGCAGGCCGACCCGTGCGCTGAGTATATTGGCTCCGAGCCAGTCAACGCAGGAGTAAGCATGTCCCCGCGTAGCCCATCGGTCAATGAAGAATTGCGCAGACGTTCCCGGGAGCGACTGCTGCAGGCGACGGTCGAGCTCGTGTCCGAACGCGGGTACGAGGCGACGACGCTCGGCGACATCGCCGACCGGGCCGGAGCGGCGCGCGGCCTGGTGTCGTACTACTTCCCGGGCAAGCGGCAACTGCTGCAGTCCGCCGTGCACCGGCTGATGCACCTCACCCTGCACGCGGCGCTGGAGCGGGAGCCGCGCTGCGACGACGGGAGGGAGCGGCTCGCGCGCGCGATCGACGCGATCCTCGGCCTGGCCCGGGACCAGCCGCTGCTGATGCGCACCCACATGGCGGGCATCCTCACGGCCGAGGGCTTCGTGCAGTGCCCGGAGCAGCAGAGACTGGCGGAGCTGCTCCGGGACACGGTCGTGCGGTACGGCTCGGACGACGCGGACGCGGACTATCCGCTGCTGCGCGCACTGCTCATGGGCGCGGTGGTGGCGGTGCTGCTGCCGGGGGCACCCATGCCGCCGGCGAGGCTGCGGGCGGAGCTGTTCCAGCGGTACGGACTGGACTGGGAGCTGGGTGTTCCGCCGGACGGCGGGCCGCCCGGCGGAACGTCGCGCTGGATCGTGCCGGTCAGTGGTAGTCGGGCTGGCTCTGGACGTTGAGCCGGTCCAGCCAGACCCACTTGGCGCTCTCGGTGCGCCAGTCGTCGAGCCGCAGCACGTCCAGGCCCTTGGCCATGTCGTTCGAGTAGATGTGCCCGTTGTAGTAGTACGCCGACCAGGAGCCGCCGACGGCGATCTTGTCCGTCGTCAGGGGACCGCGCTCGAAGTACGCGATCTCCTTGGGCTGTGCGGAGTCGGTGAAGTCCCATACCGAGACGCCGCCCTGGTACCAGGCCTGCACCATGAGGTCGCGGCCGCCGCCGACCGGGACCAGCGAGCCGTTGTGGGCCACGCAGTTCTCGGTGTCGGCCTGGTGGCGCGGGATCTTGTAGTAGCCGCGGAAGACGAGTTTGCGCTGGTCGCCCGTGCCGGTGATGTCGTAGATGCCGTCGGCGCCCCGGTTGGGGCCGGTGGCCTCGTTGCAGGTTGCGGCGCCACCACCGCCGAGCTCGTCGGTGAACACCACCTTGTTCGCCCGCTCGTTGAAGGTCGCCGAGTGCCAGAACGCGAAGTTGACGTTGTCCTGCACCCGGTCGACGACCCGCGGCTGTTCGGGCTTGCTGATGTCGAAGAGGATGCCGTCGCCCATGCAGGCTCCGGCGGCCAGGTTCTTCGAGGGCAGCACGGTGATGTCGTGGCAGCCGGTGGTCTTGGAGACGCCCGGGTTGGTGGGCGCGCCCGGGTTGCCGCCGTCCGGGAAGAGGACCGGGAAGGCGACGACCGCGGCCTGCGTCGGCGCCTTCTTCGGGACCTTCACCACCGAGATGCCGTCGTGCGGCGGCTTGCAGTCGGGGAAGGCCTCGTTCGGGGAGTACGAGGCGACGTAGAGGTAGATGTCGCGGCCGCCCGGCACCAGGGTGTGGGTGTGGGAACCGCAGGCCGTCTCCACGGACTTGATGTACTTGGGGTTCTTCTTGTCCTTGATGTCGAAGATCTTGATGCCCTCCCACGAGGACTTCTCCGTGGCGGGCTGCGAGACGCTGTTGCAGGAGTCGTCGCTGCGGGAGGAGTCGGTGGAGAGGAAGAGCAGGTCGCCGCTGACGGAGATGTCGTTCTGACCGCCGGGGCAGAGGACCGTGGTCACGGTCTTGGGCGCCTTCGGGTTTGCGATGTCGTAGATCGTGAAACCGTTGTAGTTGCCCGCGTAGGCGTACCTGCCCTGGAAGGCGATGTCCGAATTGATGACGGTGGGGTCGACCGAGGGGATGTTGGCCAGGGGCTTGATGTTCGCGCTGTGGACGATCTCGTCCTGCCCGGGGATCTCGCCCGGGGCGAGCTCCCGTCCGGCCGCGAGGCCCGCGCCGCTCTGACCGGTGCCGACGCCTGGCGATAAGTCACCCGGGTCGGGGGTGGCCGCCGCCGGTCCGGCGGCGAGGAGTGCGGTGAACAGCCCGGCCGCCGCGACGACCGCTCCCATCCTCCCTTTTCGCACTCTCCTGTGGTGTAGCGAGGTCACTGTGCCCTCCCTTGGGAGTCCGGTCGATTCCGTTCGGGGTGGGAACGGAACCAGGACCCCGGCAGTATGGTCCTTTGCATGGACATGGCAAAAGCCCCCCGTGGCCTCATGGCCTTATTGGTACGGCCCCGCCGTTTCACCGGCGCGGCCGCGATCGCCGGAATCCTGCTCGCCCTGACCGGCTGCGACTCCGGTGGCGGGACGGACGGCGCCCGGGACGGACGACCCGTGGTGATCGCACCCGGCAGACCGGGCGAGGCGGCCCGCACACTCACTCCCGAGCAGGCCGCCAAGGAGAAGCCCGACGACAGTCCGAACGCCGCCGACCACACCTACGTGCAGAACATGATCGAGCACCACCGGCAGGCCCTGACCATGAGCGCCCTGGCCCCACAGCGGGCCTCGGCGGACGGTGTCAGGCGGCTGGCGGAGCGGATCACGGCCTCGCAGCAGCCCGAGATCGGGGCGATGGAGAAGTGGCGGGCCCTCCACCCGGCGCCGCCGGCACCCTCCGGCGGGCACGCCCACGACCACTCCACGATGCCCGGCATGGCGACGGAGCAGCAGCTGACGGAGCTGACGGCGGCCACGGGCGCCGATTTCGACCGGCTCTTCCTGAAGCTGATGACCACCCACCACGAGGGCGCTCTGAAGATGGCGGGCGAGGCGCTGGCCGACGGCAACAACGTGGCCGTCGAGGAGATGGCCACCGAGCTGGTGGCCGTGCAGACGGCCGAGATCAACCGGATGCGCTCGATGGGCTGACGGCCGGGGAGGCCGGTGTCATGCTGGGACCACCTGCGGGAGGAGCTCCGCCGTGCTTCGTGTCGCCGTCGTCGGATCGGGCCCCAGTGGGGTCTACGCGGCCCAGACGCTGGTCCAGCAGCGCGAGGTGCCCGGGGTACTCGTCGATGTCCTCGACCGGCTGCCCGCGCCGTACGGCCTTGTGCGGTACGGGGTGGCGCCCGACCACGAGAAGATCAAGTCCCTCCAGGGCAGCCTGCGCACCGTGCTGGAGGACGAGCGGATCCGCTTCCTCGGCAATGTCGAGGTGGGCGGGCCCGCACTGCCCACCGGGCGACTGCTTGAGCTGTACCACGCGGTGGTCTATTGCGTGGGCGCCGCCCGGGACCGGCTGCTCGGGATCCCCGGCGAGGAACTGGCCGGCGTGCACTCCGCGACCTCGTTCGTGTCCTGGTACAGCGGGCACCCGGACGCGGTCGACGAGAGCTTCGACCTGCCGGGGGTGGACTCGGCGGTGGTGGTCGGCGCGGGCAACGTCGCGGTGGACGTGACCCGGATCCTGGCCCGCGGCCCCGCGGAACTGGAGCCGACGGACATGCCCCAGCCGGCGCTGGGCGCGCTCGCGCTCAGCGGGGTGCGCCGGGTGGCGATGGTGGCCCGACGGGGTCCTTCGCAGGGGAAGTTCACCACCAAGGAACTACGGGAGCTGGGCACGCTGCCGGGTGTGGACGCGGTGGTCGACCCGGCCGAACTGGCCATCGACCCGGTGTACGAGGACCCGGCCGCGGCCGCCGCCCTGCCCGCGGTCGCGCGGCGGAACCTGGAGGCGCTCCGCGGGTGGGCCGAGGCCGGCCCCGGCGGGTCGGGGCGCCGGATCGCGCTGCGGTTCTACCTGCGCCCGGCGGAGATCCTGGGCGGGCCCGACGGCCGGGTCACGGGGATGCGCTTCGAACGGACCGCCCCGGACGGGCGGGGCGGGGTGACCGGGACGGGCGTCTTCGAGGACATCGAGGCGCAGCTGGTGCTGCGCTCCGTGGGCTACAAGGGCGTTCCGCTCGCCGGCCTGCCCTTCGATCCGGCGAAGGGCACGGTCCCGCACGCGGCGGGCCGGGTGCTGCGCGCGGGCCGGGCCTCGGTCGGCGAGTACGTGGCGGGCTGGATCAAGCGCGGCCCGACGGGTGTGATCGGCACCAACCGGCCCTGCGCGAAGGAGACAGCGTCCTCCCTGCTCCAGGACGCGGGCGTGCTGGCCCGGCGGGAGCTGTCCGGGGACCCCCTGGACGCCCTGCGCGCGGCCGGCCTGCGCCCGGTGGAATGGCCGGGCTGGCTGGCCATCGAGGCGGCCGAGACGGACCTGGGCCGCTCCTTCGGCCGGGGCTCGGTGAAGATCCCGGACTGGGCGGGCCTGTTGGGGGCGGCGGGCCTGGCATAGCGTGATCCGGACGGCGCGCCGGATCAAGGGAGTTGTGCGGGTGGGACGCGGGATCGCTCTGACACTGACGGTGGTGGCCTGCGCCGCCGCGCTGACGGCGTGCACGGACGAGCCGTCGCCGACCGGATTCCCGCCCGGCCCGACGGCGACGAGCACGGCGGCCCCGCCGGAGGCCGCGACGCTGGCCGACCGCTATCACGAGGCCGGCGGGGACGCCGACGTGTACGGCATCGAGCCGAACTTCAAGCGGGAGGGCTACCCCCCGCACATCGTCGTCCGCACCCGCGACGCGGACTCGGGCCACGCCCTCTTCAAGGAGCAGGCGGCCTCGATCACCTCGTTCCTGACCCGCGAGGAGGGCCTCTCCCTCGACGGCGGCTACACGATGGACGTGTACGGTCCCGACGGCCGCCTGCTCCACCGCTGGGACGCGACCATCTAGACGACCTGGCCGAGCCGCCCCGCCTCGGCCTGCGCCGCCGTCAGGACGGCGTCGAGCAGGCCGGGGAAGAGGGCCTCCAGCTCGTCGCGGCGCAGCGTGTTGAGCTTCGTGGTGCCGCGGTAGGTCTGGCGTACGACACCGCTCTCGCGCAGCACGCGGAAGTGGTGCGTGGTCGTCGACTTGGTGACCGGCAGATCGAAGTACGAACACGCCAGCTCCGCCGCCGAGGCGTCGAGGTCGCGGACGATGGACAGGCGGACCGGGTCGGAGAGCGCGTGCAGCACGCCCTCCAGGCGGATCTCCGCCGCCTCGGGGTGGTCGAGGGTGCGGGCCGCGTCCCGTTCCGTCATGTCATTGGCTCCGCTCACTCGGTTCGCTCCGGCCTCCATCGTACGAGAACCATCGTACGACCGGTGTTCACCAGGAGCGGTGGTACTGGTTCGGGGTGCGCGGCTCCCCGCCCAGTTCGGCGGCCGCGCGGCGGGCCCAGTAGGGGTCGCGGAGCAGTTCCCGGCCCAGCAGGATCGCGTCGGCCTCGCCGTTGGCGAGGATCTTCTCCGCCTGCTCCGGTTCGGTGATCAGGCCGACGGCCGCCACCGGCAGGGAGGTCTCCGCCTTGACGCGGGCCGCGAAGGGCACCTGGTAGCCCGGTCCGACCGGGATCGTCACCCCGGGGGCGAGGCCGCCGGTGGAGACGTCGAGGAGGTCGACCCCGTGCTCCTGGAGCAGGGCGGCCAGCCGGACCGTCTCGTCGGCCGTCCAGCCGCTCTCCTCCAGCCAGTCGGTGGCGGAGATCCGGAAGAACAGCGGGAGTTCCTCGGGCCACACCGCCCGCACCGCGTCCACGACTTCGAGGGCGAGGCGGGTGCGGTTCTCGAAGGAGCCGCCGTAGGCGTCGGTGCGCCTGTTGCTGTGCGGGGAGAGGAACTCGCCGATGAGGTAGCCGTGTGCGCCGTGGATCTCCAGGACCTCGTAGCCCGCGTCCAGCGCGCGCCCGGCGGCGGCCGCGAACCGGCCGGTGATCTCGGCGATCTCGTCGGGCGTCAGCTCGTGCGGCACCGGGTGGCCTTCGGCGAACGGCACGGCGCTCGGGGCGACCGGCTGCCAGCCGTGCGCCTCCGGACCCACCGGGCCGCCGCCCTTCCAGGTCTGGTCCGTGGACGCCTTGCGGCCGGCGTGCGCGATCTGGATGCCCGGGACGGCGCCCTGGGCCTTGACGAAGGCGGTGATCCGGCGCAGCGCCCCGACCTGGGTGTCGTTCCAGATGCCGAGGTCGTAGGGGCTGATCCGGCCTTCCGGGGAGACCGCGGTGGCCTCCTGGATGATCAGGCCGGTGCCGCCGACGGCGCGGGCCGCGTAGTGGGCGAAGTGCCAGTCGTTGGCCACGCCCGCGTTCGGGCCGAAGGCCTCGGCGCTGTACTGGCACATCGGCGCCATCCACACGCGGTTGGGGATGGTGACCGAGCGGAGCGTGTGCGGTGCGAACAGGGCGGCGAAAGCGGCAGGGGCGGCGGATGCAGCACTCATCAGGGATCTCCAGATGTCACCGGGCGCGCCGGGGATCGGCGGCTAAGTACGAGAGACACCGTACTACGAAATCTCTCGTACTACGAGACCTGTCGTACAAGCTCGTCCAGTTCCGCGCGCAGCGCCCTCGCCAGGGCCTCCAGGTCCGGGACGGCGGCCGCGTCGCCGACCAGGCCGTAGTGGACCGTGCCCTGGTAGGTGGAGACCGCGACGGCGAGGGACTGGCCGTGGGCCAGCGGGGCGAGCGGGTAGACCTCGCGGACCCGGCTCCCGCCGAGGGCGAAGGTGAGCCCGGGCAGCGGGACGCTGGTGACCAGGATGTCGAAGAGCAGCCGGGCGGCCTGGGCGACGAGCGGGCCCCCGAGCCGGTGGCCCAGCGGGTGGACGTGGTCGGCGAGCAGGGCGACGGCTCCGGCGCCGCGCGCGGGACCGGCGTCCTTGTTGCGGTCCATGCCGACGCGTACCGAGTACAGCCGGCGCAGCGGGTCGGCCTCGGCGAGCGGGAGCCGCAGGAGGTAGCCGGAGAGCCGGTTCCCGCCGCCGGTCCCGGGCCGGCCCCGCCGCGACACGGGGATCAGGGCGCGCGGGCCCGGCCCGTGCGGCAAGGGCTCGCCCCGCTCCGCCAGCCAGCGCCGGAGCGCTCCGGCGACCAGGGCGATCAGCACGTCGTTGACGGTGCCGCCGGCGCCCTTGCGGACCAGGTTGACCTCGTCCAGGTCCAGCGCGAGGGCGGCGACGGTACGGGTGCCCACGCTCCCGGGGCCCGCGACGAGGGCCGCGGGAACCCCGAGCGGCAGACCGGACCGGGCCACCGCGGCGCCGATCTCCAGGGCCTGGCCGACGTCCTGGACCCGGGCCGCCAGGGCGCCGGGGAGCCGGCGCAGGGCGGAGCCGGCCCGCTGCTCGGGCACCGGACGCGCGGAGGTCCGTACGGCGGGCTCCTGGTCGAACCCGTCGAAGAGGGAGGCCGCGAGGGCGAGGGCGCCCATGCCGTCGGCGAGGGCGTGGTGGAACTTGAAGAGCACCGCGAAGCGCTCCGGGTCGGGGCCGGCCAGTACGTGCGCCTCCCAGGGCGGCAGCTCCCGGTCCAGCGGGCGCGCCATGAGCGGACCGGCGGCGGCGTGCGGGTCCGCGGTGTCCGTCCGTACGAGGAACACGTGGCGCGCCGGGTCGAAACCGGGGTCCGGCGACCAGGCGGCCGCGCCGACCGGCAGCAGCACGTCACGGATCCGGCGACGCAGGCCCGGCACGGCGGCGCACCGGGCGGCGAGCAGCTCCGCGGCCCGCTCGGCGGCCGGTCCCCCGGCGGACCCGTCGCGGGACGCCTCGAACACGGCCAGGGCGCCGAGGTGCATGGGATGGGCGGCGGATTCGATCCGCCAGAAGGCGAGGTCGAGCGGGGAAAGGTGCTCGGTGGCCACGTAGGTCCTCTCGCGTGTGGCGGTGATGGCCTGAAGTCAACCCATTCCAAACAGCTACATGCAAGCGGCAATGATTTCCTGTCGGTAAACGATCAGTATCGATCAGCTAATCCGGACCCCGGTTCGCCCCCGGGTAGCTGTCAGTGGGCGGGTGCAGACTGGCCGGAAAGAACCGGTGCGAGCCGGGAAGAAGAGGTCCGAGTCCGGAGGTGCCGGCCATGGCCGAGGTACTGCTGCTCGTGGGAACCCGCAAGGGACTGTTCATCGGCCGTCGGCGGGGTGACGGCCCGTGGGAGTTCGACGGACCCCATTTCAACGCCGAGGCCGTCTACGCCGTGGCGGTCGACCGGCGGGGCCCGGCGCCCAGGCTGCTCGTCGGCGCGGACAGCTCCCACTGGGGGCCGTCCGTCTTCACCTCCGACGACCTCGGCGCGACCTGGCGGGAACCGGCTTCGCCCGCCGTGAAGTTCCCCAAGGACACGGGTGCCTCGTTGGAACGGGTCTGGCAACTCCAGCCGGCCGGCCCGGAGGCCCCGGACGTGGTGTACGCGGGGACGGAGCCCGCGGCCCTGTTCCGCTCCACCGACCGGGGCGAATCCTTCGAGCTGGTCCGCCCCCTGTGGGAACACCCGAGCCGCGGGAAATGGGTGCCGGGCGGAGGCGGCGAGGGTCTGCACACGGTGATCACCGACCCGCGCGACGCGGACGCGGTGACCGTGGCCGTGTCCACCGCCGGGGTGTTCCGCACCGCGGACGGCGGGGCCAGCTGGTCCCCGTCCAACGAGGGCGTCTCGGCTGTCTTCCTGCCGGATCAGCACCCCGAGTTCGGCCAGTGCGTGCACAAGATCGCCCGGGACGCCGGGGACGGGGACCGCCTGTACCTGCAGAACCACTGGGGGGTCTACCGCAGCGACGACGCGGGCGCCCGGTGGACGGACATCGGCGGCGGGTTGCCCTCGGACTTCGGCTTCGCGGTGGCCGCCCACCCGCACCGGGCGGACACCGCGTACGTCTTCCCGCTCAACGCCGACTCCGACCGCGTCCCCGCCGAGCACCGCTGCCGGGTCTTCCGGACCCGGGACGCGGGCGCCACCTGGGAGCCGCTCTCCAAGGGGCTGCCGCCCGGCGACCACTACGGCACGGTGCTGCGCGACGCCCTGTGCACGGACGACGCGGACCCGGCGGGGGTCTACTTCGGCAACCGCAACGGCGAGCTGTACGCCAGCCATGACGACGGCGAGAGCTGGCAGTTGCTGACCGAGCACCTGCCTGACGTCCTGTGCGTACGGGCGGCCGTGGTGGACGGGTAGGCCCGCCGGGGACCGTTCGGACCGCCCGTCAGCCGGTCAGCCGACCCGCCTGTCGTACGGCCAGCGAGAGCTCCCGTACGGCGGGGTCCTCGGTGCGGACGGCCAGCCGGTCCGCGTGCTCCGCGAGGCCGGCCAGCGATACGGCGCCCGGCACCCGCTCCCAGCCGCCGCCCCGTTCGCGCAGCGCCGAGGCGAAGTACGCGGCCACCGCGCTGATCTGGAGGCGCGGGGGCGCCTCGGTCCACAGGTCACCGGCCAGCGCGGCCGCTTCCACCCGGCCCGATTCCTCGTGCGGAGCCCGTGTGTTCGGGTCCAGCCAGCGCACCGTCGCCGTCGCCACGTGCCCGCCGGCGCCGGGGCGCAGCCGTACCGCGTACAGCGCGGTCACGGTGTGGCCGGAGCCGACCTCTCCCCCGTCCACGGTGTCGTCGCGGAACGCGTCGTCGGCGACCCGTCGGTTCTCGTAGCCGATCAGCCGGAACCGCTCGACGGTCGCCGGGTCGAAGGAGACCTGGGCCTTGGCGTCGCGGGCCCGCAGCTGCACCTGCGCCGGCAGGTCCTCGCAGAACACCTTGCGGGCGCCCTCGGTGTCGGAGACGTAGGTGGTGTGGCCGTCTCCCTTGTCGGCGAGCGTTTCCATGAAGGCGTCGTTGTACTCGCTGCCCACTCCCACCCCGAAGAGGGTGATCCCGTGCTCCGTCCGCGCCGAGGCGACCCGCTTCAGGATGGTGTCGGCGGAGGTGGAGCCGGTGTTGGCGAGGGCGTCGGAGAGCAGGACGACCCGGTTGGTGGCGCCGGGCCGCAGCCCCTTCACGGCCTCGTCGTACCCGCGCGTGACCCCCGCCTCCACATTGGTGGAATCGGCGGTGCGCAGTCCGTCGACCACCTGGTGGATCCGGCCGCGTTGTCCTTCGACGCGGGTCATGGACAGCAGGGTCCGGGCGGTGCCGCTGAAGGTGACGACGGCGACCGAGTCGTCCTCGCGCAGCTGGTCGGTCATCAGGTTCATGGAGGCGCGGACGAGGTCGAGGCGTCCGGGTTCGGCCATCGACCCGGAGACGTCCACGACGAAGGTGAGGGCGGCGGGCGGTCGCCGTTCCGCGTCCGTGCCGCCTCCCGCGGCCCGGGTGGCGAGGCCCACGCGGACCAGGGACCAGCTCGGGTCGGTGGTCCGGGCTCCGTCGACGGTGACCGTGAAGCCGTCGCCGCCGGGCTGCCGGTAGTCCTGGCGGAAGCTGTTGACGAACTCCTCCGGTCGTACGCTCGCCGCGTCGGGCAGTCGGCCTTCGGCGAGGGTGCGGCGGGCGTAGCCGTAGCTGGCGGTGTCCACGTCGAGCGCGAAGGTCGAGAGGTAGTCCGCGGGCGGCTTCGTGGCGTCGCGCCCGTCGCTCTCGCCCTCCGGGGCGGCTCCGCCGGGGAAGGAGGCGGCGGGCCTCGGCCGGGAGTCGGCACCGTTCGCGGCCCGGTCGGTGGTCCGGTTCCCGTTCCCGCCGCCGTACGCGCACCCGGCCAGCAGGACGCCTCCGGCCGCGACCGCGGCGATCAGCCGGCCGCGGGGTCTCCTGCGGGCCGTGCGGGGTGTTCGGGACGTGCGGTCATCCTGATGGGGTGTCATGCCGTCTCCCTCGGAGCGTCGTCGGTGTTGAATCTGACGCGCGCGAAGGGGCGTTGGAGCAATCGGAGGGATTGCGAACCGGTATCGAAGCGACAACGGCATGCGGAACGTCAAGGTCGGATGTCGATTCCGGCGACATCCCGCATCGGCCGTGGCCTCGGGGACCCGGGTTCCGCTAGGGGAGCCGCCAGTCGACCGGCTGGGCCCCCTGGCGGGC
This sequence comes from Streptomyces sp. NPDC002467, assembly GCF_042889825.1. Lineage (NCBI taxonomy): Bacteria > Bacillati > Actinomycetota > Actinomycetes > Kitasatosporales > Streptomycetaceae > Streptomyces > Streptomyces sp. NPDC002467. Next base: position 94,420 of record NZ_JBIARJ010000006.1, on the reverse strand, counting down.
CAGGAGGTCGTTGGTCCGGCTGAACGGCCGCGAGCCGAAGAAGCCGCGGTCCGCGGACATCGGCGACGGATGGGCGGACTCGATCGCCGGGAACTCCTGGAGGAACGGCCGCAGGTTGCGGGCGTCGCGTCCCCACAGCACGGACACCAGCGGCTTGCCGCGGGCGGCGAGCGCGCGGATGGCCTGCTCGGTCACTTCCTCCCAGCCCTTGCCCCGGTGGGCGCCGGGGTTGCGGGGCGCGGTGGTGAGTGCCCTGTTGAGCAGCAGCACGCCCTGGCGGGTCCACGGCGTCAGGTCGCCGTTGGAGGGCCGGGGCAGTCCGAGGTCCGTGTTCAGCTCCCGGAAGATGTTCTCCAGGCTCCCCGGCAGCCGCTGCACGTCGGGCGCGACGGCGAAGCTGTGGCCGATGGCCATCCCCGGGGTCGGGTACGGGTCCTGCCCCACGATCAGGACGCGCACCTCGTCGAAGGGCTGCTGGAAGGCGCGCAGGACGTTCGCCCCGGCCGGAAGGTACGTGCGACCTGCGGCGATCTCGGCGCGCAGGAAGTCGCCCATGGCCGCGATGCGACCGGCCACGGGGCTCAGGGCCTCGGCCCAGCCGGGCTCGACGAGTTGGTTCAACGGAAGAGCTGCCACAAAGGATCACTCTACTGGCGCAAGCGCCACCTCTCCGCACCCGGTCGACGGTATAAAGTACGACCGCTCGGTTTTCGACCAGGACCGGCTGACCGTATGTGATATTCATCGGATAAATACGGACAGATGCCGCCCGAGAAGGCCCTCCCGAACACCTGGTTCCGATAAGCCAGTAGCATGCGGCGCCATGAGCTCCCCCACTGGGCCCGCGAATGGCCTGCCCGTACGAATGCCGCGACCCCGCCAGACCGGACGGCACCGCCGGCCCGAGCCCGCGGCGGCGCCAGAGGGCGCGCCCGCGCTGGTTCTCGCCGTGCCGGGTACGCCGTCGGCCGCCTCGCGGGGGCTGGCGGAAGAGATCATCAGCATCGGCCGTTCCGAGCTGCCCGGCCTGGACGCCCGCATCGGCTTCCTGGACGGTGACGACGAGACCGAGTTCCCGTCGCTGTCCGGCGTGCTGACGGCCGTCGCGACCGAGCGTGCCGCGCGCGCCGAGTTCGCCCGTGCCGCCGGCCACGAGGTGCCCGCGCCGACCGGCCCGGACGCCGTGGTCGTGCCCCTGCTGGCCGGTCCGGACGGCGGTCTGCTGCGCCGGATCCGCCAGGCGCTGATGGACTCCTCGGCCGCCGCCGAGCTGGCCGACGTACTCGGCCCGCACCCGCTGCTCGCCGAGGGCCTGCACGTGCGGCTCTCCGAGGCGGGGTTGGCCCGTGCCGACCGCGCGCGCCTCTTCACCGTGACCACCGCCGCCGACGGCATCGTGCTCGCCACCACCGGTGGCGAGGAGGCCGTGCAGGCCGCCGGCATCACCGGCATGCTGCTCGCCGCCCGCCTCGCGGTGCCGGTGAAGGCCGCCGCGCTGGACGAGGAGGGTTCGGTGGCCGCGGTCGCCGAGCAGCTGCGCCGCGAGGGTTCCACCCAGCTCGCGCTCGCCCCGTACCTGATCGGTCCGGAGGCCGCCGACGGGCTGCTGGACACCGCCTGCAAGGAGGCCGACTGCGCCACCGCCGAGGTGCTCGGTGCCTACGGCGCGCTCGGCAAGCTGGCCGTCGCCCAGTACTCCGCGGCCCTCGGGATCACCCTGGGCGCCCCCGCGAACTGACGACCACCTGCACCACGCGTGCGTGAGGCCCCGCCCCGATCGGCGAAACGCCGGGGGCGGGGCCTCACGCGCGAGCGGGTCAGGAGACGGCGCGGGCGAACAGCACGCAGGTGGCGGCCGGGACCGGCAGCGAACCGGCTCGGCCGGGCCGCCCGGTCACCGGATCCACGTCGAACCAGGTGACGTCCCCCGAATGCTCGTTGGCCGCGTAGAGCCGGGTCCCCCAGGGGTCGAGGGCGAGGTCGCGGGGCCAACGCCCTCCGCACTCCACCGTGTCGGTCCGCCGGGGTTCCTCGGGGCCGTCGGCGAGCGAGAACGTGACCAGGGCGTCCGCGCCGCGCACGGCGACCCAGACGAAGCGGCCGTCCCGCGCGACCACGATCGCGGAGGGATAGGCCCTGACGCCCGCCGGGGCGGGCTCTGCGGCGATCGGAACCTCCACGACCGGCTCCAGCGCCCCCGCCCGCGCGTCCCACCGGCAGACGGTCAGCAGCGGCCTCAGCTCGTTCACCACGTACGCCACTTCCCCGTCCGGGTGGAAGGCGAGGTGGCGCGGGCCGTTGCCGGGGGTCAGCGCGGTCTCGGAGTGCGGCCGCAGCGTGCCGGTGCTCGCGTCCAGCGCGCAGACGCGTACGAGGTCGGCGCCCAGGTCCACGCTCAGCACCCAGCGGCCGCTGGGGTCGGGCAGTACGTGATGGGCGTGCGGACCTTCCTGGCGCTCGGGGTCCGGACCCGATCCGCGGTGGCGCAGCACCCGCGGGGGCCCTGCCAGGGATCCGTCCCCGGTGATGGCGAGGGCGCCGACGCCACCCGAGGTGTAGTGCGCGGTGAGCAGCCACGGCCCGGCCACGGCGAGGTGGGTGGGTCCGGCGCCGCCGACCGGCACCGGGTCCCCGAGCGCCCGCAGCCCCCGGCCCGCCGAGACGAAGGCACCGGCCGCCCCCTCGGCACCCTCGCTCACCGCGTAGAGCACCCCGTCGTGCGCGCCCGCCACGAGGTACGACGGGTCGGCCAGCGCATCGGTGGCGGAGAGCTCCGTGAGGGCTCCGGTCGCCGCGTCGAGGGCCGCGGTGGTGATGCCGCGCCCGCCCGCCGAGGTGAACGAGCCTATGTGGACCCGGTGTTCCGCCTCGGCGGCCGTCCTGTCGCCCATGCCCTGCACCTCCGTCGATCGGTTCGGAGCCGACCGTAACAGAAGGTCTAGACCAAGTCGCGCCCCTGCGCCCTTTCCTGTGCGCCGGGATGGTGGACGTACGCGATGCTGCTCGGCCGGTCCTCATAGGTGCGGTGGAAGACCGGGGTCGCGGAGCCGGAGATCGGCGGCACGATCCAGGACCAGTCCGCGCCCACCTCGCGCCCCTTGCGCTCCTCCCGTTCCATGTGGGACAGGAAGCGCCGGGACTCGCTGTGGTGGTCGGCGATGGTGACCCCGGCGCGGTCGAAGGAGTGCAGCACCGCCCGGTTGAGCTCGACGAGCGCCCGGTCCTTCCAGAGCGAGCGGTCGCTGCCGGTGTCCAGTCCGAGGCGGCGGGCGACGGCCGGCAGGAGGTTGTAGCGGTCGACGTCGGCCAGGTTGCGGGCACCGATCTCGGTGCCCATGTACCAGCCGTTGAACGGGGCCGCCGGGTAGTGGATGCCACCGATCTCCAGGCACATGTTGGAGATGGCGGGTACGGCGTGCCAGCGCAGCCCCCAGTCCGCCCAACCGTCGCCCTCGGGGTGTTCGATCGGCACCTCCAGCACGGCGTCGGCGGGGAGGTCGAACCAGCGGGGCTTGTCGTCGACCCCCTGGACCACGAGCGGGAGCGGGTCGAACGGGGTCCCGGCGCCGCCGGCCCAGCCGAGCCGCAGCAGGGCCTCGGTGAGCGGGGCGTTGCGGGCGTCGCCGACGGTTATCGACGGATGGTCTCCGTACCCGGCGTAGCGGACGAGCTGCTCGCTCCAGATCAGCGGCCCGGGGCCCTGCGGGGTGTCCGGGGCGAAGACGGTGATGGTGGGCCGGACCCGGCCGCCGTTGGTCGCCTCGCGCAGGTGCTCGAAGCACTCGTCGGCGATCTCGTCGGCCTCGGTGAGCCCGCGCCGGTCGCGGACCCGCAGCGAGTTCCAGTAGAGCCTGCCTATGCAGCGGTTGCTGTTGCGCCAGGCGACCCGGGCCCCGTGGACCAGTTCCGCGTGGGTGTGCCGGTAGGTGCCGGTGTCCGCGAGCTCGGCCCGCACTTCTGCGAGCCGGGTGCGCGGATCGCCCGCGCCGTGGCTCTCCCTGTGGAAGAGTCGGATGAACTCCTCGGCCGCTTCCCACACCTGAGCGGTGGTGGCGCGCTGTTGAAGGATTTCCATTCCGGGCGGTTACCCCCTGTCCGACCAGATCCACCCTGTACATGCCGGATGAATGTGCAATAAACAATCACCGTTTGTACATGCAGCAGGTCAGCGAAGTGCGGCAGGCGGGCCGGGAACACTCCTCCGTGTGTTCTTCGACGATCCTGCTGCGAAAGGGAACTGACGGGGCGTACTATCCGTCAATCGCAGGGCCGGGCCATGAAGAGCGCCCTTTCGCCGGCGGACGGCGTACCCCCGTACAGGGTGGTGTCGAGGCCGCAGAGGACGAATCCCATGCGCCGATAGGCGTGCACCGCAGGGGCGTTGACCGAACTCACCTCCAACCAGAGGTGTTCGGCGCCCCGTTCGCGGGCGAACTCCGCCGCGCACTCCATCAGCGCCCGCCCGACGCCCCGTCCCCGGCGGTCCGGCGCGACCTCGATGTCCTCGATGGTCAGGCGGCGGTTCCAGGCCGCGTAGCCGGCGGCGACGAAGCCGCACACCCGCTCTCCGTCGAGGGCCACGTACGTGCGCCCGTCCGCGTCGGCGCCCGAGCCGCGGCCGAGCCCCTGCTCGTCGTGCTCCTCGGGCGGGAACTCCTTGTAGACCGGCGGGTCCGCGGGGACCTCGCGGAGCAGGAAGCCGAGGCCCCCCTCGGCGGGGGCGACCTCGAAGACCGTGGCGGTGGTGAAGGAGCCGTCCAGGGCTTCGATGGCACCCGCGTCCTCGGGACGGGCGGGGCGGTAGACGATGCCGTCGGCGGAGCCGTGTGCGATGGTCATGAGATCCACGGTACGCAAAAAATCCCCCGGCCGAATTCGCTGCCGAGGGAGAGGAGAGCGTATATTGATTGATTCACGCCTTGCCTGAAAACAAAGGCGTGAACAACCTTACGAGGACACTGTAGCGCGGTGGGAGTGCAATTGTCAACCGAGGAATTCCGGAAAGAGCAGCAATTCGTCACGGACCTCTATCGGCGTCTCGACGGCCTGCGTGACCAGGCCGAACACGCCGTGGCAGGAGCATTGCGCGAGGTCGGGAACGGGGCGCAGGCCCGGCTGGAACGCGATGTCCTGGTCGCGGAGCAGTCCGGTCTCCTGTCGGCTCTGAATGCCGGCGAGAACGGTCTCTGTTTCGGCCGTCTGGAGTTCTCCGACGGCCGCGACCACCACATCGGAAGGATCGGAATCCGCGCCGACGACGCGGAACGCACCCCGCTCGTCCTGGACTGGCGCGCGGACGTGGCCCGCCCCTTCTACCTCGCCACCGGCCACACTCCCATGGGGCTGCGCCGCCGCCGGCACATCGGCAGCCGGGGGCGGGTCGTCACCTCCCTGCACGACGAGATCCTCGACCTGACCGACACCGAGCGCACCGGCCACGAGGGCGCCGACGCGGACGCGGTGCTGCTCGCGGCGCTCGACGCCGCGCGGACCGGCCGGATGCACGACATCGTGCGCACCATCCAGGCCGAGCAGGACCGGATCATCCGCTCCACGCACCGCGGGGTGTTGGTGGTCGAGGGCGGGCCGGGCACCGGGAAGACGGCGGTCGCGCTGCACCGTGCCGCGTACCTGCTCTACGCCCACCGGGAGTTGCTGGCCAAGCGAGGCGTGCTGATCGTCGGCCCGGGTCCGGCGTTCCTCGGGTACATCGGCGGGGTGCTGCCCGCGCTCGGCGAGACGGGCGTGCTGCTCGCCACTCCCGGTGAGTTGTTCCCCGGGGTGCACGCCACGGGAACCGACCGTCCCGGGGCCGCCGCCGTGAAGGGCCGGGCCGGGATGGCCGAGGTGCTGGCCCGGGTGGTCGCCGACCGGCAGTGCCTGCCGGAGACGGTGCCGGCCGACACCGGCGAGGAGTACGACGCGGTCCCCGAGCCCGCGTTGGAGATCGACCACGACGACTACGGGACCCTGCTGCTGGACCGCACCATGGCCCACGAGGCCCGGGACCGGGCCCGCGCCACCGGACTGCCGCACAACCAGGCGCGTCCCTCCTTCGCCTTCCCGATCATCGACGCGCTCACGGCGCAGCTCGCCGACCGGCTGGGCGCCGATCCGTACGGCGGCCCCAACCTGCTCGGCTCGGACGACGTCGCCCAGCTGGGCAAGGAGATCGCGATGAGCCCCGCCGTGCACGCGGCGATCGACTCGTTGTGGCCCTCCCTCACCCCGGAGCAACTGGTCGCCGACTTCCTGGCGGAGCCGACGCACCTGCCCCCGCACGAGGCCGAGCTGATCCGGCGCGCGCCCTCGGCGCGCCCGCAGTGGACGCCGGCCGACGTTCCGCTGCTGGACGAGGCCGCCGAGCTGCTCGGCGAGGACGACTCCGCGCGGAGGGCCGAGGAGGAGCGGGCTCGGGCGCGGCGCATCGCGTACGCGCAGGGGGTGCTGGACCTGTCGCAGGGCTCGGAGTCCTACGAGTTCGAGGACGAGGAGAACGAGTACCTCGCGGCGCACGACATCATCGACGCCGAGCGGATGGCCGAGCGCCACGAGGAGGCCGACCACCGCAGTACGGCCGAGCGGGCGGCCGCCGACCGCACCTGGGCCTTCGGGCACGTCATCGTGGACGAGGCGCAGGAGCTGTCGGAGATGGCCTGGCGGCTGCTGATGCGCCGCTGCCCGACCCGCTCGATGACCCTGGTCGGCGATCCCGCGCAGACCGCGGAGGAGGCGGGCTGCGGTTCCTGGGAGCGGATCCTCTCCCCGTACGTGGGCGAGCGCTGGGAACTGGTCCGGCTGGGGGTCAACTACCGCACGCCCGCCGAGATCATGGAGGTGGCGGCGGCCGTGCTCCGCGAACGCGATCCCGGCTTCCGGCCGCCGAGTTCCGTACGGTCCACGGGGGTGCGTCCCTGGGCGCGCGCCGCGGCACGGCTGCCCGCGGCGCTCGCCCGGGCCGTGGAGGCGGAGCGGCCCGCCGAGGGCCGGCTCGCGGTGATCGCCCCGCGGCCCCTGCACGCGGAGCTGGCGGCCGCGCTGCCGGAGGTACGGGCGGGCGAGGAGCCGGACCTGACCCGGGAGGCGGTCCTGCTGGACCCGCGCCAGGCCAAGGGACTGGAGTTCGACACGGTGATCGTGGTGGAACCGGACGGGTTCGCGCCGAGCGACCTGTACGTGGCCCTGACCCGGGCCACCCAGTCCCTCGGCGTCCTGCACGGCCCCGGCCGGCTCCCGGCGGGGCTGCACGGGCTCGCGTCCGGGGAGCAGGCGGAGCGCTGATCCCCCGCCCCTCCCCGGGACGCGTCAGGCGTCGACCAGCGGGGAGGGTCGGGAGCTGCGCAGGGGGGCGGCGAGGCCCGCGAGGGCCTGCTCCAGGCCGTACAGGTGCGCGAGCGCGGGTTCGGTCGCGGCGGCCCGGGGGACGGTCCCGGGCGCGGCGGTGTGCCCCTGGCCCTCCTTCTCCTCGGCGGCGGTCAGCGCCTCCACGGCCGCCTCGACGCGCCAGCAGGCCGCGGCGAGGCGGGCGTCGTGGCTCGCGTCCGGGTCGGCGGCGACCGCCGCCAGGCCGCGGACTTCGCGGGCGCAGTCGTCCAGCAGCGCGATGACCTGCACCGCGCGCTCCTTGCGGCCCCGGAACGGGCTCAGCGGGTGCACCAGCGGGGCGAGCGCCATCCGTACCCGGGCCAGCAGGACCTCCAGCTCGGCGGCGTGCGGCGCGGGATCCGCGGTGGGGGATCCGGCGAGGCGCGCGGTGGCCTCGGCGGTCGCCGCGTGGACGGAGCGCAGGGCCCGCTGGATCCAGGCGGAGTTCGTGGCGTGGGTGGTCACCGGCAGGATCAGGACCACGGCGAGGGCGGCGCCGATCGCGCCGATCGCGGTCTCCTGGAACCGCAGGAGCAGCAGACCGGGGTCCAGCACGCCGAGGAGGCCGTAGAGCAGCCCGGCCATGACGGTCGCGAAGAACATCATCCAGGAGTACGAGGGGGCCGCCGTGTAGAAGATCCCGAAGACGCACACGGCGACGAGCACGGCGGTCGGCAGGGGCGCTCCGTGCAGGGGTACGGCGATCAGCAGGCCGGCGGCGATGCCGACGACCGTGCCGAGCACCCGGCGGAAGCCCCGTACGAGGGTCTCCCCGCGGGAGGTGGTGTTGACGAAGATCCACCAGGCGGCGCCGACGGCCCAGTACCAGCGGTCCTCGGAGAGGTACTGGCCGATGACGAGCGCGAAGGCGCAGGCGGCGGTGGCCTGGAAGGCCTGTCGGGTGGTGGGCCGGGCGAGTCCGGTGCCGGGCAGGCCGGGCGGGACGGGCGGCGGCGGGGTGCGCCGCTCGATGGGCCACAGGACGAAGCGGACGGCGCCCGCGGCGAGGAGTGCGAGCCCGACGGCGGCGAACACTTCGGGCAGCTGCGCCGGCACGGCGTGCAGGAACTGGGTGACGAAGAACATCATGAAGCCGAAGACGCCGAGGGCGTGCCCGCGCGGCCCCCAGCGGCGGGCGTACACCCCGGCGAGGACGACGGCGAGGAACGCGGCGTCCCGGGCGACGGGCATCGTGTGCAGGGCGGAGGCCAGGGCCAGGACCGGGAATCCGGCGACGGGCAGCAGGGCGGTGGTGAGGCGCTGGGCCCGCACCTTCGGATCCAGGACGGTGAAGAGGGCCAGCAGGGCCGCCAGTCCCCCGGTGATGGAAGCGGTGAGGGAGAGACCGCACAGTTCGGCGAGGGCCACGGCGGCGGCGACGCCGATCACCGCGCGGGCCGAGTTCCGCAGTCTCGTGCGCCCCGGGTCCGGAGCAACGAACATCCTCTTCACGGCGGTGTGCCGCCCCCCTTGCGATGCTGCGCGCCGTGTCCGGCGGCCGCCCGGGGGTGGTGGGAGGCGTACGGACACGACGAAGGCACCGCGGTCCGGTCCGGCCTCGTTGCCGGTCCGGCGCTGCGCGGCGCCGTAGATACATGGATAGGACACAGATAAGCATGTAGAGGGCAATGGTTCAACCGAGGAGCGGATCGGTGGGCCAATGGCACAGTCATGAGCGGCGATTCTCGGCCATGGGAAGACCAACGGACGGCAAACGTCCTGGCAGGTCGCTCCGCACCCCTGGGATAGGCGGTTTCGCGCCGCTACATTGCCCACGGCCCCGCGGGTACGCAGGCGGGCGGAGGGGTGAGGAGCGGGGGACATGGGCTCTGGGGTCTTCGCGAGACTGGGCGGAACGATCAGTGGGAAGACCGCGGCCTCGGTGGCCGCGGGCGTGCTGGTGGTCGGCGGCGCCGCGGGGGCCGGCGTGTGGTGGACCACGCGGGGGGAGCCACACGTGGTGGTCGTCCAGCGCAGTGCGTCGGTGGAGGTGCCCGCGGGCGGCGAACAATCGGTGATCGCGCCGTGCGAGAAGCACGAGACCGCTCTCGGCGGCGGGTACGCGATCGGGGGCGGTGGTTTCGCGACGACGAGCGAGTTCGTCGGCGCGGCATGGCTGTCGGCGGCGTACAACCCGGGGGACGCTCCCGTCACCCTCACCTCGTACGCGCTGTGCGTGAACGCCAAACCGGAGTTCGAACCGCACCAGGAGTTCACCGACCGGGCGGCGCACGCCTTCAAGGACCACTACGTGAAGCTGACCAGTACCGACGAGGGCCCCTTCCACGACCTGTCGACGGACGGCCCGTACGCGAAGGCCTTCCGCGAGGCGCTGGCGCGCCCCGCGTGCACGGGCGGCTTCACGATGATCGGAGTCGAGTTCCGGGCGACGCGCTACCTCCAGGGACGGGGCGTGGCGCCCGTGCCGATGGACACGCTCAGCACGGACGAGGTCCTCGACGGAAAGCCCGCGCCGGGGCACTGGACGGTGTCGGTCAATCCGGGTACGGAACTGAGCCCGGTCTCGTTCCGGATGTGGAATTCCGAGGGGGCGGAGCGCAAGACCCACGTCCTGGACCCGCAACCCCCGCAGTCGAACTACGCGGTCGACGTGCGGCCGGTCTGCGTCAGGCTGAAGGACGTCTCGATCGCCACCGCCGCGGTCACGGTCGGGGCGGGGGACACTGCGGACGCCACCGTGAAATGCCCGAAGGGCCGACTGCTGCTGGGCGGCGGCTTCCATTTCCCGGCCGACAACGAGCGGGGCGGAGGTCCCCAGCGCTACTTCGGTGACGGCTGGTTGTACGCGTCGACGGACGCTCCCACGCCGGGGACATCGGGCCGGCCGGTGAAGGACTGGCACGTCACCGGTGTCAACCGGCAACGGGCGGGCGCCGACTACCACGACACGGTCTGGATCGAGCACTCCGACGGCGAGACCCTGACGGGCAACGTCTACCTCGACAACCACGCGCACGGCGCCGGCGACAACCAAATACGCATCTTCCCCGCCCCCGACAGCCAGCGGATGGTCGCGAGCGCCGTGTGCGGCACCATCGACGCCGAGCCCACCTCCCCGGACAAGGGCGCGGCGCCGCCCACCGTGAACCGGCCGGTGCTGCCGCCCGCCCTGGACCTGGAGCCGTCGAAGTCCGGGCCCGTGAACTCGGCCACCCCGCTGCCCGGCGGCTCCGCCTCGCCCTCGCCGGGCTCCGGCGGGTCCCCGAGCGCCTCGCCCACGCCCCGTACGCCGAACGGTCCCGGCCCGACGACCGGCGGTCCCAACCGGCCGCCCGCCACCCAGCCCGGCCGTTCGCCCTCCGCGCAGCCGCAGGCCCCGGCGGTCTCCATCCAGCAGCCCGGCGCCGGCGGCAGGCTCCGGCGCGGCTGCGAGGAACCCTTCGGCGGTACGGCGCGCACGCGCCCCGGAGACCGCGCCATCACCGATCCACAGGCCACGACCTGGCAGATCATCGGCCCGAACGGGCCGGTGACGATCGGTGCCGGTGCCTCCGGCCGGTTCCAGGTGCCGCTGCTGGCGGACGGGACCTACCCGCTCGTCTTCTCCGCCACCGACACGGCCTCCGGACTGACCGGGAGCGCCAGGGTCTCGATCCAGATCGTGGGCTGCCTGCGCTGACCTCCTCCGGCGCCGCCGGGGCCGCCCGCCCGCGGGCAGCCCCGGGACATGGCACCCGGGGGTAGGCGGCGCGCTTCGCGGCGCGCCGCCGGTCCGGGGGGATCCCGAGCCTGTAGGGGAAGGGGGTGCAGGCGCGGCGGCGAGGCTCTCTGGAGGACGGATGACGTCGGTGGACCCTTCGACGGAAGCGCCGCCACCCGTCGTTCCCGACACGGCCGAGCGGCGGCGGACCGAGCGGCGGGCCGGTCAGGGTTCCGCCGTCCTGCGGTGGCTGTCGACCACCGACCACAAGGTGATCGGCAACCTCTACCTGGTGACGGCCTTCTGCTTCTTCCTCTTCGCCGGCGCGCTGGCCATGGTGATGCGGGCCGAACTCGCCCGCCCCGGGCTGCAGATCCTGTCGAACCAGCAGTACAACGAGGCGTTCACCATTCACGCCACGATCATGATGCTGCTGTTCGCGACACCGACCTTCACCGGTTTCGCCAATGCGATCATGCCGTTGCAGATCGGGGCGCCCGATGTCGCCTTCCCCCGGCTGAACGCCTTCACCTACTGGGTGTACCTGTTCGGGGGCCTGCTGGTCGTGTCCGGATTCCTGACCGCCTACGGGGCCGCGGACTTCGGGTGGTTCGCGTACGCGCCCCTGAACGGCCTGCGCTACTCCCCCGGGACCGGCGCCGACCTGTGGGCCATGGGGCTGGCCGTGTCCGGACTGAGCACGATCCTGGGTGCGGTCAACTTCATCACCACGATCATCTGCCTGCGCGCGCCGGGCATGACCTTGTTCCGCATGCCGATCTTCACGTGGAACGTCCTCTTCACCTCGGTGCTGGCCCTGCTGGCGTTTCCGGTGCTCACCGCCACGCTGCTGGTCCTGGAAGCTGACCGGAAGTTCGGCGCGCACGTCTTCGACCCGGCGAACGGTGGCGCCCTGCTGTGGCAGCACCTGTTCTGGTTCTTCGGGCATCCCGAGGTCTACATCGTGGCCCTGCCGTTCTTCGGCGTGGTGAGCGAGATCCTTCCGGTCTTCAGCCGCAAGCCCATGTTCGGATACGTCTCCCTGATCGGTGCCACGATCGCGATCACCGGTCTGTCGGCGACGGTGTGGGCGCACCACATGTTCGCGACGGGGGCCGTGCTGCTGCCCTTCTTCTCCTTGTTGTCGTTCCTGATCGCCGTGCCCACCGGGGTGAAGTTCTTCAACTGGATCGGGACGATGTGGAAGGGGTCGCTCTCCTTCGAGACGCCGATGCTGTGGTGCGTCGGCTTCCTCGTCACCTTCCTCCTGGGCGGCCTGACGGGCGTGCTGGTGGCGTCGCCGCCGCTCGACTTCCACCTGACGGACAGCTATTTCGTCGTCGCCCACCTGCATTACGTCCTCTTCGGCACCATCGTCTTCGCCACCTTCGGCGGCTTCTACTTCTGGTGGCCCAAGCTCACCGGGCGGATGCTCGACGAGCGGCTCGGGAAGATCCACTTCTGGACGTTGTTCGCGGGGTTCCAGACCACCTTCCTGGTCCAGCACTGGCTGGGCGAGGCGGGCATGCCGCGCCGGTACGCGAACTACCTCGCGAGCGACGGTTTCACCCTGCTCAACACCGTCTCCACCATCGGCTCGTTCCTGCTGGGCCTGTCGACGCTGCCCTTCCTCTACAACGTCTGGCGGACCGGCCGCCACGGCACCCGGGTCACCGTGGACGATCCGTGGGGATGGGGCCGTTCCCTGGAGTGGGCGACGAGCTGTCCGCCGCCCCGGCACAACTTCCACTCCCTGCCGCGGATCCGCTCGGAGTCCCCCGCCTTCGACCTGCACCACTCGGAGGTGCCCCGTGAAGGGTGAGGCCTGGCTGTTCACCGGTACGGCCCTGTTCTTCGGGATCACGGCCGCCGTCTACTTCTGGCTGTCCCGGGAGCCCGCCGGGACCGCGGCGCTCTGCGTCGCCTTCGTCATGGCGGGCCTCGTCTCGGCCTTCCTGTGGCGCCAGTACCGGCGGGGCGGCGAACGTCCGGAGGACCGCGGGGAAGCCGAGGTGGGCGAGGCGGCCGGCCGGCGGCTCTACTTCCCCGCGCGCAGCTTCTTCCCCGTCCTGGCGGCCGCGGGGAGCGCGTTGATCGGCCTGGGCGTGGTCGAGGGGCTGTGGTTGTGCCTGATCGGATTCGGGGTGTTGCTGCCGGGGGTCGTGGGGTTCGCCTTCCAGAACCTCGACCACCCGGAAGCCGAATAGGCGGGCGGTCAGCGGTCCCCGGAGCGCCGCTCCCGGTCGGGGCCCGCGGTGGTTCCGGCGGCCCGCCGGCGTTGCTTCGGGGTCGCCGGGAAGTCGATCCGGTCCTGGTGGTACCAGGCGCCGAGGGCCGACCGGAGCCGGTCGCGCCGGCGCGGTCGGCCGCGGCCGGAGGGGGCCGGCGGCAGGGGCCGCTCCCTCGCGAGCACGGCGTACCGCTCGGTGGGCGTGGGCGCCCGGTGCTGCGGCTCGAAGCCGCCTTCCACGCCCTGGAGTACGAGGCCGGTCTCCTCACCGTCCGTCAGCAGCCCTCGCTCACGCCACTGGAGGGCCAGGCACACCCTCCTGGTGAGCCAGAACGCGGCCACCGGTACGAGGAAGAAGGCGATCCGCAGCGCCCATGTCAGGCCGGGCAGCGGTACGTCGAAGACGAACGCCAGGATGTCCTGCGCCCCGGCGAGCAGCAGGACGCCGTAGCAGGAGACGGCCGCCACGCCGAGCCCCGTACGGACGGGCCGGTCGCGCGGGCGGTCGCAGAGGTGCCGCTCGCCCGTCGGGCCGGTGATCCAGCGTTCGAAGTACGGGTAGGCGTACAGGATCGTGAAGAGCAGGCCGGGCAGCAGTACGGCCGTCACCAGCGGGTTCCAAGCGATCGTGTGACCCCACAGCCGGGTTTCGAGGCCGGGCATCAGCCGTAGCGCCCCCTCCAGGAATCCGACGTACCAGTCGGGCTGGGAGCCGATGGAGACCACGTCGGGCCGGTAGGGGCCGTAGGTCCAGACGGGGTTGATCTGCGCGACGGCCCCGAGGGCGGCGAGCACCCCGGAGAGGGCGAAGAACAGCCCGGCGGACTTGGCCGTGTACTGGGGGAAGAAGGGCAGTCCGACGACGTTGCGGCCGGTCCTGCCCGGCCCCGGCCAGTGCGTGTGCTTCAGCGTGACGACGAGCAGGAGGTGCGCGGTGATCAGGGCCGTGAGCAGGCCGGGGACCAGCAGGATGTGCACGGGGTAGAGGCGGGACACGATGTCCTCGCCGGGGTACTGGCCTCCGAAGACGAGGAAGCTCAGGTACGTGCCGACGACCGGGACCGACAGCATGATCCCCTGGGCGATCCGCAGCCCGGTGCCCGACAGCAGGTCGTCGGGGAGCGAGTAGCCGGCGAACCCTTCCAGCAGCGCCAGCAGGAACAGCGTCACGCCGATCGTCCAGTTGAGCTCGCGCGGGCGCCGGAACGCTCCGGTGAGGAACACCCGGAGCATGTGCACCCCGATGGCGGACACGAAGAGCAGGGCGGCCCAGTGGTGCATCTGGCGGATGAGCAGCCCGCCCCGGACCTCGAAGCCGATCCTCAGGGTGGAGAGGTAGGCCTGCGACATCGGCACGCCCTGGAGCGGTTCGTAGGGGCCCCGGTAGACCGTCTCCCGCATCGACGGATCGAAGAAGAACGTGAGGAACACACCGGTCAGCAGCAGGACGACGAAGCTGTACAGGGCCAGTTCCCCCAGCAGGAACGACCAGTGGTCGGGGAACACCTTGCGCACCCCGTCGCGGGCCGGTTCCGAGAGCGGCAGCCTTGCGTCCAGCTCCTCGAACCCGCGCGCCGCCACGCGCCGCGCCTTCCGCGTCGAACCGGGCACCGGCACGCACCTCCCGTCCGGACTCCCACCGCGGGGTCGGCCGAGCCGTCCGGAATGCACGCAAAGCTACCGAAATCCACTCTCGGTCATCAATCCAGACACGAGACGGCGGTCGTCGTTCCTCTCGGGGCCGCGGCTCAGCCCTCGGTGGGCACGCACAGGACCGGCACCGGGGACAGGTGCAGGAGCTTGTGCGGGGTGGAGCCGAGGAGGGCGCCCCGGATCGGGCTGTCGCCCCAGGTGCCGACGATGATGACGCGCGCGTCGTGGCGTGCGGCGGCGTCGAGCAGGGCCTGGGCCGGTTTCTCGTCGACGACCTCCACGGTCGAGGGGACCCCGGCCTCGTCGGCGGCCTCGACGGCGTGCGCGAGGGCACTGCGGCCCGCCTGGCGCAGGGCCTCCACGTGAGCCTGGTACTCCTCGCCCGCCGCGCCGGGGGCCGCCACGCCGTAGACGAGGACGAGGGGTTCGCCGAAGGCGGCGGCCACCTCCAGCGCGACGCGCAGGGCGCGCTCCGCGCCGGGTGACTCGTCGTACCCGAGGACCACGGACATGGGGCTCCTCCTCAGTTCTTCCGGCCGCGGACGAGGGCCGGGTCCACGACGCTCCGCCGCTCGCTCCAGAACCTGCCGTCGTGGATCCGCCACCAGCACATGACGAGCACGCCGACGACGGCGATGCCGATGCCGATGATCAGGGGCGGGCCGAGGCCGAACCAGGAGACCCCGCCGGCGGAGTTCTCGGGGTTGGACATGTCGCCCACCGACTCCACGAGCAGCCAGATCAGCAGGCCGGCGCCGATCACCGGGCCCGCCCCGATGAGCAGGAAGTTCCCCGGGGACTCCAGCAGGTGGCGGCGGTAGTAGACGGCGCACGCCAGCCCGGTGAGCGCGTAGTAGAAGGCGATGAGCAGGGAGAGCGCGGTCAGCGAGTCCAGGAGGGCGTTCTCGCTGATCTGGTTGACCACGAGGTACCAGCCGATGGCGATGGCGGCCACCCACCAGGTGCTGACGCTCGGGGTCCGGAAGCGCGGGTGGATGTGCGCGAGATGGTGCGGCAGCGCGTGCCGGCGGGCCATGGACAGCGCGGTGCGGGAGGCGGGGATGATCGTGGTCTGGGTGGAGGCGAGCGCGGAGGTGCAGACGGCGGCGAGCACCATCCAGTCCCAGCCGCCCATGACCTCGTGGGCGAGCACGGCGAACACGGCCTCCTCCTCGCCCGCGTTCTCGGCGAGGAACTCGGTGCCGGCGTAGGCGACGACGGCGAAGCCCACGGACAGGTACGTCACCAGCAGGATGACGGTCGACCAGATGCCGGCCCGGCCGGGCGCGGTGGCGGAGTTCTCGACCTCCTCGGTGAGGTTGACCGCGGACTCCCACCCCCAGTAGATGAACACGCCCAGCAGCAGCCCGGCGGTGAGGGCGGCGCCGCCCGCGCCGAAGGGGTTGAGCCATTCGATGGACGGATCGATCGCGTGGAGGGTGCTGGTGTCCGCGTAGACCCGGTAGATGGCCACGACGGCGAAGACCAGGAGGAAGAAGACCTGGGCGAGGATCAGGACGTCCTGGAGGTGGGCGGAGAGCTCGGTGCCGATGACGCAGATGAGCGTCATCACGAGGATCACGACGACGGCCAGCCCTTGCCGGATGGCCTCGTTGGAGGCCCAGCTGTCCAGGCCGAAGGTGAGCAGACCGAACCGGACGGCCACGTCGGCCAGCGAGCCGATGACGAGCACGCCGGTCATGGCGATGGCCCAGCCGCCGAACCAGCCCGCCCAGGGGCCCATGGCCCGGGTGACCCACGAGAAGGTCGTGCCGCAGTCCTGGTCGACGCGGTTGAGGTAGTAGAAGGCGGCGGCGATGAGCAGCATCGGCACGAAGGACGCCAGCATCACCCCCGGCGCGTAGATCCCGACCAGGGCGACGATGGGCCCGAGGACCGCCGCGAGCGAGTAGGCGGGCGAGGTCGAGTTCAGGCCGATGACGAGGGCGTCGAGGAAGCCGATCGCGTTCGCCTTGAGACCCGGTTCGAGGTCGTCGTTCCCCGTACCGCCACCGCTCTCAACGTCATGGGCCATGTACGCATCGTCACGCACCCGGCGGCGCCCCGCGAGGCGGGTTCCGCCGGTCAGGGGCGGGTGTTCCAGCCCGCGATCACCGGGAGGTCGTGTTCCGTGGAGAGCATGCTGACGGTGCCGGTGCGCAGCAGGAACAGCCGGCCGTCGGCGGGGTCCAGGCGCAGGTAGCGGGCGGTCAGCACGCGCAGGAAGTGCCCGTGCGCGACGATCACCACGTTGCCCTCGTCGGCGGCCAGCACGGGGGCGACGCGGGCCAGCGCGCGGTCCGCGCGAGCGCCCACCTGGGTGGCGTTCTCCCCCGGGTGCGTGGCGTCGCCCGGAGGGACGCCGTGGGTCCACAGGGACCAGTCCGGGGTGGTCCGCTGGATCTCCGCCGTGGTGACGCCCTCGTAGCCGCCGTAGTCCCACTCGTGGAGGTCGGGATCGGGGATGCCGCCGGTGAGGCCGGCCAGCTCGGCCGTGGCGACGGCCCGGCGCAGCGGACTGGTCAGCACCAGTGCCGGATGGCGGTCCCGGAAGAACGGGGCCAGTGAGATGGCCTCCTCCACGCCGCGCGCGGTCAGCGGAACGTCGGTGAGTCCGGTGTGCCGCCCGTCGGCGCTCCAGGCCGTCTCTCCGTGCCTCACCAGCAACAGGTCGCTCATTCTCGGGACCCTATGTCCTCGGCATGTCGACACGGCGGGGCGGGGTGGGCGTGTCACTGTCGGGCCTCATGGACGAGGGGCGGCGGCTGCCCGCGCTGATGATCGTGTTGACGCTGGCGACCGGGATGGTGGAGGCGGTGAGCCTGCTCGCGCTCGGGCCGGTGTTCACCGCGATGCAGACGGGCAACGTGCTGTTCCTGGCCTTCGGAGCCGTGCGGGCGGGCGATCTGCCGGCGCTGCCTTCCGCGGTCTCTCTGGCGGCCTTCGTCCTCGGTGTGATCTGCGGGGCGCGGCTGGAATCGGCGACCGAGGCGCGGGGGCGGCGCTGGTTCATCATCGGGCTCACTGTCGAGGCGGCGCTCGTCCTGGCCGCCGCCGGCCTCGGCTGGGGGCTGGAGCCGCGCTACGGCGCGCCGAGCGCGCGGCACCTGGTCGTCACGGCCGTCCTGGCGTTCGCGCTGGGAGTCCGCAACCTGACGATCATGCGGGCGCACGTGGCGGGGGTGCCGACGACCCTGATCACCCGGTCCATGACCGCCTTCTTCGCGGGCCCGGCCATGGGCCAGGAAGGCGCCCTCGCGTACTGGACCCCCGCGTGGCGGTTGCGCGGGCTGGCGGTCCTGGCGATGTTCGCGGGCGGCCTGGCCGGGGCGCTGCTGGTCCGGGCCGGATGGACGGTGGGTCTGCTGCTGCTCCCGGTCGCGGCGCTCGTACTGGCGTCGGCGGCGGCCGAGCTCGGGCAGCCGCGGCTGCTCTCCGGACAGTTCCCCGGCCGCGGGCGATCCGGCTGAAACGGGCCAATGGTGTGCCATTGGTACAGTCAGGGCATGGCGGTGGACGAGCTCGACACGAGGATCCTGCGCCTGTTGATCGAGCAGCCGCGCACCAGCGTCCGTGAGTACGCCCGGATCCTCGGTGTCGCGCGGGGCACCCTCCAGGCCCGCCTCGACCGGCTGGAGCGCACCGGGGTGATCACCGGTACGGGACCGGCGCTCTCCCCCGCCGCGCTGGGGCATCCGGTGCTGGCGTTCGTGCACATCGAGGTCACGCAGGGGCACCTGGACGACGTCGGCGACGCGCTGGCGGCCGTGCCCGAGATCATCGAGGCCTTCTCGATCACCGGCGGCGGGGACCTGCTGACCCGGGTCGCGGCCCGGGACAACGAACATCTGGAGGACGTGATCCAGCGGCTGATCCGGCTCCCGGGCGTGGTCCGCACCCGGACCGAGGTGGCGCTGCGCGAGCGGGTGGCGCACCGGCTGCTGCCGCTGGTCGAATCGGTGGGACGAGCCTCCCGCAAGACCTGACAGAATGGTCTAGACAGGACATGACCGGCAGGACGGGCGCAGCGGATGATTTCCGTCATATTCGATCTCGACGGCACCCTCGTGGACAGTGAGCCGAACTACTACGAGTCGGGGCGCCGCACCCTGGAGCGGCACGGGGTCCTCGGCTTCACGTGGGAGGAGCACTCCCGCTTCATCGGGATCGGCACCCTGGAGACGCTGGAGATCCTGAAGGAGCGCCACGGGATCGGGGCGCCGGTCGAGCAACTGCTGGCCGAGCAGAACGCCGCCTACCTGGAGCTGGCCCGCACGCACACCGAGACCTTCCCGGAGATGCGCGCGTTCGTGGAGCGGCTGCACGGCGAGGGCGTGCCGATGGCGGTGGCCTCCGGATCCTCCCGCGAGGCGATCGACGCCGTGCTGGCGGGCACCGGTCTGGACGCGCTGCTGGGCCTGGCGGTCTCCGCCGAGGAGGTGGCGCACGGCAAGCCCGCCCCGGACGTGTTCCTGGAGGCGGCCCGGCGACTGGGTGCGGAGCCGGCCGACTGCGTGGTCGTCGAGGACGCGGCGCCGGGGGCGCGAGCCGCACACGCCGCCGGGATGCACTGCGTGGCGGTCCCGTACGTGACGCGGACCGCGCGGGACCCGGAGTTCGCGACCGCCGGCCTCCTCTTCCCGGGCGGGCAGGGCGAGTTCAGCGCGGAGGCGGCGTACGACTGGCTGACGGGGCTGCGGACGGCCCGGTCCGGAGCCTGACCGGCGGCCCGGGCGGTCGGCACTCTGGCGGTCTGCCGGGGCGGCTGTCACCATGCCCGCGTGACCTCGACCCAGAGCTCGGAGACCCAGACCCCGGAGACCCCGAGCCCGGGCGGCCGCAGCGGCGGCGGGCCGCGCGGCTGGCCCCTGCTCGGGAACCTTCCTGCCTTCGCCCGCGATCCGCTGGCCTTCTTCGAGTCCCTGCGCGACGAGCACGGCGACTGGGTGCCCTGGAGCCTCGGCCCGCAGCGCAACGTGCTGGTCTCCCGTCCGGAGCACGCGGGCGAGCTGCTCGGCGCCGTGGAGTCCACCTTCGAGCCGTCCGAACTGGGCTGGGCCTTCCGCCAATTGCTGGGCAACGGGGTGGTCGTCGCCCGGGGCGACGACTGGCGGCGCAAGCGGGCCCTGGTGCAACCGGCCGTCCGCCCGCGCCAAGTGCGCTCGTACGCCGCCACGATGGTGGAGTGCGCGGACGCACTGGCCGGGAGCTGGCAGGAGGGCGACGTCGTCGACGTGCACCGGGAGATGGCCGGGCTCACCCAACGGATAGCGGTGCGCACCCTGTTCGGGAGCGACTCCGCCGGCCGCGAGGCTCCCATCAGCGCGGCGATGGCCACGGCGCAGCGGGAGCTGGGGGCCGAGTTCCGGGGACTGACGCTGTTCCTGCCGCCCTGGGTCCGCACGCCCGGCAGGCAGCGGATGCGGCGGGCGGTGGCGGTCCTCGACCGGGAGATCGCGCACGTCATCCGGGAGCACGAGGCGGCCTCGCGCGAGGGCGCGGAGCGGGACGACCTGCTGAGCCGGCTGCTGGCCGCCCGCGACGAGCAGGGCGGCCCCCTGTCCCGCAGGGAACTGCGGGACGAGTCGATCACCCTGTACATCGGCGGCCACGAGACCACCTCGACCACGCTGACCTGGGCCTGGCAGCTGCTGTCGGGGGCGCCCGCGGCACGGGCCCGGCTGACGGAAGAGCTGGACCGGGTACTGGGCGGCCGACTGCCGACGTACGACGACTACGACCACCTGCCGTGGACCCGGCAGGTGGTCAAGGAGGCCCTGCGGATCTATCCGCCGATCTGGCTGATCTCGGCGCTGGCCAGGGAAGGCGCGAGCATCGGCGGCCGGCCGGTGCCCGCGGGGACCGCCGTGTGGACCAGCCCGTGGTCGGTGCACCGCGATCCGCGCTGGTTCCCGGACCCGGAGGCGTTCCGCCCCGAGCGCTGGGACGCGGACGCCCCGCACCCCGTCCCGGAACACGCCTGGTTCCCCTTCGGCGGCGGCCCCCGGGCCTGCCTGGGCGCCCGGTTCGCACTGGTGGAGGCGGCGCTCGTACTGGCCGTACTGGCGCAGCGGTTCCACCTGGACAGCGGCGCCGGGCGGGTCGCCGTGTTCCCGGGGCTCACGCTCCAGCCGAAGAGGCCGGTGACGGCGACGCTGATGGCCCCCTGACCCGACCGGCGGCCGCGGGAAGATCCCGCGGACCCCGCGAGTTGGTAGAACCGTGAACGAAATCTCGCGGGACGTGGACGTGGTGGTCATCGGCGCCGGGCAGGCGGGCCTCGCCGGCGCCTACCACCTGGCCCGGACGGGGATCGGGCACGTGGTCCTGGACCACGCGCCCCGTCCCGGCGGGGCCTGGCAGTTCCGCTGGCCCTCGCTCACCTACGGCAAGGTCCACGGGATGCACGCCCTGCCCGGCATGGAGCTGACCGGCGCGGACGCCCTGCGGCCGTCGTCGGAGGTGATCGGGGAGTACTTCGCCGCCTACGAGGACCGCTTCGACCTGCGCGTACGGCGTCCCGTGGACGTCTCGGCCGTACGCGAGGGCGAGGGCGGACGGCTGCGGGTGGAGGCCTCCGACGGCATCTGGTCGGCCCGGGCCCTGATCAACGCCACCGGGACCTGGGACCGGCCGTTCTGGCCGCGCTACCCGGGTCAGGAGTCCTTCCGCGGCCGGCAGCTGCACACGGCGAACTACCCCGGTCCGCGGGAGTTCACCGGGGCGCGGGTGATCGTCGTGGGCGGTGGCACCTCGGCGGTGCAGCACCTGCTGGAGATATCGGAGGTGGCGGCGGAGACCACCTGGGTGACGCGGCGGCCCCCGGTCTTCCGCGACGGGGGCTTCGGCGAGGCCGAGGGCCGGGCGGCGGTGGCGATGGTGGACGAGCGGGTACGGCGGGGACTGCCGCCGCAGAGCGTCGTCAGCGTGACGGGGCTCCCGCTGAACGAGGCCGTCCGGGCCGGGCTGGCCTCGGGGGTGCTGGAGCGGCGCCCGATGTTCGAGCGCCTCGGCGCCGGCGGCGCCGTCTGGGCGGACGGGAGCCGGGTGGACGCGGACGTGATCCTGTGGGCCACCGGGTTCCGCGCGGCCGTCGACCACCTGGCGCCGCTGCGCCTGCGAGAGCCGGGCGGCGGCATCCGCGTCGAGGGGACGCGGGCCGTCCGTGACGAGCGGGTCCATCTGGTCGGCTACGGGCCGTCCGCGTCCACCATCGGCGCCAACCGCGCGGGCGGTGCGGCGGTGCGCGAGATCCGCGGCCTCCTGGCGCGCGGGCGGGCCGGCGAGCCCGTCGCCGAACCCGTGGGGTGAGCCCGGCGCCGCTCCCTCAGCCGGCTTCCGGTTCGTCGAGGGGCTCGTCGAGGGGCTCGTCGAGGAGTTCGTCGAGGAGTTCGTCGAGGAGTTCGTCGAGGGGGAAGATCCGGTCCGGGGTGCCGTCCGCCGCGCGGTCCTCACGGGTCGGGTACACCCGGCCCGTGCCGTCCCGCACGTCGAGAACGGGATCGGTCCAGCTCTCGCCGGCCTCCGGGACGAGGATGCGCGTGGTGCCCCGCTCCGCGTCGTGGATCAGGAGCGAGACGATGTTGTGGAGTTGGCGGCCCATCGCGCCGATCCCCTGCTCGGGGTGGTCCTCCGGGCCCTCGATCCGGATGGTGAAGAAGCGCTCGGCCTCCCAGGATCCGCCGTTGTCCAGCCAGTGGCCCTCTCCCACGCGTACGCCGTCCACCCAGAGCAGGGCCTTGCCCGGATGGTCGCGGAAGAAGAGCACCGACCGGTGCTCGTCGCCGTCGGCGAAGGTCACGTCGATCCGGTGCTTGGAATGGCAGTCGAGGAAGCTGCTGCACGCCCCGGGGATCTCCCCGTGCCGGTAGTCCGCGAGCTTCTCGCCCGGCGGGGGATCCTGGCTGCAGACCTCGGCGAAGCGGCAGGCCCGGTCGACGCGCCGGGTGCAGCCGAGCCCCATCGCCGCGATGTCGCGCGCCCCGGCCTTCGAGAGCAGTTCCCCCAGCCGTTCCAGGTACCGCTCCTCGCCGACCAGGGCGGTCAGTTCGACCTCGTCGAACCACCAGTGGAGCAGGTCCACCCCGACCGGGGAACGGGCCAGCCAGCCCTGCCAGTCGACCACGCGGTCGCCCCACCGCTCGACCATCCGTTGGTGTCCCGCCCGTTCGGCGGCCGCGGCAGCCTTCGCCTCCGCCTCGATGCGCTCCTGAACGAGCTTCCCGATCCAGTCCCCGTCGGACGCGGGCCCGTCCGCCGCCGTTCCCGCGTCCGCTCCGGCCTTCGCCTCAGCCTTCGTATGCGCTCTCCATGGCCATTTCACGGTTCGCCCCCTCGGTCCACGTACTCGGCAGGGCGCCGATCGTAGGGCCGAGCCGGGGCCTGCCGCCCCTCATTGCCCGGCGGCGGGGCCCGCCTTCGCGCGCAGCCGGTTGAACTCCGCCACGTGCTTCTTGTGTTCGTCGTAGGTCGCGGAGAAGCGGGTGTCCCCCGGCTTCACGGTGACGAAGAAGAGCCAGTTCCCGGGTGTCGGGGCGACCGCCGCCGCCATGGCCTCCAGGCCCGGACTGTCGATCGGGGTGGGCGGAAGTCCCTGGCGTTCGTACGTGTTGAAAGGGCTGTTGATCCGGGTCTCGCTCAGCTTGGTGTCGACCGTGCTGCGGTTCAGCGCGTAGTTGATCGTGGAGTCCATCTGGAGCGGCATCGACTTCGCCAGCCGGTTGTGGACCACCCGGGCGACCTTGCCCATGTCGGCGCGGCCGTCGGCCTCGGCCTCGATGATGCTGGCCATCGTGGCCGTCTGGTACGGGGTCATGCCGTGGGCCTTGCCGCCGTCGGTGACGGCGCGGGTGGCGAGCTTCTCGTTCGCCGTCCGCACCATGTGCGCGAGGAGCGTCGCCGGGGTCGTCTTCGCGGTCACCGGATAGGTCGCCGGGAAGAGGTAGCCCTCCGGATTCCCCTTGGCCTCCGCCGGGAGGGGCAGGCCGGCCGTGGCGACCGCGGCCTTGGTCGAACCCGGCGGGAGGCGCAGCTCGCGGTCGACCGCCGCGTACACCTGCGGGGCACGCCAGCCCTCGGGGATCACCAGTCGTCGGGGGGCTTCCGGTTCCGGTGCACCCCGGAAGACCGGGATCAGGACCACCGCGCCGACCGTGAACAGTGCGGTGAGGAAGAGCGCCAGCCGACCCCGACGGGTGAGCCGGGAGCGACGCTCGGGCGGCAGATACTCATGGCGCATACGGGAACGCTAACGGGCGAAGCATGCCATTCCCGGCAGCCCGCCCGTGCGGCGGTCATACGATCACACGTTTACCGGGGCCAAATGGGTGGCGTCCCGGTCACGACGGACCAGGGCCGCGTACCGGCCCTCCGCCTTGAGGAGCTCCTCGTGGGTACCGCGCTCGGCTATCCGACCCTTGTCGAGGACCACGATCTGATCGGCGTCGCGCACGGTGGAGAGCCGGTGGGCGATGGTGATGGTGGTGCGGCCCGCGGACAGGTTGTCGATGGCCTGTTGGACGGCGTGCTCGGTGCGGGTGTCCAGCGCGCTGGTGGCCTCGTCGAGGATCAGCACCGGCGGGTCGCGCAGGATGGTGCGGGCGATGGCGAGGCGCTGCTTCTCCCCGCCGGAGAACCGGTAGCCGCGCTCGCCGACCAGGGTCTCGTACCCGTCGGGAAGCGACTCGATGTGGTCGTGGATCTGGGCGGCGCGCGCCGCCTCCTCGATCTCCTCGTCCGTGGCGTCCGGCTTGGCGAAGCGCAGGTTGTCCGCGACCGAGGCGTGGAAGAGGTAGGTCTCCTGGGAGACCACGCCGATGGAGCGGGCCAGCGAGTCGAAGTCCAGGTCGCGCACGTCCACCCCGTCGAGGGCGACCCGGCCGCCCGTGACGTCGTAGAGCCGGGGCACCAGGTAGCTGAGCGTGCTCTTGCCGGAGCCGGTGGGGCCGACCACGGCCAGGGAGCCTCCGGCCGGGACGGTGATGTCGATGCCGGAGAGGGTCGGACCGCTCTTGGCGTCGTACTCGAAGTGCACGCCCTCCAGGGTGACCTCGCCCTTGGCCCGGTCGATGCGCACGGCGCCCTCGCGCTCGGTGATGTCCACCGGCAGGTCGAGGTACTCGAAGATGCGGGCGAACAGGGCGAGCGAGGTCTGGATCTGCACGCCGGTCGACAGGAGGCTCACGGCTGGCCGGAAGAGGCCCTGCTGGAGGGTGACGAAGGCGACCAGGGTGCCGACGGAGAGCGAGGGGGCGCCCGTCTGGAGGGCGATGCCTGCGGCCCAGTAGATGAGCGCGGGCATCGCGGCCATGACGATGCCGATGGTGGACATGCGCCACCGTCCGGCCATGCTGGAGCGCACTTCGAGGCCGACGAGCCGCTCGGACTCCTCGGCGAAGGCGGCCGTCAGGGACTCGGAGCGGCCCATGGTGCGGCCCAGCAGGATGCCGCTCACCGACAGGGACTCGGTGACCGTCGCGGCCATGGCGGCCATCTGGCGCTGGCGCTGCGTGGTGATCTTCTTGCGCTCGCGGCCGACGCGCCGGCTGATCCACACGAAGACGGGCAGCAGGAGCAGCGAGACGAGGGTGAGCCGCCAGTCGAGGGCGAGCATGGCGACCACGGTGGCTATGACGGCCGTCAGGTTCGAGACGAGCGAGGTCGCGGTGGAGGTGACGGTCGCCTGCATCCCGCCGATGTCGTTGGCGATGCGGGACTGCACCTCGCCGGTGCGCGTCCGGGTGAAGAAGGCCAGCGGCATCCGCTGGAGCTGTGCGTAGACGGCGGTGCGCAGGTCGTGCATGACGCGCTGGCCGACCGTCGTGGATATGAGGGTCTGGAGCACGCCGAAGACGCTCGTGACGACGGCGGTCAGGATCATGCCGAGGGCGAGCAGGCTGAGGAGACCGGTGCGGCCCTGCGGGATCGCGACGTCGAGGATCGCCTTGAGCATGAACGGCGAGGCGACCGCGACCAGCGAGGAGGCGCCGACGAGCAGCCCCACGACGGCGAGCCGACCGCGGTAGGGGCGGAAGAGCCCCACGATGCGGCGCAGCTCCCGCGGCTGTTCGGCCGGGGCGGGGCGGGTCGGGTCGAGGGGATCCTTCGACGGGATCCATTTGGGTTCGTCGTGCGGCATGGGCACCCTCCGGGGGGTCGGCTGTATTCATTGGAGCATAGGTCATTGTTACCTATGTTCACAATGAGCGTGGTCCTGATATTCTTCCCGGCATGAGCTCCGCCTCCGACACCGACCGCCTCCTCGCCGAGCAGCTCCTCCGCCTGACGCGAAGGCTCCACCGGATCCAGAAGCGCCACATGGAGCCGCTCGGGATCACTCCCGCCCAGAGTCGGCTGCTGCGCCTCGTCTCGCACTACGAGGGCGAGCAACCGCCCCGAATGGCGGATCTCGCGGCCCGCCTGGAGGTGGTCCCCCGAGCGGTCACCACACTCGTGGACGGCCTGGAGGCGGCCGAGTGCGTGCGCCGTGCGCCCGACCCCGCCAACCGCCGGGTCGTCCGGATCGAGCTCACCGACACCGGCCGCGCCACGCTGCGCCGTCTGCGCAACGCGCGGACCGACGCGGCGGAGGAGATCCTTGCTCCACTGACCGTCGATCAGCGCGAGGCGCTCGGCGGTCTGCTCAACGCGCTGTCGGACGCCCCGGCGGAGCGCCGCTGCTGAGCAAGGCGAGGGGTCGCACATGCCGCTGCTGGAACCGAAGCCGGGGGCCGTGCGCCCGCGCGGCATCAGCGGCCCCTCGCCCGACCGGGTGCCCGAGCACCGGGCGGGCGGCACCCCGGAGCCGCTGCGGACCGAGCTGATCGAGCTGCTCGGCGCCGAGAAGGTGCTGTGGAAGGTCTCGGACCTGGTCCGCTACGCCTCCGACGCCTCCCCTTACCGGTTCGTCCCCCAGGTCGTGGTGATCGCCGAGGACCTCGACGACGTCTCCGCGGTGCTCTCGTACGCCCACGGCCGGCAGCGCGACGTGGTCTTCCGCGCCGCCGGGACCTCCCTCAACGGCCAGGCCCAGGGCGAGGACATCCTCGTGGACGTACGCCGCCACTGGGCCGGGATCGAGGTGCTCGACGGGGGCCGGCGGGCCCGGATCCGGCCCGGTACGACGGTCATGCGGGCCAATGCCGCCCTCGCCCGGCACGGCCGGATCCTCGGCCCCGACCCGGCCAGCGCCATCGCGTGCACCCTCGGCGGGGTCGTCGCGAACAACTCGTCCGGCATGACGGCGGGCACCACCCGCAACGCGTACCGCACGCTGTCCTCCCTGACCCTCGTCCTGCCCGGCGGCACCGTGGTGGACACGGCCGACCCGCTGGCGGACGAGGAACTGGCGCGCGCGGAACCGGCCCTGTGCCGCGGCCTGATGGAGATCAAGAAGGAGATCGAGGCGGACGCCGCCCTCGTCTCGCGGATCCGCGCCAAGTACGAGATCAAGAACACCACCGGCTACCGCCTCGACGCGTACCTCGACGGCAACACCCCCGTGGAGATCCTGCGCGGTCTGATGGTCGGGTCGGAGGGCACTCTGGGATTCATCTCCGAGGTCGTCTTCGACACCCTCCCGCTCGACCGCGAACTCTGCTCCGCCCTGCTGTTCTTCCCCTCGCTGCCCGCGGCCGCGGCCGCCGTGCCGCTCTTCAACGAGGCGGGCGCCATCGCCGTCGAGCTGATGGACGGCAACACCCTGCGCGCCTCGGTCAGCGTCGACGGCGTGCCCGCCGACTGGGCGGCCCTGCCCAAGAACACGACCGCCCTGCTCGTGGAGTTCCGCGCACCCGACGAGGAGGGCCGCGCCGCCTGTGAGCGGCGCGCGGCCGAGGTCCTGGCCGGGCTCGACCTGGTGGCGCCCGCGGCTTCGGTCACCAATGCCTTCACCCGGGACGCGCACACCGTCAACGGCTACTGGAAGGCCCGCAAGGCGTTCGTCACCGCCGTCGGAGGGGCCCGCCCCTCCGGCACGACCCTGATCACCGAGGACTTCGCGGTGCCGCCGTCCCGGCTCGCCGAGGCCTGCGAGGCGCTGCTGGAACTCCAGGCGGAGCACGGCTTCGACGCCGCCGTCGCCGGTCACGCCGCCCACGGCAACCTCCACTTCCTGCTCGCCTTCGACGCCTCCGATCCGACCGACGTCGAGCGGTACGCGGCGTTCATGGACGCCTTCTGCCGGCTCACCGTGGAGCGGTTCGACGGCTCCCTGAAGGCCGAGCACTCCACCGGCCGCAACATGGCGCCCTTCCTGGAACTGGAGTGGGGCCCCCGGGCCACCGAGCTGATGTGGCGCACCAAGCGGGTCGTCGACCCGGACGGGGTGCTCGCCCCGCGCATCCTCCTCGACCGCGATCCGGGCGCCCATCTGCGCGGCCTGAAGACGATCCCCCGGGTGGAGGCGGTCGCCGACCCGTGCATCGAGTGCGGGTTCTGCGAACCGACCTGCCCCAGCGGGGACCTGACGACCACTCCCCGCCAGCGCATCGTGCTGCGCCGCGAGATGACGCGCCAACAGCCCGGCTCGCCCGTGCTGGACGGGCTTCTGGACTCCTACGGCCACGACGCCGTGGACACCTGCGCGGGGGACTCCACCTGCGCGCTCGCCTGCCCGGTCGGCATCGACACCGGCGCGCTGATGAAGGACTTCCGCCACCGTCGGCACGGCTCCCGCGAGGAGGCCGCGGCGGCGCTCGCGGCCCGCCGCTTCAAGGCCGTCGAGGCCGCCGCCCGGCTGGCCGTGGCCGCCGCCGGCAGGATCACCGACCTGGTCGGGAACGGGCCCCTCACGGCGGTGACGGGGACAGCCCGCAAGGCCGTACGCCCGGACCTGGTGCCGCAGTGGCTGCCGCAGATCCCCGGGGCCGCCGCCCGCGAGCTGCCCCCGACCCGGCGGGTGGGCGCCCGCGCGGTGTACTACCCGGCCTGCGTCAACCGGATCTTCGGCGGGCCGGAGGGCCGGCCCGGGCCCTCGCTGCCGGAGGCCGTGGTGGCGGTCTCGGAGCGGGCCGGGAAGCCGGTGTGGATCCCCGGCGACGTGCACGGCACCTGCTGCGCGACCATCTGGCACTCCAAGGGCTACGAAGAGGGCAACCGGGTGATGGCCAACCGGATCGTGGAGGCGGCCTGGGGCTGGACGGCCGGGGGCCGGCTGCCGCTGGTCGTCGACGCCTCCTCCTGCACCCTGGGCATCGCGCACGAGGTGGTCCCGTACCTGACGGAGTTCAACCGCGCGCTCCACGCCGAGCTGCGGATCGTCGACTCGATCGTGTGGGCGGCGGACGAGTTGCTGCCGCACCTGGAGATCCTCCGCACGGTGGGCTCGGCGGTGCTGCACCCCACCTGCTCGATGCGGCACCTGGGCGACGAGGCGCAGCTGCGGGCGGTGGCCGGGGCGTGCGCGGACGAGGTGGTGGTCCCGGACGACGCGGGCTGCTGCGCCTTCGCGGGCGATCGGGGCATGCTGCACCCGGAGCTGACGGCCTCGGCGACGGCGCGCGAGGCCGCCGAGGTGACGGCTCGGGAGTTCGACGCGCACCTGTCGGCGAACCGGATGTGCGAGGTGGGCATGGACCGGGCGACCGGCCGCACCTACCACTCGGCCCTGCTCGAACTGGAGCGCGCGACCCGGCCGTGAGCGCCGGTGTGCGCGACCCGTCTGACCAGGTACCAAGCGACCCTCCGGCTCCGCAAACCTCTTCGTCGGGGGCCGCTGTCCACGGAAAATCGATTGCCCGGCGCGCATCCGGAAGGCGAACCTTGCACGGCTTCGAACCTTCGACCAGCCATGGGGCGTCATGCAGATCAGCGATCTTCCGTATCCGGATCCCGGGGTACCCGATGCTCGCTCCGGCCCCCGTTTCCTGCTGTGGCTGGGCCGGGGTCAGTTGGGCGGCCAGCTCAAGAGCCTGGCCTGGGGAATGCTGCACTTCTCGGGCATCGCCGGACTGCCGTACGCGGTGGGCCTGGGCGTCGACGCGGTCGTGGAACGCGACTCGTCGCGGCTGCTGCTCGTCGGCGGGCTCCTCGTCCTGATCGGCGTCGCCATCGCGCTGGGCGACGCCATGCTCCACAGGACGGCCGTCACCAACTGGATCACCGCCGCCGCCCGCGTCCAGCAGCTGCTCGCGCGCAAGACCGCCGAGCTCGGCTCCGCCCTGACCCGGCGGGTCGCGGCGGGCGAGGTCGTCGCGGTCTCCACCGGTGACGTGGAGAAGATCGGCTGGTTCGTCGAGGCGGTGTCCCGCTTCCTCGCGGCCGTGTTCTCCGTCGTCCTCGTCTGCACCGGCCTGCTGTTCTACGCACCCGAGCTCGGCGTGGTCGTCGCGATCGGCGTGCCCCTGGTTGCCCTGGCCGCGCTCCCGTTGCTGCCGCGCGCCACCCAACGCGCCGACGTCCAGCGGGAGAAGGCGGGCAAGGCCACCGAACTGGCTTCGGACACGGTCGCGGGTCTGCGCGTCCTGCGCGGCATCGGCGGTGAGGAGCTGTTCCTCGGCCGTTACCGCGAGGCCTCGCAGGAGGTCCGCAAGGCCGCCGTGCGCAGTGCCCGGACGTGGGCACTGATCTCCGCGATCCAGGTGCTGCTGCCGGGCGCGCTGATGATCACGGTGGTCTGGTACGGCTCCACGCTCGTCCTGGACGGGCGCATCGCGGTCGGTGAACTCGTCGCGGCGTTCAGCGCGGTGGCGACGATGCTGTATCCCTTGCGGCATGTGGAAGAGATCGCCATGGCGTACTCCTTCTCGCGTCCCTCCGCCAAGCGGGCCGCCCGGGTGCTCTCGCTGACCCGGCACGACGCCGCCGAGGCCCCCTCGGGCGTCGCGACGCCGAAGCCCCCGGCTCCGGGCGGGGACCTGTACGACCCGCAGACCGGGCTGCTGGCCCCGGCGGGCCGGTTCACGGCCGTGGTGTGCGGAGATCCGGACCTGGCGGGGCGGCTCGCGGAACGCCTCGGCGGGCACGCGCCGGCCGGGGAGGCCGAACCGACCGGTGGGCCCTCGGCGCTCCTGGGCGGGGTCGCGCTGGACGAACTCGCACTGGACGACGCGCGCCGGCTGGTGCTCGTACAGGACAAGGATCCGGTACTGCTGTCCGGGACGCTGCGCGACCTGTTCGACGTACCGGCCTCCGGGGCGGTGGACGCGGGCGAGGCGCTGGCGGCCGCCCAGTGCGCGGACGTCCTGGACGCGCTGCTGCAGTCGGCGCCCGACGGGACCCTGGACCCGATGGACGCGCGGATCACCGAGCGCGGCCGGTCGCTGTCCGGTGGGCAGCGCCAGCGCCTCGCGCTGGCGCGGTCCCTGGTGACCGACCCGGAGGTGCTGGTGCTCGACGAGCCGACCTCGGCGGTGGACTCGCACACCGAGGCACGGATCGCGGACGGGATCGCCGCACTGCGCGACGGCCGGACCACGGTCGTGCTGGCGTCCTCGCCGCTGCTGCTGGACCGCGCGGACCGGGTGGTACTGATCGACGGGGGAACGGTGGCGGCGACCGGCACCCATCGCGAACTGCTGGGCACCGAACCGCGCTACCGGGCGGTCGTCACCCGCGAGACCGAGGAGGAGCAGCGGCTCGCCGGGCTCGACCTGCCGGATATGGAAGAAGCACTCACCGAAATCGAGGAATCAGCATGATCGGCGTGGCGCCGCCGGACTACGATCCGGCGGCCCCCGAGACGGCCGCGACCCTGCCCGTGGGCACGCCGGCGACCGTACGGGGTTATGTGCGCGGCCTGTTCCGGCGCCACCGGGGCGCCTTCCTGGCGCTCGTGGGCGTCAACGCGGCCGCGGTGACCGCCTCCATGGTCGGCCCGTACCTGCTGGGCCAGGTCGTGGACGACCTGACGGCGGGAGCGCGGGAGCTGCATCTGGGGCGGGTGGCGCTGCTGTTCGCGCTGGCGCTCGCCGTCCAGACGTTCTTCGTGCGGCTGGTCCGTCTGCGCGGGGCGATGCTCGGCGAGGAGATGCTGGCGGATCTGCGCGAGGACTTCCTGGTGCGGTCGGTCGGGCTGCCGCCGGGCGTGCTGGAGCGGGCCGGCACCGGTGACCTGCTGTCGCGGATCACCACCGACATCGACCGGCTGGCCAACGCGATGCGGGAGGCCGTACCGCAGCTGGCCATCGGTGTGGTGTGGGTGTCGCTGCTGTTCGGGGCGCTCGCGGTGACCGCGCCGCCGCTGGCGCTCGCCGCGCTCGTGGCGCTGCCCGTGCTGGTGATCGGCTGCCGCTGGTACTTCAGGCGGGCGCCTTCGGCGTACCGATCCGAGGCGGCCGGTTACGCGGCGGTGGCGGCGGCGCTGACGGAGACCGTGGACGCCGGACGCACGGTCGAGGCGCACCGCCTCGGGCCCGCGCGGATCGCGCGGTCGGAGCGGCGGATCACCCAGTGGGTCGCGTGGGAGCGGTACACGCTGTTCCTGCGGACGGTCCTGTTCCCCGTCGTGAACGTCACGTTCGTGACGATCCTCGGCTCGGTGCTGATGATCGGCGGCTACTGCGTGCTCCGGGGCTGGATGTCGGTGGGGCAGCTGACCACCGGGGCCCTGCTGGCTCAGATGATGGTCGACCCGATCGGTCTGATCCTGCGCTGGTACGACGAACTCCAGGTCGCGCAGGTGTCGCTGGGCCGTCTGGTGGGCGTGCGGGAGATCGAGCCGGACGCGGGCGACGCCGGCGTCTCCCCGGAGGGTCGTGCCGTCCGGGCGGACGAGGTCCGCTTCGGCTACCGGGAGGGCGTGGACGTCCTGCACCAGGTGTCGATGGCCGTGCCGCCGGGCACCCGGATGGCGCTCGTGGGGCCTTCGGGCGCGGGCAAGTCCACGCTGGGCCGACTGCTGGCGGGCATCTACGCGCCGCGGACCGGCGAGGTCACGCTCGGCGGTGCCCGGCTGGCGGGGATGACCGCGGAGCGGGTGCGCGAGCACGTGGCATTGGTCAACCAGGAGCACCACGTGTTCGTCGGCTCGCTGCGCGACAACCTCCGCCTCGCGCGGACGGGCGCCGGGGACGGCGAGCTGTGGGCGGCGCTGGGCGCGGTGGACGCCGACGGCTGGGCGCGGGCTCTGGAGGCCGGTCTGGACACCGAGGTCGGCTCGGGCGGTACGGCGCTGACTCCGGCGCAGGCGCAGCAGATCGCGCTGGCCCGGCTGGTGCTGGCGGACCCGCACACGCTGGTGCTGGACGAGGCCACCTCGCTGCTGGATCCGCGTGCGGCACGGCACCTGGAGCGGTCGCTGGCCCGGGTGCTGGACGGTCGTACGGTCATCGCCATCGCCCACCGGCTGCACACGGCGCACGACGCGGACGTGATCGCGGTGGTGGAGGCGGGCCGGATCAGCGAACTCGGCTCGCACGACGAGCTGGTCGCGGCCGACGGCGCGTACGCGGCGCTGTGGCGGTCCTGGCACGGCTGATCGCGGCGAGTGAGTCGAAGAGGGAGGTGGGGAGGGGGATTTCGGGACGTACCCGCTCCTCGCCACTCTCAACTTATAGCGCAGTGGGGGGCTTGCGGCAAGGCCCCGATCATGACGCAGAATCAGCGGCCCAGACCAGATTCCGCGACATTCGGGGGACCCACCCAGTGCGAGTTTCGACCTCGGCCACCAGCACGTTCGACCTTCCCGACCACCTCTCTCCCAAGGCCGACCCGTCGCTGATCGACGGCGACGAGCAGCACTTCGCGGCCATCGCCGAGAGCCTGGAGCAGTCGATCTCCGAGGTGTCCGAGCGCCTCGACGCGGCGCGCAGGGCTCCCGGCGGCATCGGCCGGGAGGCGATGGACCGCGACACGGAGATCCACCGGCTGACGGGGCGCCTGCGCACGCTGCGCCGGTTCGGCCTGGACCTGTGCCTCGGACGCATCGTCGGCGCGGACGGCGACGAGCCCGTCCACATCGGTCGCCTCGGCCTCA
Organism: Streptomyces sp. NPDC002467; assembly: GCF_042889825.1. Lineage (NCBI taxonomy): Bacteria > Bacillati > Actinomycetota > Actinomycetes > Kitasatosporales > Streptomycetaceae > Streptomyces > Streptomyces sp. NPDC002467. The sequence goes on along the minus strand of NZ_JBIARJ010000006.1, from coordinate 60,598 downwards.
CCGACAGTACGGGGCGCCGACTGCTGCTCGACTGGCGCTCGCCGGCGGCCGAGCCGTTCTTCGCGGCGACCCACGCCAGTCCGATGGGGCTCGCGAGCCGCCGCCGGTACCGCTGGACCCGCGGCCGGATCACCGACTACTGGGACGAGGTGTTCACCGCCGACGGACTCGAAGGGCACGCCGCGCTCGACGACCAGTCCGCGTTCATCGCCAGTCTGGGCGGCACCCGCTCGTCCCGGATGCGCGACGTGCTCGGCACCATCCAGGCCGACCAGGACGCCATCATCCGGGCGGGGTCCCGCGGCGCCCTCGTCGTCGACGGCGGCCCCGGCACGGGCAAGACCGTCGTGGCGCTGCACCGCACCGCCCACCTCCTCTACTCCGACCCCCGCCTGGGGCACCGGCGGGGCGGCGTGCTGTTCGTCGGTCCGCACCGGCCCTATCTGGACTACGTCGCCGACGTGCTGCCCAGTCTCGGCGAGGAGGGCGTCCAGACCTGCCTGGTGCGGGACCTCGTCGACGAGGGAGCCGGGGCGACGGTCGAGGGCGACCCGGAGGTGGCCCGGCTGAAGTCGTCCGCGGACATGGTGCGGGCGATCGAGCCGGCCGTCGCCCTCTACGAGGAGCCGCCCGCGAAGGGCATGACGGTCGAGACCCACTGGGCGGACGTCTGGCTGAGCGCCGAGGACTGGGCCGCGGCGTTCGACGCACCGGAGCCGGGCACCCCGCACAACGAGGCACGCGACGTGATCTTCGAGGAGCTGGTCGCGATCCTGCTGGACAAGCACGACGACGAGGAGGACATCTCCCCGCAGTTGTTCCGCAGGTCGCTGCGGCAGAACCGGGAGCTGGTCACCGCCCTGAACGACGCGTGGCCGATGCTGGAGGCGACCGACCTCGTCGGAGACCTGTGGTCCGTCCCCGCCTACCTGCGCAAGTGCGCCCCGTGGCTCGGCCCCGACGAGGTCGCGAGGCTCCAGCGCGCCGACCCCCGGGCCTGGACGGTCTCCGATCTTCCGCTGCTGGACGCGGCGCGGCAGCGGCTGGGCGACCCGGAGGCGTCGAAGCGCAGCCGTCGCCAGGAGGCGGCCGTCGCCGCCGAACGCGCGCGGATGGCCGATGTCATCGACCGGGTCCTCGAAGCCGACGCCGACGGCGAGGGCGCGGTGACGATGCTGCGCGGGAAGGACCTCCAGGACAGCCTGATCGACGAGACCGCGCTGCCCGGCGTCGACCGGGACCTGCTCGCCGGCCCGTTCGCGCACATCGTCGTGGACGAGGCCCAGGAACTGACCGACGCGGAGTGGCAGATGCTGCTGCTGCGCTGCCCGTCGCGGAGCTTCACCATCGTCGGCGACCGCGCACAGGCCAGGCACGGGTTCGCGGACTCGTGGCGGGAGCGGCTGGAGCGGGTCGGGTTCGACCGGATCGAGCTCGCTTCCCTGAGCGTCAACTACCGGACGCCGCAGGAGGTCATGGCGGAGGCGGAGCCGGTCATCCGGGCCGTGCTCCCGGACGCCAACGTGCCGACCTCCGTCCGCGACAGCGGCGTCCCCGTCGGGCGCGGATCGGTTTCGGAGCTCGACTCGGTCCTCGACGCCTGGCTCGCCGCGAACGCGGACGGCATCGCGTGCGTCATCGGTGCCCCCGGCTTCCGGGGGACGTCCCGCGTCCGGTCGCTGACGCCGAGCCTGTCGAAGGGCCTCGAATTCGACCTGGTGGTCCTCGTCGATCCGGAGAACTTCGGCGAGGGCGTCGAAGGGGCGGTCGACCGCTATGTCGCGATGACCCGGGCGACCCGGCAGCTCGTCGTCCTCACGAGCTCCTGACACCGGACGGACGGCCTCCGTCGCCGTGCGGGGCGACGGAGGCCGTCCGGACCGGGGACCTCAGATGAACCCGAGGGCGGAGGCCCCGCCGAAGCCGCCCAGCAGGACGAACACGGGCATCAGGACCTTCAGCTCGACCCAGCTGCCGGCGCGGAAGCGCATCGCCTTCGGCGGGCCCAGCGCGTACCAGCGCTTGCCGGCGATCGGGAGGGGCCACAGCACCGGGCAGCCGGAGACGGTCAGCGCGTCGCCGATGTCGTGGACCAGGGCGCCGAGCACGATCGGCAGGCCGAGCCAGAGGTACTCCTGGCCGGGGCCGGTGAACAGCCAGTTCGCGCCGTTGCCGGGCTGGTCGAGGATCCCGGCCAGGATCCAGGCGCTGGTGGCGCCGAGCAGCCACACCAGGACGTCGCTGGAGACCCGGGCGGCCCGCCACAACAGGCCTTCGACCGCCAGGACCAGGTGGACGAAGAGGATCGCGAGCACGCCCCAGCGGTCGGCGGTGACGGCGAGGGCGGAGGCGCCGCCGCCTATCAGGACGGCCCAGAGCCAGGTGTGCGTCAGAGTGCGGTGGCCGCCGGTGCGGCGCGCGTCCTTCTTGGAGCGGGTGGACTTGTAGACGGCGTAGGAGATCTTGTCGACCACCTCGCACAGGCCCCGGGACAGTGGCCCGAAGGCGCGCGAGATCGTCGCCGACTTGTGGTCGAGGTCGGGGGCGAGGGCCGCTCCGGCGCAGATCAGTGCGCCGACGACGAGGACGGGCCACGGCATCGGGTGCCCGGCGGCCGCGGTCGCGGCGCCCACCCCCAGCCAGGCCGCTGCCCCGGACAGTGAGTGCGCCGGACCCATCATGGTCGTTCCCCGCCCCGGTGGTGTGGTGTTCGGGCCCTGTCGACTGGTTCGTTCGGGCCGCATCGACGGCACAGCGTACCGTCGGTGATCTTCATTCCGTCCGCCGGTTCCCTCATCCGGGGGGAAGCCAGGCAAGATGGGGGGTGTGACCCTCATTGATCAGCTCCCGCCGAACGCCGACCCCGACGCCCTCTTCGAGGCTTTCTCCTCGTGGGCCGAGGACCAGGGCATCACCCTGTACCCGGCTCAGGAGGAGGCGCTGATCGAGGTCGTCTCCGGGGCCAACGTGATCCTTTCCACCCCGACCGGCTCCGGCAAGAGCCTCGTCGCCGCCGGTGCGCACTTCACGGCCCTGGCCCAGGACAAGGTCACCTTCTACACCGCGCCGATCAAGGCGCTGGTGTCGGAGAAGTTCTTCGACCTGTGCAAGCTCTTCGGCACCGAGAACGTCGGCATGCTCACCGGCGACGCCTCCGTGAACGCGGACGCCCCGGTGATCTGCTGCACCGCCGAGGTGCTGGCCTCCATCGCCCTGCGCGACGGCAAGTACGCCGACATCGGCCAGGTCGTGATGGACGAGTTCCACTTCTATGCCGAGCCGGACCGCGGCTGGGCCTGGCAGATCCCGCTGCTGGAGCTGCCGCAGGCGCAGTTCGTCCTGATGTCGGCGACCCTCGGCGACGTGAAGCGGTTCGAGGACGAACTGACCCGGCGCACCGGCCGGCCCACCTCGGTGGTCCGCTCCGCGACCCGGCCCGTCCCGCTGTCGTACGAGTACGTCACGACGCCGATCACCGACACGATCACCGAGCTGCTGGAGACCCGGCAGGCCCCCGTCTACATCGTGCACTTCACCCAGGCCCAGGCGGTCGAGCGGGCGCAGTCGCTCATGAGCATCAACATGTGCACCCGCGAGGAGAAGGACAAGATCCAGGACCTGATCGGCAACTTCCGCTTCACCACCAAGTTCGGCCAGAACCTCTCCCGCTACGTCCGGCACGGCATCGGTGTGCACCACGCCGGCATGCTGCCCAAGTACCGGCGTCTGGTGGAGAAGCTGGCGCAGGCCGGCCTGCTGAAGGTGATCTGCGGTACCGACACCCTCGGCGTCGGCGTCAACGTCCCGATCCGCACGGTGCTGTTCACCGCTCTCACCAAGTACGACGGCAACCGGGTCCGCACGCTGCGCGCCCGCGAGTTCCACCAGATCGCCGGCCGCGCCGGACGGGCCGGCTTCGACACGGCGGGCTATGTGGTCGCGCAGGCGCCCGAGCACGTCATCGAGAACGAGAAGGCGCTCGCGAAGGCGGGCGACGACCCGAAGAAGCGCCGCAAGGTGGTCCGCAAGAAGGCCCCGGAGGGCTTCGTCGCCTGGTCGGACACCACGTTCGAGAAGCTGATCGCGGCCGACCCGGAGCCGCTCACCTCGCGCTTCAAGGTCACCAACATCATGCTCCTGTCGGTCATCGCCCGGCCGGGCGACGCCTTCCAGGCGATGCGCCACCTCCTGGAGGACAACCACGAGCCGCGCAAGGCCCAGCTGCGGCACATCCGTCGGGCCATCGCGATCTACCGCTCGCTGCTGGACGGCGGTGTGGTCGAGAAGCTCGACACCCCGGACGCGGAGGGCCGCACGATCCGGCTGACCGTCGACCTCCAGCAGGACTTCGCGCTGAACCAGCCGCTGTCCACCTTCGCGCTGGCCGCCTTCGACCTGCTGGACCAGGAGTCCCCCTCCTACGCCCTGGACATGGTGTCGGTCGTGGAGTCCACGCTGGACGACCCGCGCCAGATCCTGGCCGCCCAGCAGAACAAGGAACGCGGCATGGCCGTGGGCGCGATGAAGGCCGACGGGATCGAGTACGAGGAGCGGATGGAGCGCCTCCAGGAGGTCACCTATCCCAAGCCGCTCGAAGAGCTGCTGGTCCACGCCTACGACGTGTACTCCAAGAGCCACCCGTGGGTGCGCGACCACCCGGTCTCCCCGAAGTCGATCATCCGCGACATGTACGAACGCGCGATGACCTTCACGGAGTTCACCTCCTACTACGAGCTGGCCCGCACCGAGGGCATCGTGCTGCGCTACCTGGCGAGCGCCTTCAAGGCGCTCGACCACACCATCCCGGACGACCTCAAGTCCGAGGACCTCCAGGACCTGATCGAGTGGCTCGGCGAGCTGGTGCGCCAGGTCGACTCCAGCCTGCTGGACGAGTGGGAGCAGCTGGCGAACCCGGAGGTGGAGACGGCGGAGGAGGCCCAGGAGAGGGCCGACCAGGTCAAGCCGGTCACCTCCAACGCGCGCGCCTTCCGCGTCCTGGTCCGCAACGCCATGTTCCGCCGGGTGGAGCTGGCCGCCCTGGACCACGTCAACGTGCTGGGCGAACTGGACTCCGACTCCGGTTGGGACGCCGACGCCTGGGCCGACGCCATGGACGGGTACTGGGACGAGTACGACGACCTGAGCACCGGTCCCGACGCGCGCGGCCCGAAGCTGCTGCAGATCGAGGAGGACCCGGCGCACGGCCTGTGGCGCGTCCGGCAGACCTTCGCCGACCCCAACGGCGACCATGGCTGGGGCATCAGCGCCGAGGTCGACCTCGCGGCTTCCGACGAGGAGGGCCGGGCCGTCATCCGGGTCACCTCGGTGGGCGAGCTCGGCGCACTCTGACCACCGCCCGCGTCCCCCAGTAGTCCCCGCCGACGACCGTGGAGATCCCCTGATGACGAACCCCGCCGAGAGACTGGTCGACCTGCTCGATCTGGAGCAGATCGAGGTCAACATCTTCCGCGGCGCCAGCCCCCAGGAGTCGCTCCAGCGCGTCTTCGGCGGGCAGGTCGCCGGCCAGGCTCTGGTGGCCGCGGGCCGCACCGTCGAAAGCGGACGGCCCGTCCACTCGCTGCACTCGTACTTCCTGCGCCCGGGCATCCCCGGGGTGCCGATCGTGTACCAGGTGGAGCGGGTGCGCGACGGGCGGTCCTTCACCACGCGCCGGGTCACCGCGGTCCAACAGGGCAAGACGATCTTCAATCTCACCGCCTCCTTCCATCACCCGGAGGAGGGCGGCATCGAGCACCAGCTCCCTCCTCACCACTACCCCCACCCGGACACGCTCCCCAAGGTCGCGGACGAGATCCGCGAGCACCTCGGGGAGCTGCCGGAGGCGCTGGAGCGGATGGCCCGCCGCCAGCCCTTCGACATCCGCTACGTCAACCGGCTCCGCTGGACCCCCGAGGAGCTCAAGGGAGCCGACCCGCGCAGCGCGGTGTGGATGCGCGCGGTCGGCCCGCTGGGCGACGACCCGCTCGTACACACCTGCGCCCTCACCTACGCCAGCGACATGACCCTCCTCGACGCCGTGCGCATCCCGGTGGAACCGCTGTGGGGGATGCGCGGGTTCGACATGGCGAGCCTCGACCACGCCATGTGGTTCCACCGGCCGTTCCGTACGGACGAGTGGTTCCTGTACGACCAGGAGTCGCCCATCGCGCACGGCGGCCGGGGCCTGGCCCGCGGCCGCATCTACGACCTGGAGGGCAGGCTGCTGGTCTCCGTGGTCCAGGAAGGCCTCTTCCGCCCCTATCCCGCCCCGAGTCCCTCCCCGAAGAACTGAGCACACCCCATGCCCACCCCGGCCCTCCCCTGCCCCTGCGGGCTGCCCGCCGCCTACCCGGACTGCTGTGGCCGCTTCCATTCCGGAGCGCAGCAGGCCCCCACCGCCGAGCGGCTGATGCGTTCCCGCTTCAGCGCCTTCGCGGTCGGTGACACCGCCTACCTGCTGCGCTCCTGGCACAGCACGACCCGCCCGTCCGACCTCGATCTGGATCCCGGGCAGCGCTGGGAGCGGCTGGAGATCCTGGGGACCGAGCGCGGCGGGATGTTCGAGACGGAGGGCTCGGTGGAGTTCCGCGCCCACTACCGCGAGGGCCGGCACACCGGCTCACTGCACGAGCACAGTGCCTTCACCCGCGAGGAGGGGGCCTGGGTCTACGTCGGCCCCCTCTCCCCCGTCGCGTTCGACTGATCGCGCGCCCCGGTGAGGGCGAAGTCCAGGCTGGTCCGGTACCAGTGGATCTCCTCCGGCTGATCCGCCTTCAGCAGCGCCGACGCCACCGTCGCGGCCTCCGGGACCTGCGGGTGCCCGTAGGGCGCCGGCGGGGCGAGGGCGGCCAGGACGAGCCGCTCCGCCTTCTCGGGCACGGCCGCCCTCAGCTCGCCCTCCGGGAGGACGGCCGCCAGGACCGCGGCGCGCGCCCACGGGTCGGCCGTCCGTCTCAGCAGCAGCCCGACGTGCCGCCCGCGCCACTTCCGCGGGCGCAGGTCCGCCTTGGCCGCCATCAGCTCCCGGTCCCCCGGCGGTGCGCTCCCGCGCAGCATGACCGGCTCCCGGGCCGCGAACTCCCTCAGCTCCGCCGCCAGATAGAGCCACACGACGGCCCGGTAGCGGTTGACCCGGTAGCCGACGGGCGTGAGGTGCCCACAGCGCGCGAGCCGGGTGAACCGGCTCGGCCCGACGCCCAGCGCCCGCGCCGCGGACGCCGCTCCGGCCACGGTCTCGACGCGCTCCCGCAACGCATCCGCCCCGCCGGCGCCCGGCGGGCACTCCGCGGACCTGACGCGGTCCAGTTCGGCCCGCGCGAAGCGCGCGGCGCCGCTGCGCGCCGGCGGCCCGGCGCGCACGATCCCCAATTGCACGGCCCTGGCGAACTCGGTGCGGCTCAGCCCCAGTTCACCGGCGGCCCGCGCACTCCCCACCAGTACGTCCCTGGCCGCCACGGTCTCCATCTGCATCATCACGGTCTCCCCCACGAGCAGCGATCACTCTGTGTGAAGACCGTAACTCAGCGCGACGACAACGTGCCGGGCCTGTGGACAACCCGGCGGGACGACGCGGACCGAGACGGCGCGACGCGGCGGGCTCAGCCGCCCGTGATGCGCCGCTCCGCGACCCCCAGGTGCTCTCCCACCCGGTTGACCAGCAGCGTCATCTCGTAGGCGACCTGGCCGATGTCGGCCTCGGCCGCGCTCAGCACGCACAGGCAGCTGCCCGCTCCGGCCGCCATCACGAACAGGACGCCCTCGTCGTACTCGACCATCGTCTGACGGACCTCACCGGCCCGGAAGTGCCGTCCGGATCCCTTCGCCAGGCTCTGCAGCCCGGCCGCCACGGCGGCGAGGTGTTCCCCGTCCTCCCGTGCCAGCCCGGCGCTCGCGCCCGTGACCAGGCCGTCGTTGGACAGCACCACCGCATGCCGTACCTGCTGAACCCGGCGCGTCAGGTCGTCCAACAGCCAGTCGAGCTGCTTGTCCAGTGCCATTCCCAACCCCTCCCCGTCGACGCGGCCGACATGGCCGCGCCCCACCCCGCATGGTCGTCCCGCAAGCCTTCCCCACCAGCGCCTTTCCGGCAAGGAGGATGTGCTCATGGCGAAGAAGATGACTCAAGAGGAATGGCGTGCGTTCGTCAGCCACTCCACTCGCACCGGCAAGCTCTCCACCGTCCGCGAAGACGGAAGTCCGCACGTCGCTCCCATCTGGTTCGTACTCGACGGCGACTCCTTCGTCTTCAACACCGGCAGGGACACCGTCAAGGGGCGCAACCTCGCCCGTGACGGCCGGGTCGCGCTCTGCGTGGACGACGACCGGCCTCCGTTCTCCTACGTCGTGCTCCAGGGCCGCGCGGAGATCAGCGAGTACGACGACGACGCGGACTCCATGCTCACCTGGGCGACCAGGATCGGCGCACGCTACATGGGCGAGGAACGCGCCGCCGACTTCGGGCGCCGCAACGCCGTCCCGAGCGAGCTCCTCGTCCGCGTCCCGATCGACAAGGTGATCGCCACGGCCGGCGTCGCCGACTGAGAGGTCCCCCGCGGGCCCGCGGGCCGACCGGTTCACACCGGACCGGCCTGCGGTTCCACCGAGTCCAACAGCCGGGCGGTGTGCACCCGCCCGGCGTACTCGACCAGCCTGATCAGCACTTCCTTCCCCGAGTCCTTGTCCCGCGCGTCGCAGAGCACCACCGGGGTGCCCTGCTCCAGATCGAGCGCCCGCGACACCTCGTGCGCCCCGTAACGCCGGGCGTCGGTGAAGCAGTTGACCGCGACCACGAACGGGATGCGCCGGTGCTCGAAGTAGTCCACCGCCGGAAAGCAGTCCTCCAACCTCCGCGTGTCGGCGAGCACCACCGCGCCGAGCGCGCCCTGCGACAGCTCGTCCCACAGGAACCAGAACCGGTCCTGGCCCGGCGTGCCGAACAGGTACAGGGACAGCCCCGAGCGGATGGTGATCCGGCCGAAGTCCATGGCCACGGTCGTGGTCGTCTTCTGGGCCACTCCGCCCGTGTCGTCGACCAGTTCACCGGCCTCGCTCAGCACTTCCTCCGTCCGCAGCGGCCGGATCTCGCTCACCGCGCCCACCAGCGTGGTCTTGCCGACTCCGAAACCGCCCGCGACGAGGATCTTCAACGCGAGCGCGGCCAGTTCGGGGTCCTCCTCCGGATCCACGTCGGCGGCCGAGCCCGCTCCCGGCAGCCCGTTGTCGTGTTGTCCCATCACAGCGCTCGCAATCCCTCGATGACTTCACGCAGAATCCGCTCGTCCGGCAGTTGCGCGGGCGGTACCGGCCTGCTGACCTTGACGTGCCCGCCCTCCAACAGGTCTCCCAACAGCACTCGCACCACGCCCACGGGCAGGTCGGCGTCCGCCGCGAGTTCCGCCACCGACTGGGTCTCGGACCGGCAGAGCCCGAGGAGCGCCCGGTGTTCGGGACCGAGCAGCGACTCGGCCGCCCCGTCGGTGCCCGCACCGCCCTCGGGGTCCATGACGACCAGGGCGATCAGGTCGAAGCGGACCCCGTGGGGTCCCGGCTTCGTACGCCCACCGGTCATGGCGTACGGGCGGACGAGCGGGCCGGCGTCGGCGTCGTACCACTGGTCGTTCATGTACCGGACCGCCGCCCTCAGCCGGCGGCCGGCGGGCGCGCCGCGAACCGGGGCGGGGTGTACAGGTGCTCGCCGACCCGCTTGACCAGGCGGGCCATCTCGTACGCGATGAGCCCGATGTCGGCGCCGGCGCCGCTGAGCACCGCCAGGCAGGAGCCGTCGCCCGCCGCCGCCACGAAGAGGAACCCCTCGTCCATCTCGACCATCGTCTGGCGCACGCCCCCGGCGTGGAAGTGCCGCCCCGCGCCCTTGGCGAGGCTGTGGAAGCCGGAGGCGACGGCGGCCAGGTGCTCCGCGTCCTCCCGGCTCAGTGCGCTGGAGGCGCCCACGGCCAGCCCGTCGTTGGAGAGGACCACGGCGTGCCGGACCTCACGGACCCGGACCACCAGGTCGTCCAGCAGCCAGTCCAGTTCACCGGACCTGCGGCCGCCGTCGAAGCCGATCCGCTGATGTTCGATCATCACACTTCTCCTTCGCTGCCTGCGTGGGGGGAGTCGTCCTGGACGCCGCGGACCCAGCCGGCCCGGTAGGCCGCCATCCGGTCCCGGGCCTGCTCCGGGCTGCGGCCCGGCGCGTCCTCGGGGAGGCGCGCTCCGGCCGGGCTCTTGGGGGCGGCCTCGCGCAGCTGCGGGACGAGGCTGGCCTGGCGCACGCGGCGCGGCAGTTCCGTGACCGAAGCCGGAGCCGATGCCGGAGCCGAAGCCGGTGCAGGTGCCGGTGCCGGTGCAGGTGCGGCGGACGGGGTACGGGTGACGGCGCCCCCGCCGGCGCGCGGCCTCAGCGGGGCCACCGCGGCCGGCGCCGGCCCCGGCTCACGCCGTTCGGGGGTCCGCTCCGGGGCCGGGATGCCGCGCGCCTCCTCCCGTACGACGGTCATGGCGGGCGGCTGCTCCGCACCGGCGACCGCCTTCGGCCGGGGGGCCGGTGCCGCGGCGGGGGTTTCGTTCGAGGACCGGCTCCGGGTCCGGTCCGGGGGCTCCGGGGCGGGGGCCGGTTCGGACTCGGGGGCACCGGCCGTGATCGCGCCTTGGAGCATCGAGTTCGGCAGGAGGACCACGGCGGTGGTGCCGCCGTACGGTGACGTGCGCAGGTGCACCTTCACGCCGTGACGGGCCGAGAGGCGGCTGACCACGAACAGGCCGAGCCGGTCGCTGTCGAAGAGGTCGAGTGCCTCGGACTGCTCGATCCGCCGGTTGGCCTCGCTCAGGGATTCGCGTCCCATGCCGAGCCCGCGGTCCTCGACCTCCAGGACGTACCCGGCCCCGACGGGCTCGCCGCTGACCCGGACCTTGGTGTGGGGAGGGGAGAACTGGGCCGCGTTCTCGATGAGTTCGGCGAGCAGGTGGGTGAGGTCGGCGACGGCGCCGCCGACGACGGCGGCCTCGGCGAACTGGCGGACCTCGATGCGCGGGTAGTCCTCGATCTCGGAGACGGCGGCCCGGACGACGTTCGTGAGGGGGACCGGCAGCCGCCAGGCCCGGCCCGGGGCGGCGCCCGACAGGATGATCAGGCTCTCCGCGTGGCGCCGCATCCGGGTGGTGAGGTGGTCGAGCCGGAAGAGGTCGCCCAGTTCGTTCGGGTCGTCGGCGCGGCGTTCCATGGAGTCGAGCAGGGTGAGCTGCTTGTGCACGAGGACCTGGCTGCGGCGGGCGAGGTTGACGAAGACCCCGGAGACGCTGCCGGCGAGCTCCGCGCGCTCGACGGCGGCGCTGAGCGCGGCCCGGTGGACGGTCGCGAGGGCCTCGCCGACCTGGGTGATCTCGTCGTCGGCCGGGGGTCCGGCCGGGGTCTCCGCCATGACGTCGATCTCCTCGCCGGCGCGCAGCCGCTCCATCGCCTCGGGGAGCTTGCGGCGGGCGATCTCCAGGGCGGTGTTGCGCAGCGAGACGAGTTCCACGACCAGGGCGCGGCCGATGCGTACGGAGATGACGAGGGAGGCCGCGACGGCGCCCAGGCCCAGGAGCACCGCGGCTCCGGCCGGGCCGAGCGCGCCCTCGGTGAACGGGTCGGCGCGGTCGGCGGCGGCGGTGTGCGCGGCCTCTTCGATCTCCCTCATCGAGCCGCCGACGCCGGCCTGGGCGGCCTCCCAGCCGGCGGGCACGGTGCGGCTGTCACGGGTGGTGCCGGCGGCCAGGGCCCGGTCCTCGGCGGCGGTGAGGTCGGCGTAGACGGCGCTCTTGGTGACGGACTGCCAGGCGGCCCGCTGGTCCCCGGGGAGGTCCCCGGCCGCGGCGGCGGTGAGGGTGCGGCGGGATTCGACGGCGCCGGTCAGACGGCGAAGCGTTTCGGCGGTCCGCGGGCCCGGCAGGGCGAGCAGCGCGTCCTCGCGGGCGAGCAGTTCCCCGGCGCGGGTGAATTCGAGCAGGACGCGGGCGTCGGCCCCCAGTTCGGCGTCCGGCCCGCCGGTCAGGGCGCCGCCGACGGCGAGGGCGGCGTCGACCACGCCGGTGTACGTCTCGTAGGCCCCTTCGGGGGTGGCCCTCCGGGCGGCGATGTCCTTGCGGGCCGCTCCCAGCGCCTCGGCGGCGGCCACGAACGTACCCAGCCGGTCCGCGATGTCGGCGCGGTAGCCGCCGGAGTCGGCGACGGTGTGCCCGTCGCCGAGGCGCAGCCGCCGGACGGCGGCCTCGGTGCGCCGGACCTGCGGGTCCAGGGCGGAGCCCGGGTCGGCGGCGGGGTCTGCGAGGAGCCTGACCGCGGCGCGCCGTTCGGCCTGGAGTTCGGTGACGGCGGCCGCGACGGGGGTGCGTATCTCGGTGTCGACCCGGTGGGCGAAGCTCAGCCGGGCCATGTCCTGGGCGGTGCTGACGGTGGCGAAGCCCCAGAGCGCGAGGAGCGAGACGACGGGGACCATCAGCAGCGAGACGATCTTCGCGCGGACGGTGGCGGGACGCAGCCCGGAACGGGCCGCGCGCGGGGCGGCGGGGAGGAGTTGGCGGGTCTCCCGCTCCGCCGGTTCCTCGGCGGGCGGCCCGGCGTGGGCCCGGCGGCCGCGGGCCGGGGGCGCGGGCGGGCGCTGCGCCGCTGCTTCCGGATGTCTGCGGGGTCTGCGCATGGGCTCCTCGTTCCGGGGCGGTGCCTACAGGTGCGGACTTACGGGCGTGCGGGGGGTGGGGGGGTGCGTGCGCGTCGGCGGCTCAGCGGGCGGTCGACACGGGGTGCGGGACGTGCCGCGCGGCGGCGGAGGCGGAGGCGGCCCGTTCGTCCGCGGTCGGGGACAGGGCGACGAAGGCGGCGGTGATGAACAGGTAGGAGCCGAGTCCGACGGCGAGGGGGAAGATGAACTGCATGGCCGTGGCGCCGGGCAGGGCCGCGTCCGAGGGGGTGACGGCGACGCGGACCGCCATCATCCCGGTGTAGTGCATGCTGCTGACCGCGGCGCCCATGACGAGCGAGGCACCCGCGACGGCGAGCGGCGACTTGATGTTGAGCGCGGCCCACAGGGCGGCGGTGGCCGCGACGACGGCGATGGCGACGGAGAGGCCGACGGTGACCGGCTTGTACGAGACGTGTCCGTGCAGGCGCAGGGCCGCCATGCCCAGGTAGTGCATGCTGGCGACGCCGAGGCCGGTGGTGAGGCCGCCGAGGACGAGGGAGCGGCCGCGTTGCCTTCCGTAGCCGACGGCGAAGACCCCGGCGCCGACGACGAGTACGGCGACGAGCAGGCTGAGGATGGTGAGCGGCACGTTGTAGTGGATCTCGGTGCCGGTGACGTCGAATCCGAGCATCGCGACGAAGTGCATCGTCCAGATGCCGGTGCCGATGGCGGAGGCCGCGGTGAGGAGCCAGTTGCGGCGGGATGGTCCGGTGGCGGCGAGCGCGCGGACGGTGCAGCGCAGCCCGAGGGCGGCGCCGATCGAGGCCATCACGTATGACAGCACGGGTGTCAGCCAGCCATAGGCTGCGTGGTCCAGGTGTCCCATGGCCACCGGACGCTAGTCCGGGTGAGCCCACGAACAAGGGGCGCATTTCGAAAGCAGCTGGAACTGCTGGAATATGACAGAGATACGTTCGTCTCCGATCACGCCGCGTACCACCTTGCGCACGCACCGCAGGGGTGCCGGGTGGGGGATCATGGGCGCATGAGCGAAGACCACACGCACGTCCGGGAATTCTTCGGGTCCCGCGCGTCCGGCTGGGACGGCAAGTTCCCCGGGGACGGCCCCGCGTTCCGGGCCGCCGTCGCCGATTTCGGACTGCGGCCCGGGGACCGCGTGCTCGACGCCGGCTGCGGCACCGGCCGGGCCCTGACCGCGCTACGGGCCGCCGTGGGACCCACCGGGACGGTGCTGGGCGCGGACCTCACCCCGCAGATGCTGGCCGAGGCGCGGCGGGCGGGACGGGCCTCCGAGGGCACCCTCCTGCTCGCCGACGTGGCCCGGCTGCCGCTGCGCGACGAGGTGCTCGACGCGGTGTTCGCCGCCGGGCTGATCGCCCACCTGCCCGAGCCGGCCGCGAACCTGCGGGAACTGGCCCGGGTGGTCCGACCCGGCGGCCGGCTCGCGCTCTTCCATCCGATCGGGCGGGCGGCCCTCGCCGCGCGCCACGGCCGCGAACTCACCCCGGGCGACCTGCGGGCCGAGCACAACCTGCGCCCGCTGCTGGCCGGTTCCGGCTGGGACGTGACCTCGTACGCCGACGAGGACGCCCGCTTCCTGGTCGTGGCCGTCCGCCGTCACGAGGGCGGCTGAGCCTCCGCCCCCGCGGGCCGGCGGGGATGCGGCACCGGGCAGCCGCTCGCGCCGGGCACCGGGAACGTGCCGAGCTCGCCGACGTCGTAGCCGTGCGGGTAGCCCTTGATCTCCGGGTTCTGCCGGGCGTAGTGCGGGGCCTTGCGCGGGGGCAGCAGCCGGACGGCTCGGCCGCGCAGCTTCAGGGCGCCCCGGATCAGCCGCTTGACCCGCGGGCGGGGGCTCTCGTAGCGGAAGGCGGCCAGCAGCGGCTCGTCGAGGAGCGAGAGGCTCAGTGCGCGCACGGCGGGGGCGAGCGGCGCCGGGTACCAGGAGGCCATCAGGCCGATGGTGGAGTCGGCGACCTTGCGGCCGCCCTCGTCCCAGCCGAAGTGGGCGTCCTCGTAGGCGTTCAGGGTCTCCTCGAACTCCTCGTAGGAGCCCGGGATGTCCGTGATGCCCAGGTGTCGACCGAGTTCGGCGTAGTAGTTCGCGGTCGCGCGGCGCTCGTGGTGCGTCATCGGGCGCCAGGCGTAGGCGTCCATCCAACGCGCCGGAATCACCACGAAAGTGCACAGCACGTAGCGCATGTCCTCGTTGGTGATGTCGTAGGCGCGGTGCATCTGGTTGACGCGGCGGATCGCCGTGCGCGCGGTCTCGCTCTGGAATCCGTGCTCGACGACGGCGTCGAGGAGCAACGCCGTGTCGTCGTAGCGCTTCTGCGGGCGGTCGGTGAACTCTGCCGTCTCGGCCAGCAGGCGGCCGATGGCGGGAACCGCGTAGGTGCGGAAGAGCGCGAGCTCCAGGGCGCGGGTGAAGTCCCAGGGGAACTCGTAGGTGGCGGTGAGCCGGTAGATGGCGAGGAAGTCCTTGTCGGGATCGAGCCGGAGGATCTCCCTCAGCCGGTCGTAACGCTGCACCGGGTATCCCTTTCTGTGGCGGGCTGCCAACTCTACGTGCAGGTGGCGGGCTTGGAAATCGTCACCCGCAGGCTCTCGACGGGTGGGTTACCGGCTGGTTAAGGTGCGGCCGACGAGAGAGCTCCGGGAGGCCAGGTGTCCGACGACGAGGGTGGCGGTTCGCTGTACGTGCTGACCGCCGTACTGCTGACCCCCGCACAGTTCCCCACCATCCTGGGCGACGACTTCGCGGAGGCCTGCTCCCTGCTGGGCGTGGCCCCGGCCGGGGAGGGTTACGGGCTGGTCCTGGGCCAGGACGAGGAGGGCGCGCGCTGGACGGTCGTCGTGGACGACGTCTCACTGGTGGCCGCGGCGATCGCCTCCTGGGACTGCGGCATGGAGTACGACCTGTCCCCCGACGAGCGGAGCATCGTGATCTCGCTGGCGGGCTGGCCGCTGGAGCTTTCGGTGGCGGCGACGGGGATACCGGAGCCGCACGATCCGGAGCAGGGCGCGGACGGCACCGGACGCGTGCCGCTGGCGCCGCCGTCGGCCGAGGCGTGGGGGCCGGTCCAGCGGCGGATGGGCGCGGACCAGATCGCGCGGGAGTGGGCCGACTGGCGCGAGCGGGTGGCGACGGACGGCGGGGCGGCCGCAGCCGCGCACCCCGGGCTCGCGCGGGCACTGGAGGATGCCGCGGGGTACACGCGGACCCCACCGCCGCCCGGCCGGGTCCGGTCCTCCTTCGCAGGCGAGGGCGCCCGGACGCTGCGGGTGGACGGGCCGGGCTGGTCGCTGGTGGCCCGCACGGGAGGAACCGAGGGCGAGGACGCCGCCTTCGTCCTGCTGGACGAGGAGCCGAGCGAGGTCCTCACCGTCCCCCAAGAGGGCGATCACGATCTTCCGCAACTGCTGGCGGCGCTGGACCGCGTCGCGGTGCGCCCGGCCTGAGTCCCTGCCAGGGGGCGGGCACCGGGCGCGGGCGGGAGCGGTGACACGAGGGGAGAGACGATGGTGGAATCGGAGCCGGTGGGCGTGGTCGTGGGCGGCCGCGCGGAGGTGCTCGACGACGACTGGGGGCGCGAGACGGCGGTGATCCGCCTGGACTCCCTGCGGTTCGGCCCGGAGGCACTGTTCGGCCTGGAGGACTTCTCGCACGTCGAGGTGGTGTACCACTTCGACCGGGTGCCCGTGGGGAAGATCGAGACGGGCGCCCGCCATCCGCGCGGCAACACGGACTGGCCGCTGGTCGGGATCTTCGCGCAGCGCGGCAAGAACCGGCCGAACCGCCTGGGGCTCTCGCGCTGCCGGCTGGTGAAGGTGGACGGCCTGGACGTGCACGTGGAGGGCCTCGACGCGGTGGACGGCACTCCTGTACTCGATCTCAAGCCGTACATGGCCGAGTTCGGGCCCCGCGGCGAGCTGCGGCAGCCGGAATGGGCGACGGCCCTGATGCGCGGCTACTACTAGGGCCGGATCCCAAGACAGGCCCCAGGCCGGCGGCCCGCGTCCGTGCGCGGGCGCCAGACCGGCGGCCGTGCGGCGCCGGCTCGGTCGGTGTTCGGCGATCGGCGATCGGCGATCGGCGATCGGCGATCGGCGATCACCGACAAACGGCTCGCCGCTGGAATCCGGCCGTCCGGGCCGGAAATCGCTCTGGATCCCCTCCCTGCGTAATGATCGAATCAGCCACGTCACTGACCCGACCGACTCGAAGGGAAATCACCTCCCCCTTTGGGTCTTCTCCTTGACGGAGGCCGATCTCATGAATTGCACGTCGTACCTGGACCTGCACCGGCAATTCTCTCGGGAAATCGATGCGGAGATCGAAACCGCTCTGGAGCGACTCGAACCGCATGCGAGCAGCACACGGAACTCTGTGGCCAAGCTCCTGGAACACCGCAAACTCAGGCATCCCCTTTCAGTGCTGCCGCTGCTCACGCACGGCATCGAGACGGGCGATCCCCGGCCGGCCATGCCGCTGTCCGCCGTCCACCTGCTGTGCTGGACTTCGGCCTGCTACCTGGACGATCTCGCCGACGCGAACGGCGCGCGGATCTGGGGCGAGCTCACCGAGAACGAGGCCCTGCTCGCCTCCGTCGTCACCGGAAACGCCCTTCCCATTCGGATCGTTCTGGATCAAAAGGTCCCGGAATCGGCGCGCAGCGCACTGGTGACGGAGATCTTGAACGGCTGGACCATCGGTGTCGACGGGCAGATAGGCGACATGCGCGGAGAAGTCGGAAAAGCGTCGCGCGCCTCGGTGATCCAGACGTACCGCGGAAAATCCGGAGCACCTTTCGCGATGATCACGGCCATGGCCGCGATCCTGTCGGGAACGACTGCGAAGAGGGTGGAGCTCTGGCGGGAATTCGGCTACACATTCGGAATTCTGTGGCAGCTATTCAACGACCAGGAGGACATCCGCTCCGGTCGTGACGAGGATCTGCTCAACGGCACCGTGACGTACCTCCTCGCTTCCGTCCTCGAGGACGCGCCCATCGGAACCAGGGAGCGCATCCTCGGCCTGAGCGCCGTCGCGGGCCGCTCGGCCGCGGCCAGGGTGGAACTCGCGTCCCTCCTACGGACGCCCGTCACCCTCGGCCGGTACCAGGCGGAGATCGACGGTTTCCGCGCCGAGGCACACCGCATCCTGGACGAACTGGGCGGCGACCAGGCCTACTCGGCGGTGCTCCGCCACCTCGTGGACCACGCGTCCCAGATGCTCCTCGAAGCCGACTTCCTCCCCGTCGCCGCACGCAACGCAGCCTGACCCGGCAAGCCGTGCCGGACTCCGCGTGAGGCGAGCGGAGTCCGGGTGGGGTGAGCGGAGTCCGGGTCGTACCCGTCGGCAGCGGGTTCAGGGGCGAGCACGGTCAGCGGCTCAGAGGCGTCAGCCAGGTCAACGGCCTATCTGCTTCCGGGACACTCCCCGGAGACGACGGCGCTGCGAAGGGTCGAGCAGGAGGTAGGCGGCGGTCGGCACACCGATCAGGACCAGCAGTCCCGCCCAGAACCCGACGCTCCAGAACAACACGATGGCTGCCACGACACCGGCAACCGCGACCTTTCCGCGATTGGACATATGCGGACACCTCCTCCTGTGGTCGACCACTACCCCCTCAACGCCCGGCCCCGCCCGCGCGTTCCCGGACTCCGGGAAGGGGGTACGACAGCCCGGTGTCCCGTCCCGGAGGCCGCCGGTCGGGTACTCTCGACGGCCCTGTGCCCCGGTAGTCAAGTTTGAGGGATGCGTGCTGCCCAAGACCCCCGACCTCGTCCACTGCTCCTTCGTCTTCCTGCCCGGCGCGCCCGGTGAGCCGGGTCGCAGCGGCCGGATGGGCCTCTGGCGGCCCGACGGCGAGTCCCTCCGGGCCGTCGCCGACGCCGTCGCCGTCACCGACACCGGTTCCGGAGCGGGCGGGTTCGAGGAGCTCACCGTCGTCACCGCCGACTTGCGCCGGACCGCCGTGACCGCGCTCGTGCTCCCCGTCGACGTGGCCCTGCCCCTGCTCACCCGCGCCCGGGCCGCCGTCTCGCCGCCCGCCGCGACCCCTGCCCCGGCTGCCGCGTTCTGGGGCGCCGCCGCGCTGCTGGCCCTGCACCTCGCGGCCCGTGGCCGACTGCTGCCCGGCCTGAGCCCCGCCGGCCACGACGCCTGGCGGATGGGGCCGCTGGAGGCCGCGGACCTCGCCGCGGTCCGGGAGCTGGCCGCCGCCATGCCGCCGGCCGCCCACTGCGTACCCCTGAACGCGGACGGACCGCCCCTGCTGCCCACCCCGGAGCCGCTGCTGCGCGCGTTCCTCGACGCCGTCGCCGACACCCTGCCCCGTTCTCCCGCCGCGCCCGCGGCCGCCGGCGGTCCCGCCTACGCCGACCGCCCGCCGAGGCTGTACCCCGCCCTGCGCGGGTGGGCCTCCGAAGTGGCCGCGGGCCACGACGCGGGGGTGCGCATCTCCCTGCGGATCGAGCTCGTCGGACCCCTGGACGCTCCGGACCGGGCTCCCGCGTTCCGTGCCGTCCTGCAGATGCACGGCGCGGCCGATTCCGCGCTGGTCGCCGACGCCGCCGACGTCTGGGGAGGCTCGGGTGCCGCCGCGGCCGCGTTCCCGCCCGGTGCCCGGATGGACGCGCTGCGGGCCCTGCGCCGTGCCGCCCGGCTGTGGCCCCCGCTGACCCCGCTGCTGAGCGCCGCCGTGCCGGACGCCGTGGAGCTCGCCGACGAGGAGGTCACGGAGCTGCTCGGCGAAGCCGCCGCCGAGCTCGCCGCCGACGGCGTGCGGGTGCACTGGCCACGCGGGCTCGCCCGGGAACTCGGCGCCCGCGCCGTCGTCGCCTCCCCCGAACACGCGGGGGCCTCCCTCCCCACCGGTCTGCTCTCCCCCGGCGCGTTGCTCTCCTTCACCTGGCGCCACGCCCTCGGCGGCCTCGGCGACCTGACGCCCGCCGAACTCGACCGGCTCGCCGAGTCGAAGCGCCCCCTGGTCCGGCTCCGCGACCAGTGGGTCCTGGTCGACCCCGCCGCCGCCCGCCGGGCCCGCGCCAGGCAGGGCCGAGAGCTCGCGGCGCCGGACGCGCTGGCAGCCGTACTCACCGGGTCGGCCGAACTCGACGGCAAGCCGGTCGAGGTGGAGGCCACCGGCCCCCTGGAGCGGCTGCGGGCACGGCTCGCCGCCGAACCGCACGGGCCCGGGGGACGCGAGGACCACGAGGGCGCAGAGGACGCCGAGAACCACGAGTACGGAGAGGACGCAGAGGACTTCGACGCGCCCCCGGAGCTCAAGGCCACCCTCCGCGACTACCAGCTGCGGGGCCTGCGCTGGCTCGCCCGGATGACCTCGCTCGGCCTCGGTGCCTGCCTCGCCGACGACATGGGCCTCGGCAAGACCGTCACCCTCATCGCGCTCCACCTGCACCGGGGCCGCCAGGACCCCGGCACCGGGCCGACCCTCGTGGTCTGCCCGGCCTCGCTGCTCGGCAACTGGCAGCGGGAAATCGAGAAGTTCGCGCCCGGCACCCCGGTGCGCCGCTTCCACGGCACCGGCCGCGAACTGTCGGGGCTCACCTCCGGCTTCGTCCTCACCACCTACGGCACGATGCGCGTGGACGCACCCGTACTCGCCGCCGTCCGCTGGGGCATGGTCGTCGCCGACGAGGCCCAGCACGTCAAGAACCCGCACTCCTCGACCGCCAAGGCCCTGCGCACCATCCCCGCCCCGGCCAGGGTGGCCCTCACCGGCACGCCCGTCGAGAACGACCTCTCCGAGCTCTGGGCCGTCCTCGACTGGACCACCCCCGGGCTCCTCGGCCGCCTCGGCACCTTCCGCACCCGCTACGCCGAGCCCGTCGAGAGCGGCCGCGACCCCCGTGCGGCGGCCCGACTCGGCGCGCTCGTACGGCCGTTCCTGCTGCGCCGCAAGAAGACCGATCCGGGCATCGCGCCCGAGCTCCCGCCGAAGACCGAGACGGACCACACCGTTTCGCTGAGCCGTGAGCAGACCGCGCTCTACGAGGCCGTCGTACGCGAGACCCTCGCCGCGATCTCCGAAGCGGACGGAATGGAGCGGCGCGGGCTGGTGGTCAAGCTGATGACCTCCCTCAAGCAGATCTGCAACCATCCAGCGCACTACGCGAGGGAGCACGGCCCCGGGGACCGGGGATCCGAGGACGGCGCCTCGCGTTCCGGCAAGCTGGAGCTCTTCGACGAACTCCTCGACACGATCCTCACCGAGGGCGGATCGGTCCTCGTCTTCACGCAGTACGTGGCGATGGCCAGGATCCTGGAGCGGCACCTGGCGGGCCGCGGGATCGCGACGCGACTCCTGCACGGCGGGACGCCGGTGGCGCGCCGCGAGGAGCTCGTGGACGAGTTCCAAGCGGGCGAGGTCCCCGTCTTCCTCCTGTCCCTCAAGGCGGCCGGCACCGGGTTGAACCTCACGCGTGCCGGGCACGTCATCCACTTCGACCGCTGGTGGAACCCGGCCGTGGAGGAGCAGGCCACCGACCGCGCCTACCGGATCGGCCAGACCCAGCCCGTCCAGGTCCACCGCATCACCGCCGAAGGAACCGTCGAGGAGCGGATCGCGCGGCTCCTGGAGCGCAAGCGGGAACTCGCCGATGCCGTTCTCGCGGGCGGCGAGGCCGCGTTGACCGAACTGACCGACGCCGAACTGGCCGAACTCGTGGCGCTGCGGCCGACCTTGGGGAGTGAGCGGTGACCGGGAACGAAGAGAAGACCTTCCCCGCGCTGCCGCCCTCCCCCGGCCGCGGCTTCGCGCACACCTGGTGGGGACGGTCCTGGCTGAGCGCCCTGGAGGACGGCGCGCTCGACGGGGAGCAGATCAAGGCGGGCCGCCGGTACGCGCGTTCGGGTGCGGTGGGTGCCGTGTCGGTGCGCCCGGGCGGGCTCACGGCCGTGGTGCGCGACCGTGACGGGACGGCGTACCGGACGGACGTGCTGGTGCAGGAGTTCACCGCGGCGCAATGGGACCGGCTGCTGGGATCGGCGGCCGCGGAGTCGGGGTACATCGCGGCGCTGCTGGACCGGGAGGTGCCGCCTGAGCTGGCGGAGGACGCGGCGGCCGCCGGGGTCGAGCTCCTGCCGGGCATGGGGGACCTCGACCCGCGCTGCGACTGCGGCGAGTGGGACCACTGCCCGCACTCGGCGGCGCTCTGCTACCAGGTGGCGCGACTGCTGGACCAGGACCCCTTCGTACTGCTGCTCCTGCGCGGGCGCGGCGAACGGGAGCTGGTGGCGCAGTTGGAGACCCGCAGCACGGCGGGGGCCGGGGATCGCGGCGGCGCCCGGCCGGTGCCCGTCGACGCCGGTCTCCCCGCGGCGGACGCGTTCGCGGTGGCGGGGAGCCTGCCGCCCCTGCCCCCGCCGCCGGGGCTGCCGGGGGCACCGGGCCAGCCGCCGACGCTGGACACCGGTACCGAGCCGGATTCCGGGCCTGGCTCCGAGCCGGAACTCGACGTGGACGCGGTGGAGTTCCTCGCCCAGGCGGCCGCGAACGAGGCGTACCGGTTGCTCGCCCTGGCCCTGGCTCCGGGTCACGCCGATCGCGCGCCGACGGCCCCGCTGACCGCGGCCGAAGACGCCGTACGCCTCACGGCCGAGGCCTCGGATCTCCGGGTCCGCTCCCGTCTGGCGGCGGCCACGGGACGCGACCGGGCCGCCATGGACCTGGCCGTCCGGGCCTGGGGCTTCGGCGGGCCGCCCGCGCTGGCGGCACTGGAGGACGACTGGGCGCCGGACCGGGCGACCCTGGCGCGGGCGCGCGCCACGCTGGGAGCGGCCTGGGCGGACGAGCGGGCTCCGGTGCTGCGCCGGATCCGCGCCCGCTGGACCGAGGTGGTCGAGGCGTCGGGGGCGTCGGGGGCGTCCGAGGCGTCCCGGGCGTCCGGGTCGGTCGCCGACCGTCAGCTGCGGCTGGGCCGCGAGGGCCGCTGGTGGCCGTACCGCCGCGAGGCGGGCCGGTGGTGCCCGGCGGGCCCGTCGGCCCCGGATCCGGCTTCGGCGTGGGCGACCCTGGACACCGGGTGACGCCCGGCGGCCCCTTGGCCGCCCTCGCCTCCCTGGCCTCCCTCGCCGCCCTCGCCGCCCTGCCGCCCTCGGCACCGGCTGTTTCGGCCCGGCCCCGCCGACGTACTGGCCGACGCACCGCTTGCCGGGTCCCGGCACCGGGACGACGATGGGGGCGCTCCGGGTACCGCGGCACCACGGGAGGGTGACATGGACGATCCGTCGCCGGCGCTGCCGGGCGGGGCCGATCCCGCCGAGCGCACGCGCGAACTGCGGCGCGCCCACGCCGTGTTCACCCGGGACGGACGGGTCGAGGCGCCGGTGCGGGCGGTCATCGCGAGGTCCTGGCGGCGGTGTGCGCGGGCCCGGGTCAGCCCGGAGTGCGCGCCCCGGATGGAGCTGGCGGAGCGGGAGCTGAGCTCCTACCGTGCGGAGCATCCACTGGCCCGGGTGATGCCCCTGTTCCGGGAACTCGTCGGGGAGGTCGCGGCGCACGGGGCGCACCTGCTCGCCGTGTGCGACGCGCGGGGCAGCCTGCTGTGGGTGGAGGGGGAGCCGGCCACGCTGCGGCGCGCGGAGCGGCTCGGCTTCGTCCCGGGCGCCCGCTGGGCGGAGACGGCGATGGGAACCAACGCTCCCGGGACGGCGGTGGCGCTCGGCGAGCCCGTGCAGGTCTTCGGGGCCGAGCACTTCAGCAGGCGGGTGCACCCGTGGACCTGTGCGGCGGCCCCGGTGCGGGATCCGCGGACGGGAGGGCTGCTGGGCGCGGTGGACATCACCGGCGGCGACGGACTGGCCCACCCCCATTCGCTGGCCCTGGTACGGGCGGTGGCGCGGGCGGCGGAGGCCCAGTTGGCCCTGCTGGAACCGGGCCCGCCGGCCGCCGCGGACACCCTGACCGCCCTGGGTCTGGACGAGGCACTATTGATCACGGGCGGGCGCCGGGTGCGGCTCGGCCGGCGGCACAGCGAGATCATGGCCCTGCTGGCGCACCATCCCGGGGGCCTGTCGGGCGAGGAGCTGGCGATCGCCCTGTACGAGGACGAGTCGGTGTCCCCCGTCACCCTGCGCGCCGAGATGTCCCGGCTGCGTGCCGTGCTGGGGCCCTCGGCGCCGCTGTCCCGCCCGTACCGCACGGCCGTCCCGCTCGCCGCCGATTTCATCACGCTGACCCGGCAGTTGGCGGCGGGCGCGGTCTCGGCCGCCCTCCACCACTACCCCGGGCCCCTGCTGCCCGCTTCCACGGCTCCCGGCATCGTCCGGCTGCGCCGCAGGATCGAGGAGCAGGCGCGGGCCGCCCTGATCGCCCGGGCCGACGCGGGGCTGCTGACCGACTGGGTGTGCAGTGCGTGGGGCGCGGACGATCGGGAGGCGTGGCGGGCCCTCGCCTCGGCGCTGCCGCCGGAGGACCGGTCGGCCGCGCTGGCCCGCGTACGCGCCTTGGACCGTGAACTGGGCGCGCGCGTGGACGCCGTACGCGCGCACCGGCACCCGCCGAGGCGTGCAACGTATCCGCAACCTGTCCGCTCCTAGCCTCCCCCGGAGCGCTGTCCGAGGGCGGCCGGCGCCCGGCAAGGGGAGGACACATGGCCCGTTACGCTGCGCCCGGTACCGAGGGGTCGCTCATGTCGTACGCGTCCCGCTACGACCACTTCATCGGCGGCGAGTACGTCGGGCCCGCCGGCGGCCGGTACTTCGAAAACCCCTCCCCCGTGACCGGGCAGCCCTTCACGGAGGTCGCGCGCGGCAGCGCGGAGGACGTGGAGCGGGCCCTGGACGCGGCGCACGCGGCCGCGCCCGCCTGGGGCCGTACCTCGGTCGCCGAACGCTCGACCCTCCTGCTGCGCATCGCGGACCGCATGGAGCAGAACCTGGAGGCCCTCGCCGTCGCGGAGACGTGGGAGAACGGCAAGCCGATCCGCGAGACGCTGGCGGCCGATCTCCCTCTGGCCATCGACCAGTTCCGCTACTTCGCGGGTGCGCTGCGCGCGCAGGAGGGGGCGCTCAGCCAGCTCGACGACGACACGGTGGCCTACCACTTCCACGAGCCGCTCGGCGTGGTCGGGCAGATCATCCCGTGGAACTTCCCGATCCTGATGGCGGTCTGGAAGCTGGCCCCGGCCCTGGCGGCCGGAAACACGGTGGTCCTCAAGCCGGCCGAGCAGACCCCGGCTTCCGTCCACTACTGGCTGAGCCTGGTGGCGGACCTGCTGCCGCCGGGCGTGGTGAACATCGTGAACGGCTTCGGGGAGGAGGCGGGCAAGCCGCTGGCGTCCAGCCCGCGCGTCGCGAAGATCGCCTTCACCGGGGAGACCTCGACGGGCCGTCTGATCATGCAGTACGCGGCGGAGCACCTGAAGCCGGTCACCCTCGAACTCGGCGGCAAGAGCCCGAACCTCTTCTTCGACGACATCTGGACGACGGACGACGACCTGCGCGACAAGGCCCTGGAGGGCTTCACGATGTTCGCCCTCAACCAGGGCGAGGTGTGCACGAGCCCGTCGCGCGCCCTCATCGAGCGCGGCCGGTACGGGGACTTCCTCGACGCGGCCGTCGCCCGCACCGAACTGATCGTGCCGGGGCACCCGTTGGACACGGACACGATGATCGGGGCGCAGGCCTCGGAGGAGCAGCTGAAGAAGATCCTCTCGTACGTGGAGATAGGCCGCCAGGAGGGCGCGAAGATCCTGACCGGCGGCGCCCGGATCGACCACGGCGGGGACCTGGCCGGCGGCTTCTACGTCGAGCCGACGGTCTTCGAGGGCGACAACCGCATGCGGATCTTCCAGGAGGAGATCTTCGGCCCGGTGGTGTCGGTGACCTCCTTCCAGGACTTCGACGACGCCGTGCGGATCGCGAACGACACGTCGTACGGCCTGGGCGCGGGCGTCTGGACCCGCGACATCAACACGGCGTACCGCGCCGGCCGCGCGATCCAGGCGGGCCGCGTCTGGACCAACTGCTACCACGCGTACCCGGCGCATGCCGCCTTCGGAGGCTACAAGCAGTCGGGCATCGGCCGTGAGACGCACAAGATGATGCTGGAGCACTACCAGCAGACGAAGAACGTTTTGGTTTCGTACAGCCCGAAGAAGCTTGGATTGTTCTAGAGCCTCAGCGGTCCGGACAACGTTCGGTGTAACTCCCGATCATGAAGGATGCGCCGAGGCCAAGACTGCCGAGACAGCTGAGCCGCGGCCGGGCGGTCGTCTCCTCAATTCAACGGACGGCCTCGTCGGACCGACGCGGGAGAACACAGGACACCATCGAAAACGGCGGAAACGCTGGAACAGGTGACTCCGCGTGCGCACCCCCGGCCGCTCTTGGCATCTCGTGGGGTCGGTTGTCGGCGTCGGTAATCCGCCAGAATATGGTGCCCGGTCCTGCTGGACTAGAGGTCACGCTCTCCATGTGATGCTCAACTCAGGACGGGATCCATGTCCACGGCAACCACCTCTTCTGCCCAATCCCTCTCATCGCCGGACCGCTCGCCTTTCACCTCCTGGCCGGCCGTCATTTCGATAATGTTGGGAATCTTCTCCATCGTCACGACCGAAATCCTTCCGATCGGCCTCCTCACGTCGATCGGATCGAGTTTCACCGTTTCGGACGGAATGGCCGGTCTCATGATGACCATGCCAGGATTCCTCGCCGCGGTCTCGGCCCCTGTGGTCACGGTGGCCACAGGACGTATCGACCGGCGGGTCATGCTGGGCGTGTTCATCCTTCTGCTGTCGCTGGCCAACTTCCTTGCCTCCGCCGCGCCGAGCTACTGGCTGGTCCTGATCTCCCGCGTCATGGTGGGCGTCACCATCGGCGGCTTCTGGTCCATCGGGGCCGGACTCGCCGCTCAGCTGGTTCCGGCCGAGTCCGTGGGGCGCGCGACCTCGGTGATCTTCTCCGCCGTTCCGCTCGGCTCCGTACTCGGAGTACCGCTGGGCACGTTCATCGGCGACATCGCGGGCTGGCGGACGGCGTTCCTCGTCATGGGCGGCTTCACGCTGGCCGTCCTCGTGCTGCTTCTCGCAGTCGTCCCGCCGCTCCCTTCGGACCAGGCGACGCGCCTCGATGTCCTCGGCAGCGTGCTGCGGAGGGTCAACACCCGCTTCGCCCTGGTCATGACCTTCCTCGTCGTGCTCGCCCACTTCGGCACGTACACGTACATCACCCCGTTCCTGGAGCAGACGACCCACGCCGGTTCGGGTCTCATCACGGTCTACCTGCTCATCTACGGAGCGGCCGGCATCGCCGGCAACTTCCTCGGCGGATCCACGGTGGGACGTCATCCGCGATCCACCTTCGCCACGGCGGCCGCCATGATCGCGGCCGCGACCCTGCTCCTGCCCGTCCTGGGGCGGTCGGACGCCGGCGCGGTGGCGCTGCTCGTCGTTTGGGGCGTCGCCTACGGCGCCGTCCCGGTCTGCTCCCAGACGTGGTTCTCGAAGGCCGCCCCCGACTCCCCCGAGGCGTCCTCCGTCCTCTTCACCGCCTCCTTCCAGGCAACCATCTCCTTCGGGGCCTTGGCCGGAGGAGCCGTCCTCGACCGTTCCTCGCCCTCCACCGTCATGGTGCTGGGCGGGGTGGCAGCCGTCTTCACGGGCCTCGTGGCCTGGGCCCACCGGGCGGGAAGGTTCACGTGGCCGAAGGCGTCCTAGCCGCTGCGTGACCGGGGCGGCCGTCCGCCTCGGCGACCGCTCCACCGCATTCCCCGCTCGCCCGGCCGGGCCCGCGCCCGCGGGCCGACCCGGCGAGCGGTGCCTCCACCTCCCTTTCTCGGACCACCTCACCCACTCCCATCCCCTCCGCGCCGGGACGCTCGGACCGGGATCCGGGCCATTCCCGGCCCAAGCCAGGCCGAAGAGGCAGACCAACTGTCGTTGCCACTGGTCAGCCCAGGTGCGGCCGCCGTACCACCAGGAGACGGAGAACAACCCGACCAGTTGCTCCCCCGAGAAGCTCGGCTACTTCCAGGGGCGGCCGCGGAGTGCGGGTGTGGTGTCGGTGGGCTGGAGTAGCCTTCCCAACCACCGCACACCGACTCGGAGGGTCAAGAGAATTGTCCGGCATGTCTCCCTTCCCGCTGCCCTTTCATTCGTCCCGTTCCATACCGTTCGCAACGCCCCGAACGCTGCGGGAAGTTCAGATGATGGAGTGCAGCTCGCACATTCGGGCGAAGGCCGGGTGGTTCGACAAGGTCAACGATGCCGCCATCGTCTCGAAGTGGACGCGGGAGGCGGTCGCCCAGGGGCTCAGCGAAGCGCAGGTGCGTTACGTGCTGGACGAACTCGTGCACTACGCGGCGTTGCGGGACGGGCGAACCGGAGTCGAGGTGTCCGCCGTCGACGGGGTGTGGCAGTCGGACACTCTGGTCGACGACGGGCTCCGGTCCCGACTGCGGGAGGCGGTTCGGGTTCTGGAAGAGGTTCCCGAAGCGGAGCGGGACTGGCATCCCGGATCCGACGGCCAGGTGCTGGACCTGGTTCACCCCTCGCTGTTCTGCCTGGTCCGGGAGGTGAGCGGCGCGCCCGAGCGGGCTTGGCGGAACCCGACGAACCACTACTCGAAGTACGAGTTCTCCGAGAAGTTCCAGTGGCTGCCCACGGACGTCGACGTGAGCGCCGACGGCGAGGTGGCGTTCCTTTCGTACGTCAACAACGTCCATCCCGAGATCCACAGCGAACTGGCCGCCGTCCTGCCGGTCTTGTTCGGACGGATGCTTCCGCTGCTGGAGAACGTGCTCACCGACCTGCGCCATCCGCGACCCCCGAGGATCGACGTCGATCCCTACGGGTGGTACGACTCGGAGCCGGAGCATCCGGACAGGGACTCCTACGCCGATGCCGAGGAGTACGCGGCAGCGGTCCGTGCGTACGAGACGGCCCAGGACGATTGGTGGGAGAACCGCCGGCCGGTCATCCCGGACGCCCCGACCTTCACCCCGCCGGAGTCGCCGGACGCGTCCGCCCGGGTCGACCTGCGCGGCCGCGGGCTCCAGGTCATCGTCAAGCTCGCCACGATCCACCTCACGCCGGAGAAGCCCGAGTACGCCGGCGGTTCCTGGCACGTCGAGGGGATGTTGAACGAGCGGATCGTCTCGACCGGCCTCTACTACTGGGACAACGAGAACATCACCGAGAGCCGGCTGAGCTTCCGGGCGGCGCTCGACGACCCGGACTACGAACAGAGCGACGACAACGGTGTGCGCGAGGTCTACGGCCTGGAGGACGAAGACGCGCTGAATCAGGTGCTGGGATCGGCATCGACTCCGGCGGGCCGCTGCCTGGCGTTCCCGAACGTCCTCCAGCACCGCGTCGGATCGTTCCGCCTCGCGGACGCCACCCGCCCGGGGCATCGCAAGATCCTCGCGTTCTTCCTGGTCGACCCGGACCAGAAGATCGTCTCGACGTCCGACGTGCCACCACAGCAGCCGTGGTCCGACACCTCCACCATGACGCTCGAACAGGCCGAGGAGTACCGCGAACAGCTCATGCGGGAACGGAAGTTCTTCGTCGACGAGCACAACGAGCAGCTCTACGAACGGGAATTCTCGCTCTGCGAGCACTGAACCCCGTACGAACGCGATGACGGTGGTCCGCCGGTGAGCCCGGCGCACCACCATCGCTCGACCGCCCACGGCGAAGCTGGCCTCCCACCACCACCCGGCGAGGAGATGCCGTGCTCGAAGGCTTCGGCGAGGCGCTCGCGGACCGGGAGTACTACCTGCCGCTGACCTCGGTGGCCGACCCCGGGCCGCGCTTCGCTCCCGGCGAGGTGCCGCCGGGCGTGCGCGGGGCCTCCCAGGGCATCTGGACCGTGTGGGGAAGTCCGCGGACCGGGCTCGCCGAGCAGGGCTGGAAGATCCACGTGTCGGCGCGGCTGGACCGGGCGCAGCACGTGCTCGACACGGTCGCCGGGATCTGCTTCTCCGAAGGCGTGCCGTTCAAGCACCTGAGCGCCCGGTTCTTCTTCCTGTTCCTCCATCACAAACACGCCGCGCGGGCCCAGTCGGGCAAGTTCTGCGCCGTCTACCCGCCGGACACGGAGACCGCCCGCCACCTGCTGGAACGCCTGCGCGACGCGCTCGACGGAGAGGAGGGTCCGTACGTCCTCACCGACCGGCGGTTCCGCGACTCGCGGACGGTCCACTACCGCTACGGCTCCTTCGGTGACCGCAGCCGGCTGCGCGCCGACGGCACCCGGGAGGGGCTGGTCACCGACGGCTCCGGTCGTGCGGTCGTGGACCCGCGGCTGCCCGCCTTCCAGCTGCCCGCGGGCATCGTGGACCCCTTCGTCGAGCAGGAGGAACCGCCGCACGCGGGCCCGATCCTGATCCGCGACTACGAGGTGACGCGCGCGGTGCGCCTGAGCAACGCCGGCGGCGCCTACCAGGCCCGGGACCGGCGGACCGGCCGCACCGTCTTCCTCAAGGAGGCCCGCGCCCACAACGGCCTGGTCTTCGACGGGACCGACGCGCAGCAGCGGCTGCGGCACGAGTACGACGTGCTGTGCGAGCTGCACGCGGCCGCCCCCGGGGTGGGCCCGGAGCCGCTGGACCACTTCACGGAGTGGGAGCACGACTTCCTCGTCACCGAGTACGTCGCGGGGCAGCCGCTGGTGGGCTGGCTGAGCCGGTCCTCCCCGCTGGCCCGCGCCGACCGCACGGCCGAGTCCGTCGCCGCGTACCACCAGGCGTGCCGGCGCCTGCTGGCCGCGCTGGACGCCTCGCTGGAGCGGCTGCACGCCGCCGGCTACCGGTTCGGTGACCTCAGCCTGGGCAATGTCCTGGTCACCCCGTCGGGCGGGGTGCGGCTGGTGGACTTCGAGGCGGCCTCGGCGCTGTCCGCGGCGCCCTCCGGGATGGGCACCCCGGGGTTCACCCCGCCGCCCGGCCTGCTCCGGGCGGACACCGATCCGCTGCTGCAGGACCGGTACGGCATGTCGGCGGTCGCGTTCGCCTTCCTGGCGCCGTTCCACGAGACCGCCGAACACGCGCCCGGCAACCTCGCGCTGCTGCGCCGCGACCTGGCGGACGTGGCTCCGCCACCGGACCTGTGGCAGCGGGCCACCGCCTTTCACCCGGCGGAGGGCCGGGCGCAGGATCAACGGCAGGAAGGTCCCGGTCTGCTGCCCTCGCCCGCCGAGTTGGACGCCGATCCGCGTGGCTGCCTCACCCGGCTGGCCGGGCAGGTGGCCGCGGGGCTGCTGGAGACGGCCGACGCCTACCGGCCGGAGTGGGCCTTCCCGCCCTCCCCCGAGGCCTTTCGGACCAACAACGTGTGCCTGGCCTACGGAACGGCCGGGGTGGTACACGCCCTGCGCCGCGCCGGGACCGAAGTGCCGGAGGAGATCCGCGAGCGGCTGCGCCGGGACGCGCTGGCGCAGCGCGCCGCGCTGCCCCCCGGACTGCTCGTGGGCTCGGCCGGCATCGCCCGGGTACTGGCCGAACTGGGCCTGCCGGACGAGGCCGTCGACCTGCTCCGAGACGCCGACGAGCACCCGCTCACCGCCTCCTGCGCCACCCTGGCCGGCGGGCGGGCCGGGGTCGGCCTGGGCTGGCTCGCGCTGCACCGGCTGACCGGGGAGAGCGGCCACCTGGAGCGGGCCGCCGCCGCGGGTGAGGCCCTGCTGCGCACCCCCGACCGGCGGGCCGGCCTCGGCGAACACGACGCGCGCGGCCTGCTGCACGGACGCTCGGGGCTCGCCCTCTTCCTCCACCGCCTGGCCCGCGACACCGGCGAGACCCGTTGGCTGGAGGCGGGCCGCCGGCTGCTCCACCAGGAGCTGGACCGTACCTTCCGACTGGACGACGGAGCCCTGTCCATCTCCGACGACGCGCGACTCACCCGTGCCATGCCGTACCTGGCCACGGGCGCGGCCGGGGTCGCGGCCGTGCTCACCCGCTACGTGGCCACCGCGCCGGACGAACGCTGCGCCGAGGCGCTGCCGGGGCTGGTCGCCGGCATCCGGGTCTCCCGCACCACGAAGGAAGCCGGCCTGTACCGGGGGCTGGCCGGACTCGGCTGGTTCCTGACCGGGCACGCCGAGCTCACCGGCACGGAGGCCGCCCGCGAGGACGCCGTACGCGCCGCGACCGGCCTGGCGAAGTACGCCGTCCCGTACCGGAGCGGCGTCCGCTTCCTCGGCGCGGGTTCGCAGCGGTTCACCGCCGACCTGTCCAGTGGCGGGGCCGGTGTCCTGCTGGCCCTGCACCGCCTGTTGGCCGGCCCGCTCCTCGCGACCCGGCCGCCCCACCACCCGGCGGGCGCCCCATGAGCACCTGGGCACGGTAGCGAGCGACTCCGTGCCGAGGTATGCATGACCGACCGACACGACCCCGAGAAGAAAGAGGAGGAACATCCATGAGCCAGATCCTCGCGCTACAGGCACTGGAGACCGAGCCGGAGACCGACTTCTTCCCGCCCTGCTTCAGTGTCGCCTGGAGCATCAGCGACATCTTCCCCGAGCCGATGTAACGAGCCGGCACCCGAGGAGGGCCCGGGCCGGTGGTCCCGCCACCGGCCCCGGCTCCGTCGTCCTCATTCGAAGGCGGCGGCGGCCTCGCCCAGTGCCCGGGCCACCACCTCGGGGGCGTACGGGGCCCGTTCGCCCGGCGTGTAGGTGGTGCCGCCGTTGTCGGAGGTGAACACCACGATGGTGTCGTCGAGTTCGCCGAGCGCCCGCAGGGTGTCGGTGAGCCGCCCGAGGTTGTGGTCGAGGTTCTCGACCATCGCCGCGCACGCCTCCATGTAGCGGGCGTAGCGGGCCTGTTGGGCGGGGGGCAGCCGGCCCCAGGGGCCGACGTCGAAGCCCGGTTCGGAGTTGCGTTCCGGGAGCACGGTGCCCTCGGGGAACAGGCCGTCGGCGATCTGGCGGGCGATGCGGGTGGTGCGCAACGCGTCCCAGCCCCCGCCGTGGCGGCCGCGCTGCCGCTCACGTGTCACCTCCATCGGTGGTGACCCGTGCCGCACTGCCGCTTCGACGGGGTCCCCTCATGCCCGAATGCCCTCCACTGCTCCACTGGTTCCTGCCCACCGGCGGGACGGCCGAGATCCCGGCGGCGTCACCGCCGTCCAGGGCCGAACCGGATCCGCCACCCGGTGGCCCGCGGACATCCCGTACCTGTCCCAGGTGGCCCGGGCCGCCGAGCAGGCCGGATTCCTCGTGGCGTTCCGCGCCGGGTTCGCCAGTCCGACCCTGCTCGCCCAACAGGCCGACGCCTTCCGCAGGTTCGCCGGAGGCCGGCTCGCGCTCAACGTGGTGACGGGCGGCGATCCCGTCGAACAGCGCGCCTACGGGGACCGGTTGGAGCACGACGCCCGCTACGCCCGGACGGAGGAGGTGATGAAGGTCCTGCGCACCCTGCTGGACGGCAAGACCGTCGACCACCACGGCGCCCATCTGCGGATCGAGGGAGCCCGGCTCGCCGAGTACCACGCTCTGGGAACCGCTCCAGATGCGGGGGACGGCCGCCCCGGACGGCACCCTCTACCAGGGCACCGAGACCGGAGTGGTCCGCATCTCCAAGCGCTGACCGGGCCGGCTCGGACGCCTACGCGTCCCGCGGCAGGTGGATGTCCAGGACGCACACGTCGTCCCGCCGGGCCGGGTGGATGACGGGCAGGAGCGCCGCCAGCGCGTCCGGCGCGCCTCCGCCCATGGCCTCGGCGGCCGCCCGCCCGAGGCGGTCCATGCCCTTCGCCACGTCCTCCCCCGGGACCTCGACGAGTCCGTCGGTGTACAGGAGCAGGTGGTCACCGGGTTCGAGGTCGAGCGTCTCCTCCACGTACACGGAGTCGCGGGACGCCCCGAGGAGGGTGCCTTCGGGCAGGGGGAGGAAGCGCGCCTCGCCCCCGCGGACCAGCAGGGGCGGCAGGTGTCCGGCCCGCACCCAGGAAAGGCTCCGCGCGGCCGGACGGTAGCGCATCATGATCATGGTGGCCGTGGTGGCGGACGAGCCGACGGACGTGTGCATGAGGAGCGCGTTGAGCCGGCTCATGGCGTCGGGGAGGGCCGAACCCGTGATGATCATGCCTTTGGTGGCGAACCGCAACTGGGCCATGGTCCCGACGGCCTCCAGCCCGTGGCCGGCCACGTCCCCGACGACGAAGAGGGCGTTCCCGTCGGGGAGTTCGATGGCGCTGTACCAGTCGCCGCCCACGTTCACTCCGCTGTCGGAGGGCACGTACGCGATGTCGACGCACAGCCCCACCAGCTCGATCGACTGCTCCGGTACGGGCAGCAGCGCCTGCCGCAGACCCGCCGCGATGGCCCGCTCCGCCCGCAGCATGCCCCTCTGGACCAGTACGGACCGCTCGCTCTCCAGCAGGGCGAGCTCGACGTCGCGCAACGGGCTGAGGTCCTGGAAGAACCCGTGCACCTTCACGGGTGTGCCGTCGGCGTCCGTCTCCGCCTCCGCGACGATCCTCAGGTGCCGGACGCCGGCCGCGGTGGTGATGCGGAACGGCTGGTCGATGGGGGCCCCTTCGCCCAACAGCTGCTGGACGGCCCCGGCCAGCGCCGGGAGGTCGTCCGGGACGACGTACCGAGGGAGCTCCTCCAGCATCGCGGGCCCCTGCCCGGGGGCTCGGCCGAAGATCTCGTAGACCTGCCC
The DNA here is from genome assembly GCF_042889825.1 of Streptomyces sp. NPDC002467. Classification (NCBI taxonomy): domain Bacteria; kingdom Bacillati; phylum Actinomycetota; class Actinomycetes; order Kitasatosporales; family Streptomycetaceae; genus Streptomyces; species Streptomyces sp. NPDC002467. Next base: position 26,271 of record NZ_JBIARJ010000006.1, on the reverse strand, counting down.
GGACCAGTCGATCGTGTCCGTGATCAGATTCCATTCGGCCCAGCCGAGGTTCCCCAGACGCTCCATGGTGGTCACGCGACGGTTCTCGAGTTCGTCGGTGTCGTGGCGGATCCACGAGACGATCAGCCGGTCCCCCAGCCGCGCCGCCTGGACGGAGAAGACGGACGTCCCGGGGACGCCGCCGATCACCTCCTGGTACTCGAACGGCGCGCCGTCGTACGTGGCCCCCGTGTCCAGGGCGTCGACGTAGCCCTGCCACAAGGGGGTTCCGGCCACGGTGGGGTAGGTCTCCAGGATCCGGCGGCCCACGAGCTCCTTCCCCCGGCGGCCGGCCACGTCCACCGAGCCCGGTGCGGCCGCGTCGATCCGGTAGTCCTCGACCTCACCGGACGGCGAGCGCACGGGCGACAGGAGGATCACCGCCCCGGGGAGGACGTCGAGGATCCCCTGGACGGCGGCCACCTCCTCGTCCACCGGCTCGGCCCCCGCGTGTTCGAAGGCGCGCAGGGCGCCTGCGCACAGCCGCACCGCCCGCTGGAGCAGGGACTTGTCGGCGTCACCGAAGGGGGCGGGGACCGTCCGGAGGAATCCGACGGCGCCGGTGGTCGGGCCCGCCCCGGGCAGGGGGATCCACGCGCGCGTACGCCACCGCTCCGGTGAGCCGATGAGCTGGTACGCCTCGGCATCGCGCTCCGGGTCCTCCAGCCAGCGCGGCCGTCCGGAGGCGATCGCCTGGAGGGCGGCGACGCCGGTGAACGGCGGGATGTCCTGCCACTGCGCGGCCAGTGACGCGTCGATCCCCGCATGGCCGACGAGCTCCAGCCGCCCGGACTCGGCCACGTAGATCATCACCCCGTCCACCCCGAGCGGCCCGCGCAGCGCCTCGTGCAGGACCTCGGCGGCGTCGCCCGGGCTCCGGGCTCCGGCGAGCGCGGCGGCCAGGCCGGACAGGAGCACGCGCGAGCCGGAGGCGGGGCGGGCACCCGTGCGGTAGCGGGCGGAGCTGAAGACCGACCCCTGCGCGTCCGGGACCGGGACCGGGGCCTGGGGGACGTCCTCGGCCGAGGGGGACGGTGTCGGCTCCGGGGACGGGCGCACCGCGGCGGGCCGTGGACGGATCCCGCCGAGGGTGATCCAGCACTGCTCCATCAGCGACCGGGACCGCAGTCCGGCCTCCTGGGCCAGCGCCTCGTACGCCGCGTCGGCCGAGAACCCCTCGCGCGCCATCAGCACGCCCTTGGCCCGCTCCAGCACCGCCGTGGTGGACGCGAGGCCCTCGAGGTCCGCCACCTCGGCCCGGAGCCTGGCCACGACCTTGGCGAGGGCGAGCACCTCGGGCGACGCACCGTCGCCGGTGGCCGCCGGATCCGTCTGCACACTTCGAGCATGGCACGGCCACCGGTACCGGGACCTGACCAGTGCGTCCGTACGGCTGCCGGCGACCGTCACGCGACCGCGCGCTCAGCTCCCGTGCTCAGCGTCGGGCGGTGTGGCGGATCCGCGCCCACAGGGGCAGTGCGAACCAGCACACCAGGTACCAGGTGAGCACGCCGACCGTGAGCCACAGGGCGAGGGCGTCGTCGGTCGCGACCCGCAGCACCAGGAGGAGGGCGGCGGTGCAGGTGGCGACGAGCAGGACGAGACCCGCGAACGTCAGCCGTGCGGCCCAGGCGACCGCCTCCGGCTTGATGCGGCGGCCCGCGACGATGCGGTGGAAGGCGACCGGCCCGATCAGCGCCCCCGTTGCCGTCGCTCCGAGCACCACCGTGACGATGTAGATCGTCTTCTCGGTCTGCGCCAGGCCGGCGAACACGGGGGTGAAGGCCACGGTGAGGAGGAATCCGAAGAGGATCTGGACTCCCGTCTGGGCGACGCGGACCTCCTGGATGAGTTCTTGCCACTGCCGGTCCGCGCGCTCCTCCACGGTTTCGTCACGGCCGCCGTCGGAGTCGGTCGACATCAGGTGCCTCCCCGAAGTCTCACATCATGCCGCGCCTGCCCCGCGACCAGCGCCCCATGCACCGGAAGCCGACGGCCGGCGACCGGGGTGCAGGGCGGCGTATTCCAGGGGCGCCGACGGGTCGACGGACAGGTCCAGTCGGGCCGGCTCGGAGCCCGCCCGTACCAGGAGGTCACCGACGGCCGCGATCATCGCCCCGTTGTCCGTGCACAGCGTCATCGACGGCACCCGGAGTTCGACCCCGGCGGCCGCGCAGCGCTCCTCGGCCAGGGCCCGCACACGGGAGTTGGCCGCGACCCCGCCCACCACGACCAGCGTCCGTACGCCGTACTCCCGGCAGGCGGCCAGCGCCTTGCGGGTCAGCACGTCAGCGACCGCCTCCTGGAGCGACGCCGCGCCGTCGGGCAGCGGGATCTCCGCGCCGGTCTGCCGGTGCCGCTCGGCCCACCGCGCGGCGGCGGTCTTCAGCCCGGAGAAGGAGAAGGCGTACGGGGCGTCGCGCGGGCCCGTCAGCGGGCGCGGGAAGGCCACCGCGCGCGGGTCGCCCCCGCGGGAGGCCCGGTCGATCGCGGGCCCGCCCGGGTACGGCAGCCCGAAGACCCGGGCCACCTTGTCGAAGCACTCCCCCGCCGCGTCGTCGACGGTGTCGCCGAGGTGCAGGATCGGGTCGCGCACCAGGTCCCGCACCAGCAGGAGCGAGGTGTGCCCGCCGGACACGATCAGCACCACGCAGGGATCGGGGAGCGGTCCGTGCTCCAGGGTGTCGGCTGCCACGTGCCCGGCGAGGTGGTGCACCCCGTACAGCGGCACCCCCGCCGCGTACGCGAGCGTCTTCGCCCCGGCCAGCCCCACCTGGAGCGCGCCCGAAAGACCCGGGCCGGTCGTGACGGCGACGGCGTCGATGTCGCGGAGCCGCAGTCCCGCCCGGTCGAGCGCCTCGCGGACCACGGGGTCGAACGCGTGCAGGTGCGCACGGGCCGCGATCTCAGGCACGACCCCGCCGAAGCGTGCGTGTTCGTCCATGCTCGACGCCACGACGTGGGCGAGCAGCCGCCCGCCGGAGACGATCCCGGCTCCGGTCTCGTCGCACGACGACTCGATGCCCAGTACCACCGGAGCGCCCACACCAGCCTCTTTCGCACATGGATCGTTGTTGCAAATACCGTGCAATAACATACCCGGTCGCTGCCCGGGCGGGGCTCAGCCGAGGGCGCGGTCGAGGTTGAAGGCCGCACTGATCAGTGCGAGGTGGGTGAACGCCTGGGGGAAGTTGCCGAGTTGTTCCCCGCTGCGGCCGATCTCCTCGGCGTACAGGCCGAGGTGGTTGCCGTAGGTGAGCATCTTCTCGAAGGCCAGCCGGGCTTCCTCCAGGCGTCCGGCGCGGGTCAGCGCCTCGACGTACCAGAACGAGCAGATCGAGAACGTGCCCTCGGAACCGCGCAGGCCGTCCGGGCTGGCCTCCGGGTCGTAGCGGTAGACCAGCGAGTCGGAGACGAGATCCGCGGTCAACGCGTCCAGGGTCGCGAGCCACTTGGGGTCGGTGGGCGCGATGAACTTGGCCATCGGCATCATCAGTACGGACGCGTCGAGCACGTCGTCGCCGAGGCCCTGGGTGAACGCCCCGCGCTCGGCGGACCAGCCCTGCCGCATGATCTGCCGGTAGATCGCGTCGCGGCTCCGCTGCCAGCGGGCGAGGTCCGCCGGCAGGCCGCGCCGATTGGCCATCCGCACGGCCCGTTCGATCGCCACCCAGCACATCAGCCGCGAATAGACGAAGTTCCTGCGCCCGCCGCGGGTCTCCCAGACGCCCTCGTCGGGCTGGTCCCAGTGGTCGCAGAGCCAGTCGACCACGGTGCCGACCTCGTCCCAGTGTTCGCTGCTGATGGGCTTCCCCCACTTGTCGTACAGGTAGACGGAGTCGATCATCGCCCCGTAGATGTCCAGTTGGAGCTGACCGGTGGCGGCGTTCCCCACCCGCACCGGGGTGGATCCCAGGTGCCCTTCGAGGTGGGACAGCTCGGATTCGGGCAGGTCGGTGCGGCCGTCGATGCCGTACATGATCTGCAGCGGGCCGGTCGGGCCGGCTCCCGGTTCGATGCACCGCTCGGACAGGAAGCCCATGAACGCCTCGGCCTCCGAGGTGAAGCCCAGGCGGAGCATCGCGTAGACGCAGAACGCGGCGTCGCGGACCCACACGTACCGATAGTCCCAGTTGCGCTCACCGCCGACCCGCTCGGGCAGGCTCGTCGTCGGCGCGGCGACGATCGCACCCGTCGGCACGTAGGTGAGCAGCTTCAGCGTCAGGGCGGACCGGTTGACCATCTCCCGCCAGCGGCCGCGGTAGCGCGAGCGGCTCAGCCAGTGGCTCCAGAACCGGACCGTCGCCTCGAACTGCTCCTGCGCCTCGGCGCGAGGGCAGCCCTGTGGACGGACCCCGTCGCCGATCTTGTCGAGGGCGAAGACCACGGATTCGCCCTCGAGGAGCTTGAAGTGCGACCACACGTCCGTGCCGTCGCTTTCGAGCTGCGCGGTGGAGGTCAGCGCCAGTGAGATCGACGGGCACGCGAAGACGGCCTCGTGGGCCTGGGCGCGAACGGTGTGCTGCTCGGCGCCGTAGCCGAAGCGGGGAGCGATCCGGGCCCTGAAGGGAAGGGTGCCCCGTACGCAGATCACCCGCCGGATCAGCCGGTGCCGGACCGCTTCCCGCGATTCGTCCACGACCGGCATGAAGTCCTGGATCTCGGCCACGCCGTCGGCGGCGTAGAACCGGGTGATCAGCACGTTGGTGTCGGGGAAGTAGAACTGTCGCGTCCGCGCGGGCACGTCGGCGGCCAGCTCCCACGATCCGCCCCGGTCGGCGTCGAGGATGGAGGCGAACACGCTCGGTGCGTCGAAGCGCGGGCAGCAGTACCAGTCGATCGTGCCGTTGGTCCCGACGAGCGCGGCGGTGCGGAGATCACCGATCAGGCCGTGCTCGGAGATCGGCAGATAGCGCGTGCCGTCCACGCCCCCGGATCCGTTCCCGAACTCCATGCCGGCCTCCCTACCGTCTCACTGCGGGCAGGTGCGGGGGTCGAGAAGACCTCGTCCTTCATGTTAGGTCGCCCCGGGGCGACCCGGCCCCTCCCGGAGGGCGATCTTGTCCCGGTCGGACCACAATGAGCGGCAAGGACCTTCTCGTGGCGATGCGAGATGGGCAGTTCTGCGGTCTGGAGGTCGTGGAACATGGGATCGGTACCGCCATGACGATCGAGGATCAGACCCATCGGGCCGACGTACGCCCTCCCGCCGAAGGCTTGATCGACCTTCCCGGGCCCGTGGAGCGGGCTGATCCCGCGGCGCTGCCGAGCCCTTCCCGGCCCGGTTCGACCGAGGAGTCGGCGAGCATCCGGGACATGGTGGCGCGTCTGGGCGCCGCCTTCCCGTCGGTCGACGCGGCGACCGTCGAGGCGACCGTCAGGGCCGAGTACGACTCGTTCCGCGAGGCCAGGATCAGGGCCTTCATCCCGATCCTGGTCGAACGGCGTTCCCGCAGGGCGCTCGGCGCCGCCTCGGAGCAGACAAGGACTGATCGGTGATGTCCGACGAGAGAGCCGAACGCATCGCGGATTTCATCCGGCCGCTGCGCGTGGACCCGGGCTCGAAGGTGCGCCTTTCCCGGGACTTCGATCCGCGTTACAAGGCCGGTCTGAAGAAACGGGAGGGGATCGAGCTGCTGCGGACCGGCGTGTCCCTGCTGGCCGAGTACCAGGAGCGGCTGGCCGCCCAGGACACGTACGGGGTGGTCCTCTGTCTCCAGGCGCTCGACGCGGGGGGCAAGGACGGGACGATCCGCCACGTCATGAGCGGCGTCAACCCCCAGGGCGTACGGGTCAGCAGCTTCAAGGTGCCCTCCGCGGAGGAACTCGACCACGACTACCTGTGGCGTTACGCCCAGCGGCTGCCCTCGCGGGGCGAGATCGCCATCTTCAACCGCTCGCACTACGAGGAGGTCCTGGTCGTACGGGTCCACCCCGAGGTCCTCGTGCGGCAGAACCTGCCGGAGGACTCCGTCGGGCCGGACCTGTGGGACCGGCGTTTCCGGGAGATCAACCGCTGGGAGCACTACCTCACGGACAACGGGTTCAAAGTGGTGAAGATCTTCCTGAACCTGTCCAAGGAGGAGCAGCGCATCCGCTTCCTGAAGCGGATCGACCTGCCGGAGAAGAACTGGAAGTTCTCCGCGGCCGACGTCCTTGAGCGGCGCCGCTGGGACGACTACCAGGAGGCGTTCTCCGCGATGCTGTCGGCCACGAGCACGAAGTGGGCGCCCTGGTACGTCGTGCCTGCGGACCGGAAGTGGTTCGCGCGGATCTGCGCGGCGGCGGTCCTCGCGCACACCCTCATGGACATCGATCCCCGGTTCCCCGACGTGGGCGAAGAGGCGCGCAAGGACCTGCTCGTGACCCGGCGGGCGCTGGAGAAGGAGGCGCCCGCCGGGGCCGAGGCCGACCCGTACGCGGCCGCGCACCCGAAGAAGAAGGGCGGGAAGAAGGGGAAGAAGGGCCGGAAGCACGGCTAGCGGCAAGGACAGGAACTGTCGTACCGGCCCGGACCCGTCCGCGGCCACGGATCGGAGGCAGAACGATGACCGTGCGGTCGGTTTCCCCGGGGGAGCAGCCGCGGGCTGTTGAAGACGCCTGGTACACGCGTGATCCCGAAGAGGTCTCGGCGGCCTTCGGCGTGGATCCCACGGTCGGTCTCTCCACCTCCCGGGCCGCGGAGCTCCTGGCCGCGCACGGCCCGAACGCGCTGCCGGAGGAGAAGCGGACGCCGACCTGGCAGCGGTTCCTGCGGCAGTACCGCAGTTACATGCAGCTGGTCCTGCTCGCCGCAGCGGCCGTCTCGCTGCTGATCCAGGAGTGGACCACGGCGATCCTGCTGATCGTCCTGACCCTGCTGAACGCGGTCATCGGCCTGCGCCAGGAGGGCAAGGCGGAGAGCGCGATGAACGCGCTCCAGTCGATGATGAAGGCCTCGGCGCGGGTGCGCAGGGACGGGAGGGAGGCGGAGATCCCCGCCGAACAGCTCGTCGTCGGCGACATCGTGCTCATCACCGCCGGGGACCAGGTGGCGGCGGACGGACGCATCGTCGAGGCCAGTGCCCTGCAGATCGACGAGTCGGCGCTCACCGGCGAGAGCGTTCCGGCCGCGAAGGACGCGGCCGCGCTGCCCGGCCCCCTGCCGGCGCCGGGCGACCAGACCTGCATGGCGTTCATGAACACCCCGGTCACCCACGGCAGCGGGGTCATGGTCGTCACCGCGACGGGCGCCGGCACCGAGGTCGGCAAGATCTCCGGGATGCTGTCGGCCACGGAGAAGGAGGTGCCGCCGCTCACCAAGGAGCTCGACACCCTGACGCTGTGGATCACGGGAGCCGCGGGCCTGACCATGATCGTGATGTTCGCCCTCGGGCGGCAGCGCGACCAGGCCTGGGACGTCCTGTTCGTCAGCGCGGTCTCCCTGGCCATCGCCGCCATCCCCGAGGCCCTGCCGACGGTGACCCAGGCGATCCTGTCCGTCGGCAGCCTGAACCTGGCCGAACGGAACGCGATCGTCAAGGAGCTTCCCTCGGTCGAGACCCTCGCCTTCACGTCGGCGATCAACTCGGACAAGACCGGCACGCTGACGATGAACGAGGTCACCGTCGTCGAAGTGCTGAGTCCCGCCGACCGGTACACCGTCTCGGGCACGGGCTACGGGCTGGACGGCAAGGTCCACCACGCCGCGGGCTCCTCGGCGGGCATCGAGGACGCGATCCTGCCCTACGTGGTGGCCAGCGACGCGAAGCTGGTGGACGGCAAGGTGGTGGGCGATCCCACCGAGGGCGCGCTGCTGGTGCTCGCGCACAAGGCCGGGCTGGACATCGACGGCACGAGGGAGGCCTTCCCCCGGCTCGCGACGCTGCCGTTCGACCCGACGTACAAGCTGATGGCCACCTTCCACTCCGCGGTCGACGCCTCCGGCCGGCAGGTCGTGCGCTGCTTCGTCAAGGGCGCGGCCCCGGCGGTGACGGCGCGGGCCACCACCGCGCTCGCGGCGGGCGAGAGCGTCCCGTGGGACGCGGAACTGGCCGAGCGTGCCGACGCCCAGACCCTGCGGATGGGCGGGGAGGGGCTCCGGGTGATGGCCGCGGCCACCCGTGAACTGGACGCGGACGGCTTCGATCCGGACGGCGACCTGCTCGCGTACGTCACAGAGCTGCGGATGAGCAGCCTCGTCGGCATGGTCGACCCGCCCCGCGAGGAGGCGAAGGCCGCCGTGGCCGGCGCCCAGGAGGGCCACATCCGGGTCCGCATGGTGACCGGCGACGACGTCGTCACCGGTGCGGCGATCGCCCGGCAGCTCGGCATCCCCGGCGAGGCGGTCCTCGGTGCCGACTTCGCCGCGATGAGCGAGGAGGAGCAGCTCGCCCGCATCGACGACATCGGCGTGGTGGGGCGCGTCGCGCCGGAGCACAAGGTGCTGCTCGCCAACACGCTCAAGAAGAAGGGCGACGTGGTGGCGATGACCGGGGACGGCGTCAACGACGCGCCCGCCATCAAGGCCGCCGACATCGGGATCGCCATGGGCAGCGGCACGGACGTCGCGAAGAACGCCGGACGCATGATCCTGTCCGACGACAACTTCGCCACCATCGTCTACGCCGTCGAGCAGGGCCGGCGGATCTACGACAACCTCACCAAGTACATCCGGTTCGTCCTGCTCCTGCTGGTCACCTTCGTGCTGACCTTCCTCGGCGCCACCGTCTTCAACATCGCGGCCGGTGAGCCCTTCACCCCGCCGCAGGTGCTGTGGATCCACTTCGTGGTCAACGCCTCCTTCGGCTTCGCACTCGGCTTCGACCGGGAGAGCCCGGGGCTCATGCGCCGCAAGCCCCGTCCGCGCGGGGAATCGGTGCTCACCCGGCCCGTACTGGTCACGGTCGGGCTGGGCGGGCTGGCGATCACCATCATCCTGCTCGGGCTGATCAAGCTGGGTGAGGCCCACTACGACAGCACGGCGACCGGCCAGTCGATCGCGTTCACCGCGTTCGCGCTCTGCCTGATCGTGGCGGCGTTCGAGTGCCGCAGCGAGACGGATTCCGTGCTGACGCCCACCACCTTCGACAGCAAGCAGATGAACTGGGTGGCACTGGCCCAGTTCGTCCTCGCGGTGCTGGTGACCCAGATGGACGGCTTCCGCCGCCTCCTCGGGACGACCGAGATCGACGCGCGGCAGTTCGGCTGGGCGTTGCTGTCCGCCGTCGTGCTCCTCCTCGTGTGGGAGCTGGGCAAACTCGTGGCCCGTCGGTCGCGACGCACCTGATGGGGGAAGGAGGGCCGGTGACCACCCGGCACGAGGGCCGCGGGAGACCGCTCCCCCGCCTGCGGGCCGTTCCCGGGGTCCGCGCGGCGTCGTCCTACCGGCGGGAGTGGCTGGTCAAGGACCTGGTGGCGGGCGTCGTCCTGACCACTCTGCTGGTGCCGCAGGGCATGGCGTACGCCGAATTGGCGGGCCTGCCGGCCATCACCGGCCTGTACACGACGATCCTCTGCCTGCTCGCCTACGCCGTGTTCGGGCCCTCCCGGATCCTGGTGCTGGGCCCCGACTCCTCGCTGGGGCCGATGATCGCCGCCACCGTGCTGCCGCTGGTGGCGGCCGGCGGGGACCCCGGGCGGGCCGTCGCGCTGGGGTCCATGCTCGCGATCATGGTGGCGGCCATCATGATCCTGGCCTCGGTCGCGAAGCTCGGCTTCATCGCCGACCTGATCTCCAAACCGACCATGATCGGTTACATGAACGGCCTGGCGCTGACCATCCTCATCGGTCAACTGCCCAAGTTGCTCGGCTTCAAGGTCGACGCGGACAGCCTGATCGGCGAAGCCGTCGGATTCGTGGAGGGGCTCGCCCAGGGGGAGGCGGTACCGGCCGCCGCGGCCGTCGGCTGCGGCGGCATCCTCCTGATCCTGCTCCTGCAGCGCTTCCTGCCGAAGGTCCCCGCGGTGCTCGTGATGGTGGTGCTGGCGATCGGCGTGACCACGGCCCTCGACCTGGGCGAGCACGGCGTCGGATTGGTCGGGGTACTGCCGGAGGGCTTCCCGCCGTTCACCGTCCCCGACATACGGCTGTCCGACCTCGCGCCGCTGCTCGGCGGCGCCCTGGGCATCGCCCTGGTCTCACTGGCCGACACCATCTCCAACGCGTCGGCCTTCGCGGCCCGCACGGGGCAGGAGGTCCGCGGCAACCAGGAGATGGCGGGGGTCGGCGCGGCCAACCTGGCGGCCGGTCTCTTCCAGGGCTTCCCGGTCAGCACGAGCGGATCCCGTACGGCGGTCGCGGAGCGCGCGGGAGCCAAGACCCAGCTCACCGGGGTCGTCGGAGCACTGCTCATCATCCTCATGCTCGTGCTGGCGCCGGGCCTGTTCCGCAACCTTCCGCAGCCCGCCCTCGCCGCCGTGGTCATCACCGCCTCGCTGTCCCTGGCGGACGTACCGGGCACGGTCCGGCTGTGGCGGCAGCGCCGGGCGGACTTCCTGCTGTGCGTCGCGGCCTTCGTCGGCGTCGCCCTGCTCGGTGTGCTGCCCGGGATCGCCGTCGCGGTGAGCCTGTCCGTCCTCGACGTCTTCCGGCGCGTCTGGTGGCCGTACAACACCGTGCTGGGGCGGGTGCGGGGCCTGGAGGGCTACCACGACCTCCGCTCCTACCCGCAGGCCGGTCGGCTGCCGGGCCTGGTGATCTACCGGTTCGACGCGCCGCTCGTCTTCGCCAACGCCAAGACCTTCCGCGACGAGGTCAGACGCCTGGCGGCCGCGGACCCGCGACCGAGTTGGATCGTGATCGCGGCGGAGCCCATGACCGACGTGGACACCACCGCCGCCGACGTGTTGGAGGAGCTCGACGAAGCGCTCAACGCGGACGACGTGCACCTCGTGTTCGCCGAGCTGAAGGACCCCGTGCGGCGCAAGATCGAGCGGTACGAACTCACCCGCACCATCAACCCCGATCACTTCTTCCCCACGGTGGAGGCCGCCGTCGCGGCCTTCCGCCGGCGCACCCGGGCCGAATGGATCCCGGGCGACCCGCCCGGACCGCCTGCACCGCCCGCACCGCCCGCCGACGAGCGGTGAGCGGTGACGTGTGACCGCCGGTCAGGCGGCCGCCTCGTGCCCCGTCGCGGCGCGTCCCATCGTCAGCGCCAGACGCCGCACCCGGCGCCAGTTCATCGGGGGCGCGGCGCGCGGCACGCCGGGCCGGTTCCGGGGCACCCACACGCGCAGGGCTCGGGGCTCCACACGACAGAGCACCGGAGTGGGCAGTGACAGGGCCTCGCCGTCGACACCGACCGGGATGACGTCGGCGTCGGCGTCCACGACGACCTCGCGGGCAGTGGCCTCGGTCAGCCCGCGGCCCTGCCCGTTCTGCAGCAGGAGTTCGGTCGCCTCGGCGGCGCCACCGACGTGGACGCACAGCACCCCCAGCGTGCCGGAGTCCAGCCTCTCCCGACGCCCCAGGCCCGCCGAGTCGCCCCGCTGATAGGGGTTGTTGCTCACCAGGACGGCCTGGGGGCCCTCCATGGCCAGCGAACCGGCGCGGACGCCCAGCCGGGCGCCGGTGTTGTGGGCCAGCAGGTCCGGCAGCATCTCCAGGATGGTGCGGGCCTTGTCGTCGCGGTAGGCGGGGCTCTGGACGACTTCCGCGTACACGCCGAACGAGGCGTTGTTGATGAAGACGCGCCCCGGGCTCCCCTCCCCCGCCCCTCCCGTGTGGAGGTAGCCGATGTCGATGCGCTGCTCGACCCCGTCGGTCAGCGCGTCCAGACAGGTCGACGGGTCCTGCCGGTCCAGCCCCAGGTCCATGGCGAAGTGGTTGCGGGTGCCGGCGCTGATCACCATGAAGGGGATGTCGTGTTCGGCGGCCACTCCGGCGACCAGGGCCTGCGTACCGTCACCGCCCGCGACGCCGAGCAGGTCGGCTCCGCGCCGGACGGCCTGCCGGGCGAGCTCTTCCACGTCCTCGTGGCTCTCCGGATCCAGGACGTGGACCTCGGCTCCCAGGGCCCTGGCCCGCTCCGCCAGACCGAACTTCTCGACCTTTCCGCCGCCCGACCGCGGGTTCATGATCAGGAACGGGTGTCCGGCCCGCCCCGCGGGGCGTTCCGGCATGCCCGTCGGACGGTCCTCCACCAGCGCGGACCGGCCCGCGTACACGGCCAGCATCCACAGCGCGAGGGAGACCAGTACGACCCACAACAGCCCGGCCGCGGCGTACAGGATCAGGACGGCGATCGGCGCGGCCACCACGAGCAGCGCGGCCGCCGCCCTGATCCAGCCGGTGTGGGTGAGCATCCACCAGGCACCCGCCACCGTGAGGAGGAGCCCGGCCCACCCCACGCCCATGAGCAGGAGGCTCCGCAGCCCGCCGAAGAGCACCAGGACCACGATCGCCGCCGCGCCCGCCGCCAGGGCCAGGCGCGCGGCCCACCGCGTACTCATGGGGCAACCTCCCACCGTTTCGGCGCCGGCGTTCACTTCAGGGTACGAGCGGCCCCTGTGCGCGGCACGTCCTTCGTGGACGCCGGTCCGGGCCGAATGGCAGGACCGGCCGAGGCTTGGGACCATCTCTTTGGAGGTCAGCCGCCCTGGAGGTCAGCCATGACCAATGACCCGCCGGAATCCCCGTCGTCCCCATCACCTCCTGCGGACGACCTTCCGTCCGCGTCGGACGGCCCGTCGTCGCGCGAGGGCGGCGGGCGTGCGGAGGCCGGGCTCGTCGAGCCCTCCCCCTCCCCCGGTTCCGGCAAGCGGGGTTGGTCACCCCGGCTTTCGCTGCCGGGTTGCTGGGGCGCGCTCGTGCTGGCGTGTCTGTCCTTCACCCCGTCGCTGCTGCCCCGCGGCGGCGTGCTCCAAGGGCTGATCTGCGGAATCAGCGCCGCCATCGGGGCCGGGCTCGGTGTACTCGCGGCCTATGTGTGGCGCGCTTTCGCCGACCGGGACCCGCGGCCCGCCTCGCGCGGGTCGTGGCGCGTGCTGCTGATCAGCGCGATCATTCTGTTCGGCCTCTCCTTCGGGTTCGGGCAGTACTGGCAGCATCAGATCCGCGGGCTGATGGGGGTCACCGACTACAACGTCCTCACCGCCGTCGCCTGCCCGTTCATCGCCGCTCTCGTCCTCTGGCTCCTGCTGGTGGCCGGGCGGGGGCTGCGGCGCCTGTACCACTGGGCCGCCAGGCTGCTCGGGCGCTGGATCGGCCCGCGGGCGGCGCGGGTGGTCGGCTGGGTCGTGGTGGTGGGTCTGGCGTGGTCCTTGGTCAGCGGGGTGCTGCTCGGCGGCTTCGTGAACGCGGCCAACGAGGCGTTCTCCGTACGCGACACGGAGACGCCGGAGGGCGTGCACCAGCCGACGACCGCCCTGCGCTCGGGCGGGCCCGGCTCCCTGGTTCCGTGGGACTCGCTGGGCCGGCAGGGCCGGGCCTTCGCCGGCAGCGGGCCGACGGCCGCGCAGATCGGCGCGTTCACGCACCGCCCGGCTCAGGAGCCCGTCCGGGCCTACGCCGGGCTGGAGACCGCCGACAGCACCGAGGCCCGGGCGGAGCGGGCCGTCGCGGACCTCGAACGGGCGGGCGGCTTCGCGCGCAAGAACCTGCTCGTGATGACGACCACCGGGAGCGGCTGGGTCGATCCCGCCGCCGTGGACTCGTTCGAGTACCTCGGCGACGGCGACTCCGCCACGGTGGCGATGCAGTACTCGTACCTGCCGTCATGGCTGTCCTACCTCGTCGACCAGTCCAAGGCGCGCGCGGCGGGCCGGGACCTCTTCGACGCGGTGTACGACGTCTGGTCCAAGCTGCCCCACGACCGGCGGCCACGGCTGTTCGTGGCCGGTGAGAGCCTGGGGTCGTTCGGCGGCGAGACCGCCTTCAGCGGGGAGGCCGACCTGCGCAACCGCACCGCCGGTACCCTGTTCGCCGGTCCGCCGAACTTCAACACCCTGTTCCGCGAGTTCAGCGATGACCGCGAGGCGGGGAGTCCCGAGATCGAGCCGGTCTACAGGGACGGGCGGACCGTGCGGTTCACCGACGACCCCACCACCGGGATCCCGCCGGCGGACCGACCGTGGGACGGGACGCGCGTGCTGTACCTGATGCACCCGTCCGACCCGATCGTCTGGTGGAGCCCGAGCCTGGCCCTCTCCGAACCCGACTGGATCCGCGAGAAGCCCGGCACGGACGTGCTCGGCTCCATGGTCTGGATGCCCTTCGTGACCTTCTGGCAGGTCACCGCCGACCTGCCGTTCTCCACCGGCGTACCGGACGGCCACGGCCACACCTACAAGGCCGCGTACGTCGACGGCTGGAACGCGGTCATGCGGCCCACCGGGTTCACGGCGCAGGACCTGGACCGGCTGAGGGAGATCATCCAGCCGCAGGGCTGACCCGGACCGCCCCTCCGGCGCTTCGACACCGGGCGGTCAGCGCAGCAGGAACCCGGCGACGTAGCCGAACGCGTTGACCGCCCAGTGCAGCCCCATGGGGGCCAGCAGGCTGCCGCTGCGCCGGCGCAGTTCGCAGAAGAGGACCCCGGCCGCCGCGGTGAACAGCACGGCCCCCGCGACCGCCAGGCCGGCGCCGACCGCGGAGTCGCCGAAGACCGCGGTCAGGGCCGGTTTCGCCGTCGCCAGGTGCAGGGACGGCAGGACGTGCCAGAGGCCGAACAGCAGGCTCGACACGGTGGTCGCCCAGACCGCTCCGCGGGCCCGGTCCACCAGGCCGTAGAGCACCCCGCGGAAGGCCACCTCCTCCACCAGGACCGTGCCGACGGGGACCGTCACGAGCACGCGCAGCAGCAGCCCGCCCGCGCTCATCCCTTCGTACCGCCGGTCCTCGAACAGCGTCCTGGTGGGCGGCAGCAGGGCCCCGGCCAGGTAGACGACGGCGACGACGCCGGCCAGGGCCAGCGCCCAGCGGGCACCGCGGGCCAGTGTGCCGGGGGCCAGACCCGCGTCCGCGCGGGTACCGCCGGCCCAGCGGAGCACCCCGAGCAGCAGGGCGCTGACCACGACGGCCGTCAGCACGCCGATCGGGCCGCTCCAGCGGTGCATGACGAGGTTGGCGACGACGAGAACGGCCACCGTGAGCCCCACGGCCGGCCAGGTGCCGATCCGCCTCGGGAACCGGCTCTGCGGCATCCGGGCTTGTCCTTCGGTCGATGACGGGCGGAAGGTCGGACGTGGTGGGCAACCCCGGCCCGTCGTGGGCGCGTCCGGCCGGAACCGCTCCGACAGGGCGGCCCGGACGCCCTGTCGGAGCGGTCTCCGTCAGCGGCGTCGTGCGCAGGTCCAGGCGCCCATGCCCTGGATCCGGGCGAGTCTCCTCGCGGTCGCGATCTGTTGCCCCTTCGTGGCGAGGTCGGCGCGGGGTGCGTACTTGCGGCCTCCCGCCGCGTTCCAGCTCGACTGGGTGAACTGCAGGCCGCCGTAATGGCCGTTGCCGGTGTTCGCCCGCCAGTTCCCGCTCGATTCACAGCGGGCGATGGCGTCCCAGTCGGTGTCGGGTTTGGAGTGGACGGCTGCGGCGTGGGCACCGGAGACGTCCAACAAGGACACGGTCAACAAGACGACAGAGGCCAGCAGTTGGCCGATCACGCTGCGACTTCTCCAGTCCTTCCCATGGCGCGACATCAGTCCTCCTTCGCTGTTGGGGCGGGCCTGCCACGACAGCGGGCGGGCCCGCGTTCGACCCCCGTTCGGGTCGAGGCCACAGCACAGCACGGACCGACGTGCTTCCAGCGGCACTTGCCGTCGGCGAACGGATGACGCCACCCGAACGGACGCTCCAAGGCCTTCCCGGGGCCGTCGTGCGTTCGGCCCGACCCGCGCGCACCCCGTGGCCTCGCCCGCATCGATCGTGCGTCGTAAGCTGGCCCCATGTCCGATACGGCACACGGCCTCACGACCGGGGCGGTGGCCCGGCACCTCGGGGTGTCGCCGACCACGCTGCGCTCGTGGGACCAGCGGTACGGCATCGGCCCCGCGGCCCGGGAGGGCGGGCGGCACCGGCGCTGGACGGCCGGGGACGTGGCCGTGCTGGACGAGATGTGCCGGCTCACCGCCTCCGGCGTGCCCCCCGCCGAGGCCGCGCGGGCCGCCCGGGCAGGCCGCGGGCACCCGATCCCCGTACCGGCCGCCGCCCGCCCCCCTCGGCAGGAACCGGACGTCGGGCTGCCGACGGGGGACGTGCGCCGGGGGCTCGCCCGCGCCGCCGTCCGGCTCGACGGACCCACCCTCGACTCCCTCCTCCGTGACGCCGTGGCGAGCCACGGCCTCGTCACGGCCTGGGAGGACGTGATGGTCCCGACCCTGCACGCGGTGGGCCGCAAGTGGGAGTCCTCCGGAGACCAGTACGTCGAGGTGGAACACCTGCTGTCCTGGCACGTGTCGACGGCGCTGCGGCAGGTCACCCCCGCCGGACACGGATCCGTGCCCGCCGCTCCCCCGGTGCTCCTCGCGTGCGTACCCGCCGAGCAGCACACCCTTCCCCTGGAGGCGTTGGCCGCCGGGCTCGCCGAACGCGGGCTGCCCACCCGGATGTTGGGCGCGGCCGTGCCCGCCGAGGCGCTCGACGCCGCCGTGCGGCGGCTGGGCCCCGCCGCCGTCGTCCTCTGGTCCCAGGCCCGGTCCACCGCGAACCACGCCCTCGCCCGCCATGTCGCCGGGCGCTCCTTCGGGGTCAAGGGGGCGCGGACGCAGACCCGGGTGCTCCTCGCGGGGCCGGGCTGGGCGGGCCGCGCCGTGGAGGCGGGCATGCTCCGCCCGGGGAGTCTGAGGGAGGCGCTGGACGTCCTCGCCCGCAGTTACGCGGAGCCGCCGGCCGGCCGTGACCTCAGCAGTGCGAGGGCTGTCCCCCGCTGATCAGGGTGGCCGGTCCTGCCCCGGCCACGAGGCTGTGGCGCATCCGGATGAGGCCCCGGCGGGCATGGCTCTTGACCGTGCCCAGGGGCAAGCCCGTGCGGTGCGCGATCTGCGCCTGTGTCAGGTCCCCGAAGTACGCGAGGGTCAGCACGTCGCGCTGGACGCGCGGCAGGCGCGCGAGTTCCCGGGTGACCACGACCCGGTCGAGGACGTGCTCGGGGCCCTCCCCCGTGCCGTCGGACGGCGGCAGCGCCGCGCCCGCGGCGGCCACGAGGTCCAGCCGGCGCGACCGGTCGGTGAGGGCGTCGGCGGTCTTGCGCCGGGTGATGCCGACCAGCCAGGCGGGCACGGGCCCGCGCTCGGGACGGTATCCGGCGCGGCCCCGCCAGGCCGCGAGGAAGACCTGCTGGGTGACGTCCTCGGCCTCGCGCGGGTCGCCCAGGGCCCGGGCCGCGAGGGTGTGCACGAGCCGCCCCCAGCGGCGGTGCGCGAGGGCCAGGCAGCGCTCGTCGCCCGCGGCGAGCCCCCGACCGATCTCCTCGTCCGAAACCGCCTCGGGCACCGTCTCGGGCGCCGCATCGGACACCGTCTCGGACACCGCGTCGGGCGCTTCGAGGTCTGCCGTGGTCATGTGCGCGTCCTCCTGCCGGTGCCGGGTGGTCCCCGCGTCACCAGCCTCCGACCAACGGAGGAGGCGGCTCAACACGCATCGATCGTGCGTCGTATTCGACGTCCCCCGGTCTCAGTCCCTGCCACGGGCGTGCCGGAAGCGGGCGAGGCCGTCGGCGAGGTCCACGATCGGGTCGGGGTAGTCGTACGCGGCCCGGTCCAGGCCCTTCAGCTTCCAGGGTTCGTGGATCGAGGAGCCGGGGAGCTCCGCCAGCTCCGGGACCCAGCGGCGGACGTAGGCGCCGTAAGGGTCGTACCGCTTGGCCTGGAGGACGGGGTTGAGGACCCGGTGGGGTCGGGTGTCCGTCCCCGTTCCGGCCACCCACTGCCAGTTGAGCTGGTTGTTGGCGACGTCTCCGTCCACGAGGAGGTCGAGGAAGTGCCGGGCGCCCTCCCTCCAGTCGACGTAGAGCGTCTTGCTGAGGAAGGAGGCCGCGAGCAGCCGTCCCCGGTTGTGCATCCAGCCCTCGTGGGCGAGTTGACGCATGGCGGCGTCCACCACGGGGTACCCGGTCAGCCCCTCGCGCCACGCCTTCAGGTCCGCCTCGGCGTCCGCGCCCCGCCGCCAGTTGTCGTGCCGGGGCCGGTAGTCCTCGACCGCCGTCGCCGGGCGGGCCGCGAGCACCTGGCGGTGGAAGTCCCGCCAGCACAACTGCCGTACGAAGGCCTCGGCACCCGCGCCGCCGCGGGACCGCGCCCGGTGCACGGCCTCGGTCGGCGACACCGCGCCGAAGTGGAGGTACGGGGAGAGGCGCGAGGTCGCGTCGCCCGCGAGGTCGTCGTGGCGCTCCTCGTAGGCGTCGGCGTGCCGGGACATCCAGGCCCCGAGCCTCCGGCGGCCCTCGGTCTCCCCTCCCGTGGCCAGTCCTTCGGAGACGTCCGCCACGGAGGCGCTCGTCGGCAGTCGCTCGGAGCGCAGCCCGTGCGGAACCCGTACGGTCCTGGGCGCCGCGAGCGGGGTCCTGAGCGGTTCGGCGGACCAGCGCCTGAAGTACGGGGTGAAGACCGCGAAGTGGTCGGAGCCCTGTGGGGTGACGTCGCCCGGCGGCACCACGGTCGTGACGGCGTCGTGCACGTAGAGGCGGCGTCCCTCGGACTCCAGGGCCTGGCGCAGGCGTTCCTCCCGGGCACGGGCGAACGCCGAGTGATCGGCGGCCATGTGGACCTCGTCGGCCTCGGACTGCCGTACGACCGCGCACACTTCGGCGGCGGTGTCGCCGCCGCGCACGACGAGCCGCCCGCCCCGCTCCCGCAGTCCGGCGTCGAGGTCGGTCAGGCAGTCGGCGAGGAAGGCGAGGCGGTTGGGCGCCGCGAAGCCGGCCCGGTCCACGGCCGGGTCGCGGACGAACAGCGGGACGGTCTCGCGCGCCGCGTCCACGGCGGCGCGCAGCGGCGGGTGGTCGTGCAGGCGGAGGTCGGACGTGAAGAGGACGACGGAGACGGTCATGGCGCCACTCCCGGGGATCGGCCGCCGGGCGGGCCGCTGGGGGCTCGCCCGGCGGGCTGCTGTGCTGGTGCTGGTGTGCTGCACTCCCCTTCCGTGTGCGGGGGCGCCCCGGATGCGGGCACCTCACCCCGGCACGCCCTGCTTCGTCCGATCGGCGACGGCCCGCTCCGCCGTGCGCGCGATGTTCCTGGCCATGCCGCCGAAGACCACGGCGTGGAACGGTGCCACGCTCCACCAGTACACCTGGCCCACGAGTCCGCGCGGGTGGAAGAGGGCGCGCTGGCGGTAGCGGGTGCGGCCCGTGTCGTCCCGCTCGGCGCGCATCTCCAGCCACGCGAGCCCCGGCAGCCTCATTTCGGCGCGCAGCCGCAGCAGCGTGCCCCGCTCGATCTCCTCGACCCGCCAGAAGTCGAGGGCGTCGCCGACGCGCAGCCGCTGGGCGTCGCGCCGCCCGCGGCGCAGTCCGGCGCCGCCGGCGAGCCGGTCGAACCAGCCCCGTACGGCCCAGGCCAGCGGGAAGGAGTACCAGCCGTTCTCGCCGCCGATGCCCTCGATGACCTGCCACAGGGCGTGCGGATCGGCGTCGACGGTGCGTTCGCGCTCGTCGGTGTAGAGGCTGCCGCCCGCCCAGTCCGGGTCGGTGGGCAGGGGGTCGCTGGGGGCCCCGGGCAACAGGGCGGAGGACCAGCGGGTGGTGACGCGGGCCTCCTGGACGCGTTGGAGGGCGAGCGAGAGGGCGTGGTCGAAGGGGGCCGGGGTGTCGGGCCCGTCCGGCACGTACGCGGCGATGTCGTGCTCCGCGCAGACCACCTCGTACCGCAGGGACTCGGCGAGCGGCCGGGCGAGGGCGGCGGGCACGGGGGTGACCAGGCCGATCCAGTGGCTGGACAGGCCCGGGGTGAGCATCGGGACGGGCACGATCAGCCGCCTCGGGAGCCCGGCGACGGACGCGTACCGGACCATCATGTCGTGGTAGGTGAGGACGTCCGGGCCGCCGATGTCGAAGGCGCGGTTGACGTCGTCCGGCATGGCCGCGCTGCCGACGAGGTAGCGCAGTACGTCGCGTACGCCGATGGGCTGGACGCGGGTCCCGACCCAGCTCGGCGTGACCATCACGGGGAGCCGTTCGGTGAGGTAGCGGAGCATCTCGAAGGAGGCCGAGCCGGAGCCGATGACGACGGCGGCCCGCAGGACGGTGGTGGGGACGCCGGAGTCGAGAAGGATCCGGCCGACCTCGGCGCGCGAGCGCAGGTGCGGTGAGAGCTCGTGCTCGGGGACGTCCACCGGGGTGAGGCCGCCGAGGTAGACGATGCGGCGCACGCCCGCGGCGCGGGCCTCCTCGGCGAAGGTCCGGGCGGCCCTGCGGTCGGTCTCCTCGAAGTCCCGGCCGGCGCCCAGCGAGTGCACCAGGTAGTAGGCGACGTCCACGTCGCGGAAGGCGGGGCGCAGGCTCTCCGCGTCGGTGACGTCGCCCCTCGCCACCTCGACCCGGTCCGCCCAGGGGTGGTCCCGCAGGTGGGCCGGGGTACGGGCGAGGCAGCGCACGTGGTGGCCGGCGGTGAGCAGGTCGGGGACGAGCCGGCCGCCGATGTAGCCGCTGGCACCGGTCACCAGGCACAGCGTGCGGCCCGGCGCCGGTTCGGACGGGGTACGGGGGCTGGTCGCCATGGGCTGCTCCGTTCCTCGCGGGGGCGTCACACCGGTTCTTCCGCCCCTGCGGCCCGGACGGATGCGGGGCGTCGGCGAACAGCCGCACCGCGGGTCCGGGACGGGCGCAGGGCCCGCCCCGGACCCGAGCGGGATCAGGCGGATCAGGCGGAGGCGGGACCGGTCTCGGCACGGACCTCGCGGGCGGCCGCGACGAGGTTCTCCAGCGAGGCGCGGGTCTCGGCCCAGCCGCGGGTCTTCAGGCCGCAGTCGGGGTTGACCCAGAGCCGTTCGGCCGGGATGGCCCCGAGTCCCTTGCGCAGGAGGGCCGCGGCCTCGGCGGCGGAGGGGACGCGCGGCGAGTGGATGTCCCAGACTCCGGGGCCGACCTCGCGGGGATAGCCGGCGCCCGCGAGCTCGTCGGCGACCCGCATGTGGGAGCGGGCCGCTTCCAGGCTGATGACGTCGGCGTCGAGGTCGTCGATGGCCCGGAGGACGTCGCCGAACTCCGCGTAGCACATGTGCGTGTGGATCTGCGTGTCCGATCGGACACCGCTCGTGGTGAGGCGGAAGGACTCCGTGGCCCACGCCAGGTACGCGGCGTGGCCGTCGGCGCGCAGCGGCAGCGTTTCGCGCAGGGCGGGTTCGTCGACCTGGATCACCGGGGTTCCGGCCGCTTCCAGGTCGTCGACCTCGTCGCGCAGGGCGAGTCCGACCTGTCGCGCGGTCTCGGCGAGCGGCTGGTCGTCGCGCACGAAGGACCAGGCGAGCATGGTGACCGGGCCGGTGAGCATGCCCTTGACCGGCTTGCCGGTCCGCGACCGGGCGTACGTCGTCCAGCGCACCGTCATCGGCTCCGGGCGCGAGACGTCCCCGGCGAGGACCGGCGGCCGTACGTAGCGGGTGCCGTAGGACTGGACCCAGCCGTGCTGGGTGGCGAGGTAACCGGTGAGCTGCTCGGCGAAGTACTGGACCATGTCGTTGCGTTCGGGTTCGCCGTGCACGAGGACGTCGAGCCCGATCTTCTCCTGGAAGGAGAGGACCTCGCGGATCTCGTCCTCGATGCGCTGCTCGTAGGCGGCGGTGTCGATGCGGCCGGATCGCAGGTCCGCGCGGGCCCGGCGCAGTTCCCCGGTCTGCGGGAAGGAGCCGATGGTCGTGGTGGGCAGCAGCGGCAGGCCCAGGCGGGCGCGCTGGTCCGCGGCGCGCTCGGCGTAGGGGCGGGCGCGGCGGGCGTCCGCGTCGGTGACCGCTGCGGTGCGGGCCCGGACGGCGGGGTCGTGGGTGATCGGGGAGGCGGCGCGGGAGGCCAGGTCGGCCCGGTTGGCGGCGAGTTCGGCCGTGATGGCGTCGGTGCCCCGGGCGAGTCCGCGGGCCAGCGTGGCGATCTCGGTGGTCTTCTGGTGGGCGAAGGCGAGCCAGCGCCGGATCTGAGGGGCGATGTCACGCTCGGCGTCGGCGTCGAGCGGTACGTGCAGGAGCGAGCAGGATGCCGCCACGTCGACGCGGTCGGCGAGACCGAGGAGGGTGCCGAGGGTGGTCAGCGACTTCGCGTAGTCGTTGATCCAGACGTTGCGGCCGTTGACCACGCCCGCGACCAGGCGCTTGCCGGGCAGGCCACCGGCCTTGGCGAGGTCGCGGAGGTTCGCCTCGGCGGCTTCGGTGAAGTCGAGGGCGAGGCCCTCCACGGGCGCCTTGGCCAGGACGGGCAGGGCCTCGCCGAGCCGGTCGAAGTAGGAGGCGACGAGGAGCCTGGGCCGCTCCGTGAGGCCGCCGAGTTCC
Source organism: Streptomyces sp. NPDC002467 (assembly GCF_042889825.1). Lineage (NCBI taxonomy): Bacteria > Bacillati > Actinomycetota > Actinomycetes > Kitasatosporales > Streptomycetaceae > Streptomyces > Streptomyces sp. NPDC002467. The sequence goes on along the minus strand of NZ_JBIARJ010000006.1, from coordinate 3,839 downwards.
CGGTAGGCGCGGGCGACGGCGTTCAGTTCGGCCGGGGTGCGGTCCTGGACCAGGGCCGGTTCGTCGAGCTGGACCCATTCGGCGCCCGCGGCGCGCAGTTCGGCGAGGACCTCGGCGTAGACGGGCAGCAGCCGGTCGAGCAGGGTCAGCGGCGGGAAGCCGGCGTCGACGCCGGGTGCGGGCTTGGCGAGGAGCAGGTACGTCACGGGCCCGACCAGGACCGGGCGGGCGGTGTGACCGAGGGCCAGTGCCTCCTTCAACTCGGCCACCTGCTTGGCGGGATCGGCGGTGAACACGGTGTCGGGGCCGAGTTCGGGGACCAGGTAGTGGTAGTTCGTGTCGAACCACTTGGTCATTTCGAGCGGCGCCACGTCCTGCGTGCCGCGTGCCATCGCGAAGTAGCCGTCCAGGGCGTCGGCTTCGACGGCGGCGCGGTGGCGGGCGGGGATCGCGCCGACCATGACGCTGGTGTCCAGGACGTGGTCGTAGTACGAGAAGTCGCCGGTCGGGACCTCGGTGATGCCGGCCCCGGTCAGCTGCGCCCAGTTGTCCCGGCGCAGGTCGCGGGCGGTCTCCCGGAGGGTTTCGGCGCTCGTGCGGCCCTTCCAGTAGCCCTCGACGGCCCTCTTCAGCCGGCGGTCCGGTCCTTGCCGGGGGTAGCCGTGGACGGTGGCCCGTACTGCCGCGGCTGCGGACTTGGTGGTCACGGAACTCTCCTTCGCGAGCGTGTCTCCATGGACCCGGTGGGGCCGAGGGCGCGAAGGGGTGCCGGAACGGGCGGACCGTCGTGGTCGCGTACGTCCGGGTACGCGACGGGAGGTCCCGTCCGAGGTGCACGCCGACCCGCCCACGAGGTCACCGGGAAACCGTGCGCGGTCGATCGCGCACGGGCAACGGGCAGGTCTTCGGACTCACGGGCACGCCTGCCGGTCTCCCGGCGGGCACCTACTGGCCGTCGCTTCCCAGGACCGGTTCCGGTCCCAGTGCGTATGACGGCGGTCGTTCCCGCTCACCGCTGCGGGGCAGTCCCGGATTCCCACCGGGTTCCCTCTTACGACGCGTCCCGCCTGGCGGACGGGGGCGAACCAGCTGCGTGGCCCACCCTAGGCCGACCGCGCCGGACGTGGGGACCGGTTGGCGCATGTCGGACCGTGAGCTGCGACACGGGCCCCGACCGTCTCCTCTTGCGGGACGGACGTGTCCACCATGCGGCCATGGTCTTGCCGAGCCAAGCCCCTTCGGAGAGTATTCCTATCAATCCGATAGGAAAAGTGGGATTCGGCCGCACGCCATCCGGCACCCGGCCGGGACCGCCCGACGACGCTCCGGAGTAGCCCACATGACCACCGCCGTCCGGCCTGCCGAAGAGCAGCGCCACGCGCTCCTGCGTACCGCTCGCGACGTGGCGGACGACCTCGCCGCGGACGCCGTCGCCCGCGACCGGGCGGGCAGGCCGCCGGTCGACGAGACGGCGCGGCTGCGCGAGGCCGGTCTGCCGGCTGCCCTCACCCCGCCCGGGCCGGAGCGCGGGGCGGACTGGCGCACCGGATGCGCCGTCGTACGGGAGATCTCCGCGGCGGACGGCTCCGTCGGCGAGGTGCTCGCCCGCCACTACGCGCACGCGTGGAGCGCGCGCTTCTACGCCGGCCTCCTCCAGGCCTCCGACCTGGAGGAGGCGTCGGTGCGCGGGCAGTGGCTGTGGACCGGCTCGGTGGGCAATCCGACGCCCGACGACGACGACGCCGGACCGGACCTCACATTGAGGCCCCGCGGGTCGGGCTACGTCCTGAACGGGCGCCGGTCCGTGCACACGGCTGCGGCCGTCGCCGACCGCATCGTGCTGGACGCCGTCTGTACCGGCACCGGTGACGTCCTGGTCGTGCGGATCACGCCCGGCGCGCAGGGCGTGACCGTGGAACCCGCCCACGACCGCCTCGGACAGCGCGTCGCCGGCGCGGGCGACCTCGTCCTGGAGCGGGTCGCCGTCACGCCCGAGCAGGTGCTCGGGCGCCGGCCGCACGACGAGGAGTCGACGGCGCCCTTCACCGCGCTCGCCGAGCCGGCGCTCCGGCTCGCCCTGTGTCACGTCGGCCTCGGGATCGCCGAGGGCGCCCTCACCGAAGCCCGCGACCTCAGCAGGCGCGGTCGCTCCTACCGGCTGCCCGGCGAGGACCCGGACCTCTTGCTGACGTACGGGGAACTCGCCTCCGCCGCCCAGACGGCCACCGCCGTGGTCGACCGGGCGACCGGGGCGATGGCGCGGGCCCTCGACACGGGGACGCACCTCGACGCCGACGAGCCCGCGGACGTCGCCGCGCTGGTCGCCACGGCCGAGACGGTGACCTCCAAGGCCACCCTGCACATCACCGCCCGGGTGCTGGAACTCGCCGACGCCCCCGGCCTGGACCGCTTCTGGCGCAACGCCCGCGTGCTGACGGCCCACCGACCGGTCGCGCACCGCCTGCGCGCCATCGGCGAGCACTACCTCAACGCCCCCCACCGCGTGCCGGCGGCCGTCTTCCGCTGACGCGCGGCCCCGCCCGGGCGGCCCCGCCCTCGGCGGACGCGGCCGGATCCGTACGGGATAATGAGCGCATGCGGATCTCAGCCAGGGCGGACTACGCGGTACGTGCCGCACTGCAGCTCGCGTCGTCGGAGGACGACGGGCCGGTGAAGGCCGAAGCCATCGCCGACGCCCAGGACATCCCGCACAAGTTCCTCGAAGGCATCCTGAACGACATGCGCCGCGGCGGGCTCGTGCTCAGCCAGCGCGGCGGCAACGGCGGATACCGGCTGGCCAAGCCCGCCTGGTCCATCACCATCGCGGACGTCATCCGCATCGTGGACGGCCCGCTCGTCTCGGTGCGCGGAGTCCGCCCGCCGGACCTCTCCTACACCGGGCCGGCCACATCGCTGCTGCCCCTCTGGATCGCCCTTCGCGCCAACGTTCGCGAGATCCTCGACGGCGTGACGCTCGCCGACGTCGCCGCGGCCGACCTGCCCGCCGACGTGTCCGCGCTGACGACCACTCCCGAGGCCTGGACCAATCCCTGAGCCGTCGGCACCTGCCCGACCTGCTCTTTCTCACACATCGAGATGAGTCCGTCCATCATTCGGACGCCCTCTTGGGGCGAGTCTCGACGTCTGCCAAGATGCCTACCAGCCCGGTAGGAAAACTAGGAATGAGGTGAGGTGGCCGTGCGAGCAATGCATGAATCAGCCATTCTTCTGCCCGTCCTCACCACCCGCCGGCACATCGACCTGGTGCGTACGTCCAGCGCCATCTGTCAGCCCGCCTGACCCGGGCCCCGGTTCCGCGCGCCGATCCTCGTAGCGCTCCCCGGCCCCGCCACCCCGCTCCGCGGGCCCGGGCTCGGCGGCCCCCTCCGCCGGCCCCGCACGCCCCGCGTCACCTCCGAGCGCGGCGTGCGACGTACGCGGCTCGGCACCCCGGCCACGCGGCACCCACGACACCCTGCCCCTGCTCCGCCTGCGACGACGGTCCCGTGACCGGCCGACGCCGGGCGTGGGTGTCGTGCGTGCCGAAGGCCCCGGCCGCGCGCCCCCATGACTTCCCCGACACCCCATCCCGTGAAAGGACACCTCCGTGTCTGCCGCAAGACCGCTCACCACCCTCCGCGCCATCGCCGTCACCGCCACCCTTCCGCTCCTGCTCACCGCGTGCGGCTACGGTTCCGAGGCGAAGAAGGACGAGGACAAGCCGGCCGCCGCGGCCTCGGCCGACGGCAAGAAGCTGTCGGCCTCGGAGGTCCGGATCGGGTACTTCCCGAACCTGACGCACGCGACCGCGCTGGTCGGTCTGCAGGAGGGCCTGATCC
>NZ_JBIARJ010000005.1:396814-420547 GCF_042889825.1 Streptomyces sp. NPDC002467 | reverse complement strand
GAACGGGGAGCGGCAGCGGACATGCAGAACGTGGTTGCGTTCGACGCCCTGCGGGGGCGCCCCGCCGCACACCCGACCCCGACGGCGCGGGGGTGCGGGCGGGGGCCGACCCCGCTGGGCACCGGCGTTCGACGCTCGCGGGGGCGCCCGGCCACGCACCCGACCCCGACGGCGCGGGGTGCCACGGCCGCCGGGCACCCACGTACGACACCCTGCGGGGACGCCCCCGGCGGAAGGGTCAGGCCGGGGGCCAGTGGGAGCGGAGGGTGTGGACGGTCTCCGTGATGGCCGGGCGGCGGGCCGCACCCGTGCGCCACAGGGCGTACAGGCGGCGTACGGGCCCCGGTTCGAGAGGGACCGCCACCGCGCCCGGAGGGAGGGTCCCCGTGCCCAGCCGGGGCACCACGGCCACGCCGAGCCCGGCCGCGACCAGCGCGACGATGGTGTGGTTCTCCTCGGCCACGTGCGCGATCTCCGGCTCGAATCCCGCGGTGCGAAGGGTCCGGACCAGCCAGTCGTGGCAGACCCGGCCCGGTGGCTGGCAGATCCACCGTTCGCCGCCGAGGTCGCCCCGGCGGATCGCGGTGCGCGCGGTGAAGGGGTGGCCGGCCGGGACGACCAGGTCGCAGGGGTCGTCGCCGATGACCGCCTGGTCGATGCCCTCGGGGGCGGGGAGGGGCGCGATGTCCCAGTCGTGGGCCACCGCCAGGTCGGTGACGCCGCGGGCCACCAGGTCCACCGACAGGTGCGGGTCGACCTCGGTGAGGCGGACGTCCAGGGCGGGATGGCGGCTCGCCAGATCGGCCAGTACCGCCGGCAGCAGCCCTCGCGCCGCCGAGGCGAAGGCGGCCACCGTCAGCAGCCCGCTCGGCAGGCCCCGGCGTTCCTCCAGGGTGGTTTCGGCGCGTTCCACGATGGCCAGCAATTCCTGTGCGGTGGCGGCCAGATGCCGGGCCTCCTCGGTGAGCGCGACGCCGCGCCCGCGGCGTTCCAGGAGGGTGGTGCGGGTCTCCCGCTCCAGCTTCGCGATCTGCTGGGAGACGGCGGAGGGCGTGTAGCCGAGGGCGGCCGCCGCGGCCGCGACGGAGCCGTGGACGGAGACGGCGTGCAGGGCGCGCAGCCGGGCCAGATCGAGCATGGGTCAATCGTAAGCAATGCTTCATCCATCGCGGAAGTGATTCGCGCTGGTGCTACATGGTCGGGGTGGGTGAAGGTTTTGGCATGCGTCCCGTACACACCGCAATCGCCGTGCTCGTCGCCGCCGTCTGGGGCTTCAACTTCGTCGTCATAGAGATCGGGTTGGGGCATTTCCCGCCGCTGCTGTTGTCCGCCCTGCGATTCCTCGTCGCGGCCCTGCCGGCGGTGTTCTTCGTCGGGCCGCCCAAGGTCGCCTGGAAGTGGATCATCGGGGTGGGGCTGGCCCTGGGGGTCGCCAAGTTCGGGTTGCTCTTCACCGGCATGGCATCCGGGATGCCGGCCGGTCTGAGCTCGCTCGTGCTGCAGATCCAGGCCGTCTTCACCGCTGTCATCGCCGCCGTCGTCCTGGGTGAACGACCGGGCCGGGCCCGGGTGTTCGGGATGGGGGTGGCGCTCGCCGGGATCGTGGTGGCCGCCGTGGACGGTGGCACCGGCGGGCCCGTGTTCGGATTCGTGCTGGTCGTGGCGGCGGCCGCGTGCTGGGGGGTCTCCAACGTGCTGACCCGCAGGGCCGCGCCGCCCGACGCGCTGAACTTCATGGTCTGGGTGTGCACGGTGCCGGTGCTGCCGCTGTTCGCGCTGTCGCTGCTGTTCGAGGGTCCCGAGCGGGACCTGGCCGCGCTGCGGGGGCTGGACTGGTCCGGGGTGGGCGTCATCGGGTACGTGGCGTGGGTGTCGACCGTGTTCGGGTTCGGGGCCTGGGGGTACCTGCTGCGCCGCTACCCGGCCTCGGCGGTGGCGCCGTTCTCGCTGCTGGTCCCGGTGTTCGGGATGTCCTCGGCCGCTCTGGTGCTGGGGGAGTCCGTGTCGGGGCTGCGGTGGCTGGCGGCGGTGCTGCTCGTGGGCGGGGTCGCGCTGACCTCGCTGGCGCCGGCGCGGCTCAGTGGGGGCGGCTCTCCTGCAGCGGGAGCCGCCAGTCCTGGCCCGTCAGACTCACTCCGTACGAGCGGTGCGGGCGCTCCGCGATCAGCGTGAAGCCCGCCCGCAGGTAGAGCTTCCGGGCTTCGTCGAGCACGTCGTTGGTCCACAGGACGAGTTCGCGGTAGCCGACCGAGCGGGCGAAGTCGATCACCGCGGAGACCAGGTCCGCGCCGATGCCGCGGCCGCGCCCCTCCGGGTCGACGAGGAGGAGCCGCAGCCGGGCGGTGCCGGGGGTGCTCTCCTCCCGTACGCACATCACGGAACCGACGGGGCGGCCGTCCAGTTCGGCGATCCACACCCGCTCCAGGTAGGGGTCGTGGTCCTGGGCGAAGTCGGCGACGATCCGGGCCACCATGCCCTCGAAGTCGCTGTTCCAGCCGTACTCGGCGGCGTACAGGGCGCCGTGGCGCTGCACGATCCAGCCCAGCTCTCCCGGTTCGGGGCTTCGCAACCGCACGTTGTCAGCCATGGGCCCGATTTTATGGCCGCGGGCGACCGAACGGGTGGGTTACGGCTTCTTGCCGGCGGCGGCGCGCTTGGCGAAGACGGCCAGTAGGACCGGGATCAGCATCTCGATGACCCGGGCGACGGTGGGGGCGGGGATGCCGGTCTTCTTCGAGACGGCGTTGGCCACGGGTTTGCTCGCCTTGGCCAGGACGCCGGCCATCATCCCGCCGCTGAGCAGGCCGCCGAGGCCGCCGCCGAGCGTGGCCACGCCCTGGAGCTGGGGCTCGGCCACCTCCGCGAAGGCCTGGCGCACCTCGTCGCCGTCGTCGGACTCGGCCTGCTGCCGGAGGTCGCCCGTCATCGTGCCGACCGTGGTGGCGACGGTGTCGCGCGCGCCGTCGGTGTCGGTGCCGAGGAGCGAGGCGATCTCGTTCAGCTTGTCGTCGCCGAGTTCGCCCAGCACGTCGTCCTGGAATGAAGATTCGCTCATGGCCGGAACGCTACTTGCGTGCCGCTTTGGCAGCATCTTGGGTAATGGGTTTGCAAAGGTATGCATCCTGATGCAACCGCCGGGGGGTGCCGCGGGTCGTACGTTGCGTCTGGGCTTCCGGGGAGGGATCTGGGGGGATCGGGAAGTCCGACGCGGGAGGGGTAACCGTGGGGGGGTCCGGCCGGAAGGCAGGACCCCCTCAGTGCTGTCGTCCACAGGCCTGACGCGCTGTCGGCGCCGGACGGTAGCTTCGGGGCATGGCAATGGACGGGGTCGTGCAACTGGCGGTGGTCGAGGGGGTGCTCGAACGCATCACCTACGCCAACGAGGAGAACGGGTACACGGTCGCCCGGGTCGACACCGGCCGCGGCTCCGGAGACCTGCTCACCGTCGTCGGTTCGCTGCTGGGCGCGCAGCCCGGCGAATCGCTGCGCATGGAGGGGCGCTGGGGCTCCCACCCGCAGTACGGCAAGCAGTTCACCGTCGAGAACTACAAGACGGTGCTCCCGGCGACCATTCAGGGCATCCGCCGCTATTTGGGCTCGGGTCTGATCAAGGGCATCGGGCCGAAGATCGCCGACCGGATCGTGGAGCACTTCGGCACCGACACCCTCGACGTCATCGAGGAGGAGCCGAAGCGGCTGATCGAGGTGCCCGGGCTCGGCCCCAAGCGCACGAAGCTGATCGGCGCCGCCTGGGAGGAGCAGAAGGCCATCAAGGAGGTCATGGTCTTCCTCCAGGGAGTCGGCGTCTCCACCTCCATCGCGGTGCGCATCTACAAGAAGTACGCCGACGCCTCCATCTCCGTGGTGAAGAACCAGCCCTACCGGCTCGCCGCCGACGTGTGGGGCATCGGCTTCCTCACGGCCGACCGCATCGCCCAGGCGGTCGGCATCCCGCACGACAGCCCGGAGCGGGTCAAGGCCGGGTTGCAGTACGCCCTGTCCCAGTCCACCGACCAGGGGCACTGCTTCCTGCCCGAGGACCGGCTCATCGCCGACGGGGTCAAGCTGCTCCAGGTGGACACGGGGCTGGTGATCGACTGCCTGGCGGAGCTCGCGGGCGATCCGGAGGGGGTCGTACGGGAATCCGTACCGGATCCGCAGGGCGGGCCGGATCCGCTGACCGCCGTGTACCTGGTGCCCTTCCACCGGGCCGAGCTGTCGCTCGTAGGGCAGGTGCGCCGGCTGCTGAACGCCGAGGACGACCGGATGCCCGCCTTCCAGGACGTGGACTGGGACAAGGCGCTGGGCTGGCTCGCCGGGCGGACCGGGGCCGACCTCGCGCCCGAGCAGCGGGAGGCGGTCAGGCTGGCGCTGACCCGGCGGGTCGCGGTGCTCACGGGCGGGCCGGGCTGCGGGAAGTCCTTCACCGTGCGCTCGATCGTTGAGCTGGCGCGCGCCAAGAAGGCCAAGGTGGTGCTCGCCGCGCCCACCGGCCGCGCGGCCAAGCGGCTCGCCGAGCTCACCGGGGCGGAGGCCTCCACGGTGCACCGGCTGCTGGAACTGAAGCCGGGCGGGGACGCGGCCTACGACCGGGACCGGCCGCTGGACGCGGACCTGGTCGTGGTGGACGAGGCCTCGATGCTCGACCTCCTGCTGGCCAACAAGCTGGTCAAGGCGGTGGCGCCGGGTGCGCACCTGCTGCTGGTGGGGGACGTGGACCAGCTGCCGTCCGTCGGTGCCGGGGAGGTGCTGCGGGACCTGCTGGCCGAGGGCGGCCCGGTGCCCGCGGTGCGGCTCACCCGGATCTTCCGCCAGGCCCAGCAGTCGGGAGTGGTCACCAACGCCCACCGGATCAACACCGGTGTGCCGCCGCTCACCGACGGGTTGCCGGACTTCTTCCTCTTCCCCGAGGAGGACACCGAGGCGGCGGGCGTGCTCGCCGTGGACGTGGCGGCACGGAGGATTCCGGCCAGATTCGGGCTCGACCCGCGGCGGGACGTCCAGGTCCTCGCTCCCATGCACCGGGGCCCGGCCGGCGCCGGGAACCTCAACGGCCTGCTCCAGCAGGCCATGACGCCGGCCCGGCCGAACCTGCCCGAGAAGCGGTTCGGCGGCCGGGTCTTCCGCGTGGGCGACAAGGTCACCCAGATCCGCAACAACTACGACAAGGGCGCGAACGGGGTCTTCAACGGCACGGTCGGCGTCGTCATCGGCCTGGACCTCGACGAACAGCGCCTGACGGTGCGGACGGAGGAGGACGAGGAGATCGGATACGAGTTCGCGGAACTGGACGAGCTCGCCCACGCCTACGCCGTCACCATCCACCGCTCGCAGGGGAGTGAATATCCGGCGGTGGTGATCCCGGTCACCACCGGCGCCTGGATGATGCTCCAGCGGAACCTGCTCTACACGGCGGTCACCAGGGCGAAGAAACTGGTCGTCCTCGTCGGGTCCCGCAAGGCCCTCGCCCAGGCGGTGCGTACCGTTTCCGCAGGCAGGAGGTACACGTCCGTGGCATCGAGGCTGTCCGGCCGGATACCGGTGGGAAACATCACCTAGATGATCGATCATTTGGGGTTCCGCCACTGGTGCGGAGGGTGCAGGATGAGCAGCTTGGCGGCACTGAGTGCCGCCCTGAGCACCAAAGGCCGACCCCGAGTGCACTCTCCTGCGCCAAATGGGGGAAGGTAGAGGCAGTCAGGGCACCTCGAAGAAGAGGCACTACGTCGGTGAGGGATGACGTGAGCGACAACTCTGTAGTACTCCGGTACGCGGACGGTGAATACACCTACCCGGTGGTCGAGAGCACCGTCGGCGACCAGGGCTTCGACATCTCGAAGCTGCGGGCCCAGACCGGGCTCGTCACCTTGGACAGCGGCTACGGCAACACCGCGGCCTACAAGTCCGGGATTACCTACCTCGACGGTGAGCAGGGCATCCTGCGCTACCGCGGCTACCCGATCGAGCAGCTGGCCGAGCGCTCTTCCTTCATCGAGGTCGCCTACCTGCTGATCAACGGTGAGCTGCCGACCGTCGACGAGCTCGCGTCGTTCCGCAACGAGATCACCCAGCACACGCTGCTGCACGAGGACGTCAAGCGCTTCTACGACGGTTTCCCGCGTGACGCGCACCCGATGGCGATGCTGTCCTCCGTCGTCAGCGCGCTGTCGACCTTCTACCAGGACAGCCACAACCCGTTCGACGAGAAGCAGCGCCACCTCTCGACGATCCGGCTGCTGGCCAAGCTCCCGACGATCGCGGCGTACGCGTACAAGAAGTCGGTCGGCCACCCGGTGGTCTACCCGCGCAACGACCTCGGCTACGTCGAGAACTTCCTGCGCATGACCTTCTCCGTGCCGGCGCAGGAGTACGACCTGGACCCGGTCGTGGTCTCCGCGCTCGACAAGCTGCTCATCCTGCACGCGGACCACGAGCAGAACTGCTCGACCTCCACCGTGCGCCTGGTCGGTTCCTCGCAGGCGAACATGTTCGCCTCGATCTCGGCCGGCATCTCCGCCCTGTGGGGCCCGCTGCACGGCGGCGCCAACCAGTCGGTGCTGGAGATGCTGGAAGGCATCAAGAACGACGGCGGCGACGTCGACGCCTTCATCCGCAAGGTGAAGAACAAGGAAGACGGCGTCCGCCTCATGGGCTTCGGGCACCGCGTCTACAAGAGCTTCGACCCCCGGGCGAAGATCATCAAGGCGGCGGCGCACGACGTCCTCTCCTCGCTCGGCAAGAGCGACGAGCTGCTCGACATCGCGCTGAAGCTGGAAGAGCACGCGCTGGCCGACGAGTACTTCGTCTCGCGCAACCTCTACCCGAACGTGGACTTCTACACCGGTCTGATCTACCGGGCTATGGGCTTCCCGACCGAGATGTTCACCGTGCTCTTCGCGCTCGGTCGACTGCCCGGCTGGATCGCCCAGTGGCAGGAAATGATCAAGGAGCCGGGTTCCCGCATCGGTCGCCCGCGCCAGATCTACACCGGCGAGGTCCTGCGCGACTTCGTGCCGGTCGAGGCCCGCTGACCCGAGGCCCTCAAGGCCCGCAAGGGCCGCCAGGCACACGAAAAGCGCCCCGCCGTCGATCCCCCCACGGGTCGACGGTCGGGGCGCTTTCCTTTTCCCCGGTACGGATTCCCCCCACGGGACCCGAGCCGGGGCGTCAGTGGTGCCGGGACCCGTTCTGCACGGGACGGCCGCTCAAGGCTTCCCGCGGCACGAATCCCGGCCGGCCGATACCCCTGGACGTCCCCCAAGACGTTCCTGGCATCGCCCCATTAGACCCACGACGACCCCGGATGGTTACGTTGTCGTCACTGTGATCTGCGTCTCCCGTGAAGGAACGGTGTGGGCCGTGGGGAGGCGGTCCACTACCGGAAGGAACGCAGCCGCAGGCTGTTGGTCACCACGAAGACCGAGGAGAAGGCCATCGCGGCCCCCGCGATCATCGGGTTGAGCAGTCCGGCGGCCGCCAGCGGCAGCGCCGCCACGTTGTAGCCGAAGGCCCAGAACAGGTTGCCCTTGATGGTGCCCAGGGTCCGGCGCGACAGCCGGATCGCGTCCGCGGCCACCCGCAGGTCTCCCCGCACGAGGGTCAGGTCCCCGGCCTCGATGGCCGCGTCGGTGCCGGTGCCCATGGCCAGGCCCAGGTCCGCCTGGGCCAGGGCGGCCGCGTCGTTGACCCCGTCGCCGACCATGGCGACCGTACGGCCCTCGGCCTGGAGGCGACGTACGACGTCCACCTTGTCCTGCGGGAGCACCTCGGCGATCACCTCGTCGATGCCCACCTCGCGGGCCACCGTCTCGGCGACGGCCTTGTTGTCGCCGGTCAGCAGGACCGGGGTCAGGCCCAGCGCCCGCAGCCGGGCCACCGCCTCGGCACTGGTCTCCTTGACGGCGTCGGCCACGGTCAGCACCCCGCGCGCCTCGCCGTCCCAGGCGACCAGCACGGCGGTGCTTCCCGCGGCCTCGGCGGCCGCCTTGGCCCCGGCGAGGTCCTCCGGCAGGGGGATCGCCCAGTCGGCGAGCAGCCGCTCGCGGCCCACCAGGACCGCGTGCCCGTCCACCACGCCCTGCACGCCGAGGCCCGCGACGTTCTCGAAGCCCTCGGGGACCGGCAGGGCGCCCGCCCGCTCGACCGCGCCGGTGGCGACGGCCCGGGCGATCGGGTGCTCGGAGGCGTGCTCCAGGGAGCCGGCCAGCCGCAGCAGTTCCTTCTCGTCCACGCCCTCGGCGGTGTGCACCTCGGCCAGGGTCATCCGGCCGGTGGTCACCGTCCCGGTCTTGTCCAGGACGACGGTGTCCACGCGGCGGGTGGACTCCAGCACCTCGGGGCCCTTGATCAGGATGCCGAGCTGCGCGCCCCGACCGGTGCCGACCATCAGCGCGGTCGGGGTGGCCAGGCCCAGGGCGCACGGGCAGGCGATGATCAGGACGGCCACGGCGGCGGAGAAGGCGGCGGTGGCGTCATCGGTGGCCAGGAGCCATACGGCCCAGGTGCCGAGCGCCAGGACGAGCACGATCGGCACGAAGATCCCGGAGATCCGGTCCGCGAGGCGCTGCACCTCGGCCTTGCCGTTCTGCGCGTCCTCGACGAGCCTGGCCATCCGGGAGAGCTGGGTGTCGGCGCCGATCCGGGTGGCCTCGACGACCAGGCGCCCGGAGGCGTTGACGGTGGCGCCGGTGACGGAGTCCCCGACGGAGACCTCGACCGGCACCGACTCGCCGGTCAGCATGGAGGCGTCCACGGCCGAGCTGCCCTCGACGACCGTGCCGTCGGTGGCGATCTTCTCGCCGGGGCGGACGACGAACCGGTCGCCGACCACGAGTTCCGCCACGGGGATCCGCACCTCGGCGCCGCCGCGCAGCACGGCCACGTCCTTGGCGCCGAGTTCCAGCAGCGCCTTGAGGGCGGCGCCGGCCTTCCGCTTGGAGCGGGCCTCCAGGTAGCGGCCGAGCAGGATGAAGGAGACGACTCCCGCCGCGACCTCCAGGTAGATGGCCGAGGAGCCGTCCGTGCGGGAGATCGTCAGGTCGAAGCCGTGGCGCATGCCGGGCATGCCCGCGTGGCCGAAGAACAGGGCCCACAGCGACCAGACGAAGGCCGCCAGGGTGCCGACCGAGACGAGGGTGTCCATGGTGGCGGCGCCGTGCCGGGCGTTGGTCCAGGCGGCCTTGTGGAAGGGGTACGCGCCCCAGACCACGACGGGGGCGGCCAGGGTCAGCGAGAGCCACTGCCAGTTGTCGAACTGGAGGGACGGGACCATCGAGAGCAGGACGACGGGCAGCGCGAGCGAGGCTGAGACGAGCAGCCGGTGGCGCAGGGCGGCGAGCTCGGGGTCGCGCGGGGCCTCGGCTTCCGCCTGCTCGGGGAGCGGCTCCGGCGGCGGGGGCTCCTCGGCGGTGTACCCGGTCTTCACGACGGTGGCGATCAGGTCGGCGACCTGGACGTCACCGCGGTAGGAGACCTTCGCCTTCTCGGTGGCGAAGTTCACCGTGGCCTCGACGCCGTCCATCCGGTTGAGCTTCTTCTCGATCCGGGCCGCGCAGGAGGCGCAGGTCATCCCGCCGATCGAGAGTTCCACCGCCGCTATGGGCCCGTCGTGCACTGTGCTGCTCATCTTCCGGCTCCAGGGGGATGGCCGGGCCGTACGGAACCAGTATGAGCTGGCCGGTACGGCCCGGCGGAAATCTGCGGGGTCCTGCGGTCCTGCGGATCCTGCGGTTCTGCGGGTTCCGCGGGGGCCTCAGGCCTGGCCGACGAGCTCGTAGCCGGCCTCGTCGATCGCGGCGCGGACGTCCTCCTCGGCGAGCGGGGCGTCGGAGACCACGGTGACCTCGCCGGTCGCGGCGACGGCCTTGACCGACTCGACGCCGGGCAGGGCGCCGAGCTCGGTGGTCACCGAGCCCTCGCAGTGTCCGCAGCTCATGCCGCTCACGCGGTAGACGGTGGTGGTCCGGGTGTCCGTCTCGGCGGTCATGTCGTTCTCCTCTTCAGGGCGTACGTGTCCGGTCGCCGGAGGCGATGGATCCCTCCACCGTCCTCCCGACACTTCGAGACTATACCCCTGGGGGGTATGAATGCGAGCCCCGCGTCCCCAAAACTGGCCGGTATGACGGAACTGTACGTAAATGGCCGATATGGATCAGCCCGGAAGCCTCGTCCTCATCATGGTCGTCGCCGTGCTCGCCTCCCTCCTCGCCTACGGCGTCTCCCGGTGGCTGGCCGTACCGCTGGTGATCTTCGAGATCCTGCTGGGGATCCTGATCGGCCCCGACGTCCTCGGGTGGGCGCACACCGGCGGGGTCATCGACGTACTCGGCAACCTGGGCCTCGCCATGCTGATCTTCCTGGCCGGCTACGAGCTCGAATTCGACCGCGTCAGGGGGGACACCCTCAAGCGGTCGGTGTGGGCCTGGCTGATCTCCCTCGTGCTGGGCCTGGGCGTGGGGATCCTGCTCGCCCACGGCGGCGGTTTCGACAAGGGCGTCTACGTCGGCACCGCGCTCACCAGCACCGCGCTGGGCACGATCCTGCCCGTGCTGCGGGACGCGGGAGACCTGCAGAGCCGGTTCGGCTCCGTGATGATGGCGATGGGGACCGTCGGCGAGTTCGGGCCGATCATCGCCATGGCCCTGCTGCTCGGCGGGCGGGCCCCGGCGCGGTCGGCGGTGCTGCTGGCCGCCTTCGCGGTGCTGACGGCGGCGGCCGTGTTCTGGGCGCTGCGCCCCAAGCCGCCCTGGTTCGGCACGGTCATCGCCAAGACCCTCCACAGCAGTGCGCAGTTCGCGGTGCGGCTCGTCGTCCTGCTGCTGGTGTCGATGCCGGCGCTGGCCCAGGTGCTCGGGCTCGACATCCTGCTCGGGGCCTTCGCGGCCGGCCTCGTCACCCGGCTCGTGCTCCACGGGGCCGCCCCGGAGAGCAGCGTGACCGTGCTGTCGAAGGTGGAGGCCATGGGGTTCGGCTTCCTGGTGCCGGTGTTCTTCGTGGTCACCGGGATGGAGTTCGACCTGAAGGCGCTGCTCGCGGGCGGTCGGGAGCTCCTGCTGCTGCCGCTGTTCCTGCTGCTGTTCCTGGTGGTGCGCGGGCTGCCGATCCGGCTGCTGGCCCCCGGGGACCTGCGGGGGAGCGACCGGTCGGCGCTGGTGCTGTTCGGGTCCACGGCGCTGCCGCTGGTGGTGGCCATCACCACGCTCGGGGTGCAGGACGGGAAGGTGACTCCGGGGGAGGCCGCCGCGCTGGTGGGGGCCGGGATGGTGTCGGTGCTGGTGTTCCCGCTGCTGGGGATGAGGCTGCAGGACCGGAGCCGGTCGGCGGAGGAGCGCGGTGCGGAGGTCCCGCGCGGGGAGCGGGTCAGCGGCAGCGAGTCGTGGTGACGATCGGCTCCAGGTAGCGCAGCAGGACGGTCTTCAGCTCGGCGACGTACGCGTCGCGTTCGGCGCCCTCGTGGGCCAGGATCAGGTCCAGGGAGGCCTTGAAGATGCCGAGGACCATGTTCGCGACGTGGTCGAGCTCGACGGGCGCGAGCTCGGGGGCGAGGGAGTGCAGGGCGGTTCGGACCTGCCCGGCCATGTTGGAGTGGAGCTCCTCGTGCTCCTTGTCGATGCCCCCCGGGACGCCGGAGCCGTGCATGAGGGCCCAGAAGGCCGGGTTCTCGCAGTTGAAGGCGATCAGCGGGTCCAGGACGGCGTCCAGCGCCTCGGGCAGCGGGAGGCCCAGGTTCTCGGGCAGGAAGGCCTGGCCGTGCGTCTCCCGGGCGTGGCGCAGGAGCTGACCGCCGAGCTCGATCGCGATGGCCTCCTTGTTCGGGAAGAACTGGTACAGCGTGCCCGGCGACACGCCGGCCTCGCGGGCGATGGCGTTGGTGCTGGCGGCGGCGTAGCCGGTACGGCAGAACACCCCGGCGGCGGCGGCCAGGAGCTGGGCGATCCGGCGCTCGCCCCGTGCCTGGCGGCGGCGCGGCGCGGTGGCGACCTCGGTCTCCGCGAGCCGGTCGCTTTCGGTCGTTTTGTCCTTGGCTGTCCTCGGCATGTCCAATCCCCTGCTTCCCGTGGGTGATTGACAAACGCGAGTGGTCGCTCGCATTCTGAGGAAACGCGAGCGACTGCTCGTGTTTGCCAGTCTATTCGGCCTGGCAATCACGGTGAAGGGGACACCGAGTCATGTCCGAAGTCAAGAAACCGCCGTCGTCCGGGGAGAGCGGCAGGTGGACCCGGTTCGTCACGGCCCGGCCGCGGCTCTCGCTGCTGCTCGCCCTGGTGGTCACGGCACTGGCCGTGTTCGTGGGCGGTGGCGTCGCCGAGCGGATGAGCAGTGGCGGCTGGGAGGACCCGGACGCACAGTCCACCTACGCCGCCGCGGCCCTGGAGCGCGAGTTCCCGGCCTCGCAGCCCAATCTGCTGCTGCTCGTCGACGCCGGGCCGGGGGTCGGGGCCGCCGGGGTGGACGATCCCGCGGTCGCCGCCGAGGCCGAGCGGCTCACCGCCCTCCTCGCCGGTGAGAAGGGGGTCGTCGGCGTCGGCTCGTACTGGCGTACCCAGCTGCCCGCGCTGCGCTCAGAGGACGGCCGGCAGGCCCTGATCGCGGCCAGGGTGCTGGGCGACCAGAAGACCGCCACCGAGGTGCTGGACCGGATCACCCCGCGCTACCGGGGCGAACACGGGCCGGTGCGGGTCTCCCTGGGCGGACCCGTCGCGGTCCAGGCCGAGGTGACCACCACCATCCAGGAGGACCTGCTGCGCGCCGAGCTGATCGCCCTGCCGGTCACCCTCGTCCTGCTCGTCCTCGTCTTCGGCAGCGCCGTCGCGGCCCTGCTGCCGCTCGGCGTCGGCATCGTGGCCATCCTCGGCACCAACGCGGTGCTGCGCGGCCTCACCGAGTTCACCGAGGTCTCGGTCTTCGCCCAGAACCTGACCACCGCGCTCGGCCTCGGACTCGCCATCGACTACGCCCTGTTCATCGTCCGCAGGTTCCGCGAGGAGCTCGCCGCCGGACAGGACCCGGCGGGCGCCGTCGGCACCACCCTGCGCACCGCCGGGCGCACCGTGCTCTTCTCGGCGCTGACCGTCGCGGTCGCCCTCTCCGCCATGGCCTTCTTCCCGATGTCCTTCCTACGGTCCTTCGCCTACGCCGGAGTCGCGGTGGTGCTCCTCGCGGCAGCGGCCGCGCTGGTCCTGCTGCCGGCGGCCCTGATCCTGCTCGGCGAGCGGGTCAACTCCCTCGATCTGCGGCGCCTGTGGCGGCGCGGGCGCACCTCCGGTGCCACGGCCGACGCCACGGCCGACGCCACGCCCGGCGCCACGGCGGAGACGGGTCGGGGCTGGGGGCGGGCGGCGGCCCTGGTGATGCGCCGGGCCCCGCTGTTCGCGGCGGCCACCACGGCCGGGCTGCTGCTCCTCGGACTTCCCTTCCTCGGCGTCAAGTTCGGCACCGTCGACGACCGGCAGCTTCCGAAGACCGCCGAGTCGCACGTGGTCCAGCAGCAGATCCGGGACGGCTTCCCGGGCAGCCCCGGCGGCGGGCTCACCGTGCTCGCCGAGGGGGTCGCCGGCCCCGCCGAGCTCACCGCCTACCGGGAGCGACTGGCGGGTCTGCCCGGGGTGGTCCGCATCGACGGGCCGGTGAGCGCCGGCCCCGAGACGAAGTACGCGTACTTCTCGGTCGTGGCGAAGGGCGAGGGAGTGGGTCCGCAGGCCCAGGACCTCGTCGACGAGGTGCGGAAGGTCGATCCCGGCTTCCGGACCTCCGTGGCGGGCCAGGCCGCCAGACTCGTCGACACCAAGGCGGCCATCGCGGACGCCCTTCCCACCGCCCTCGCCCTGGTGGCGCTGGCCACCCTGCTGCTGGTCTTCCTGCTCACCGGAAGCCTGCTGATACCGCTCCAGGCGGTGCTGCTCAACGCCCTCAGCCTGACCGCGATGTTCGGAGCGGTGGTGTGGGTCTTCCAGGAGGGCAACCTCTCCGGACTGCTCTCCTTCACCTCCACCGGGGACATCGAGACCACGCTGCCGGTCCTGATGTTCTGCATCGCCTTCGGACTGTCCATGGACTACGGGGTGTTCCTCATATCCCGGATCAAGGAGGAGTACGACCGGACCGGCGACCACGAGGGGGCCGTACGGACCGGTCTGGCCCGCACCGGCGGGCTGATCACCGCGGCGGCCCTGATCCTGGCCGTGGTGATGGTGGCCATCGGCACCTCCCGCGTGACCAACACCAAGATGCTGGGGCTGGGAATCGCGCTGGCGGTGCTGATGGACGCGATGGTCGTGCGCAGCCTCCTCGTCCCGGCGGTCATGAAACTGACCGGGAAGGCCACCTGGTGGGCGCCCGGCCCGCTGCGCAGGCTGCACGAGAGGTTCGGACTGAGCGAAGGGGAGCCCGTCGCTCGGCCCGCGCTGCCGGAGACCCGGCCCGAAGAGGAGAAGGTGCCCGTCGGGACGGCGTAGCGCCGGGGGAGGGACGAGCGGGTCGATCGATCCGTCGGTCGGTCGATCCGTCGGGCCGTCGGTCGGTCGGGCCGTCGGTCGGTCGGGCCGCCGGGCCGGCCGCGGGACGGGGGGTGGTCGGGCCCCCGTCCCGCTGCCGGGTGCGGGTCAGTCCCCGCCCCGGCCCCGGTTGCCGGGCCGCCGGGCCACCCACGCCCGGACCGTGTCGGCGTACCAATAGGGCTTGCCGCCCTCCACATGGTCGGGCGGGGGGAGAAGTCCGTGCTTGCGGTAGGAGCGCACCGTGTCCGGCTGCACCCGGATGTGGGCGGCGATCTCCTTGTACGACCACAACTGTCGGTCGCTCATGCCAGACGACACCTCCTTGTCCACGCCGCGGGGCCGGCCGGGAGGCCGTCGGGGGAGCCCGCACGTGGACACTGCCGATCACTCGCGTTGTGCCCGGGGAACGACGCGGGGCGAGGGCGGGGGAGGGGTTGTCGAACCCCTGTGACGGAAAACCCGCGTTATGCGGACACGGGTGACACGACGGAGACCCCTGTGACGGATACGGCACAGGGGTGCACGACGGGCGCGCGGGGCTCAGCCCCCGTACAGGGGCGGGCGCCCCGCCAGCTCCACCTCGGTCCGTACGCCGCTTCGCGCGGCCGCGAGGCCCGCCTCCGAGACGGCCGCCGCCGCGTAGCCGTCCCAGGCGTCGGGCCCCGCCACCCGGCCGCGAGCCGCCGCGGCCACCCATCGGCGCAGCTGGCGGTCGTACGCGTCGGCGAAGCGCACCGTGAAGTCCTGGTCGATCTCCCCGCCCCAGCGCCCCGCCGACTGCACCACCATCGCGTGGCCGTCACCGATCCGGGCGCTGCCCGCCTCGCCCACCGCCTCGCACTGCACCTGGTAGCCGAAACCGCAGTTCACGAAGATCTCCACGTCCACGACGGCCCCGCCCGAGGTCTCCAGCAGTACCAGCCGCGGATCGCGCAGCCCCTCCGGGGCGGCCGCCGTGGGCCGCGGGGAGAGCACGGTGACGGCCGTGATCTCCTGCCCCAGCAGCCAACGGGCCGCGTCCACCTCGTGCACCACCGAATCGCTGATCAGCATGTCGCTGGTGAAGAACGACGGCGAGGAGGCATTGCGGTGCCGGCAGTGCAGGAACAGCGGCCGCCCGATCCCGCCCGCGTCCAGCAGCTCCTTCAGCCGCTCGTACTCGGCGTCGAACCGCCTCATGAAACCCACCTGCACCAGGCGCCGCCCCAACCGCTGCTCGGCCGCCATGATCCGCAACGCCCCCTCCGGATCCGGGGTCAGCGGCTTCTCGCACAGCACCGGCAGCCCCCGGTCCAGGGCGTGCAGGACCGCCTCCTCGTGGGCGGGCCCCGGGGAGGCGATCAGTACGGCCCCGACCCCGGGTGCGGCTATCGCGGCCGCCGGATCGGTGTGCGCGCTCGCCCCCTCCAGGGCGCCCGCGACCTCCTTGACCCGGTCCCCGTCGGGATCGGCCACGGCCACCACCCGGGCCCCACCGACGCTCCGCCCGATCCGGCGGACGTGGTCGGCGCCCATCTTGCCCGTACCGATGACGGCGATGCCGAGCGTGCTGCTCATGGTCGTCTCCTCCGAGGAGTCAGCGGGCGCCGCAGGAGCGCAGGTAGTCGCGGGTGCGTCGGGCGATCGGCAGCGGCCGGTCGGGCGGGCAGGGGTACATGTCCTGCTCGACGATGGCGAAGAGGTCCACGCCGAGCCGTTCGGCGGCGGCGAGCACCGGCTCCAGCGCCGGCACCCCCGACGGCGGCTCGCACATCACCCCGCGGCCCACGGCCGGCCCGAAGGGCACCTCCTGCGCGACGACTTCGGCGAGGATCCGCGGGTCCACCTGCTTGAGGTGGAGGTAGCCGATGCGCTCGGCGAAGGTCTCGATGGCCTGCACGCTGTCGCCGCCGCAGTACGCGTAGTGCCCCGTGTCCAGGCAGAGCGAGACCAGCGCGGGATCGGTGGCGTCGAGGAAGCGGGCCACGTTCTCCGGGGTGTCGATGTGGGTGTCCGCGTGCGGATGGACCACGATCCGCAACCCGTACCGGTCCTGGACCTCCCGGCCCAGACGCTCGGTCTGGGAGGCCAGTTCACGCCATTGGGAGGGAGTGAGGGTGCGGTCCTCCAGCACCTCGCCGGTCTTGTCGTCCCGCCAGAAGGACGGGATGACGACGAGGTGCGCCGCGCCCATCGCCCGGGTCAGCTCCGCGATCCGCGACACGTGCTCCCAGGTGTCCTCCCACACGGCGGGCCCGTGATGGAGTCCGGTGAAGACGGTGCCGGCCGAGACCCGCAGCCCGCGCTTGGCGGTCTCCTCGGCGAGTCGGGCGGGATCGGTGGGCAGATAGCCGTACGGGCCGAGCTCGATCCACTCGTACCCGGCGTCCGCGACCTCGTCGAGGAAGCGCTCCCAAGGGGTCTGCCGGGGGTCGTCGGGAAACCAGACACCCCAGGAGTCCGGAGCCGAACCGACACGGATACGGGTCAACGCGGGCGGGGAGGACGTCATAACGGCCACCTTAGGGTGGGAAGCGAGCGGGAGGACTGACCGTGACCGGGACCAAGACCGGCGATCCGTTGGAGTTCGACCTGATCACCATGGGCCGGATCGGGGTGGATCTCTACCCGTTGACGACCGGCGTATCACTGGCCGAGGCCGAGACCTTCGGCAGGTTCCTGGGCGGCTCCCCGGCCAACGTCGCCGTCGCCGCGGCCCGGCTGGGCCGGCGGACGGCACTGATCAGTCGCACCGGGGCGGACCCCTTCGGCGGGTATCTCCGCACGGAACTCACGGCGTTCGGGGTGGACCGCCGCTGGGTGACGGAGGTCCCCGGGCTGCCGACCCCGATCACCTTCTGCGAGATGTTCCCGCCGGATTCCTTCCCGCTCTACTTCTACCGGCTGCCCAAGGCACCCGACCTGGAGATCGCGGCGGAGGAGGTGGACCTGGCGGCGGTGCGGGCCGCGAAGGTGTTCTGGATGACCGGGACGGGGCTGAGCGAGGAGCCCTCGCGGGGGGCCACGTTGGCCGGCCTGGAGGCACGGGGGCGTGGGGCGGGGATCACGGTCTTCGATCTGGACTGGCGGCCGATGCTGTGGAGGGAGAAGCCGGAGCCGTACTACGAACGGGCGCTGGCGGCGGCGACGGTGGCCGTCGGGAATCCGGAGGAGTGCGAGATCGCCACGGGGCGGTCGGACCCGTACGAGGCGGCCGCGGCGCTGCTGGAGGCCGGGGTGGAACTGGCCGTGGTCAAGCGCGGCCCGCAGGGCGTGCTGGCGGTCCACCGGGACGGGACGGTGGCGGAGGTCCCGGCGGTACGGGTGGAGGTGGTGAACGGGCTGGGCGCGGGCGACGCGTTCGGCGGGGCGCTGTGCCACGGGCTGCTGGCGGGGTGGCCGTTGGAGAGCGTGGTGCGGTACGCGAACGCGGCGGGGGCGATCGTCGCCTCACGGCTGGCGTGTTCCACGGCGATGCCGTTCCCGTACGAGGTGGAGGAGGTGCTGGGGCGTGCCGGTGGTTGCTGAGTGGGGGATGGAGTGGACCCGGCTGGTCGTGCTGGAGCTGGGGGCGGGGGAGGTGTACGCGCACGAGTGCGGGGAGGCGGAGTGGATGGTGCTGCCACTGTCCGGCGCGTGCGAGGTCCGCTGCGCGGAGCCCCCGGGTGCCGCCCCGCACCCCGCGCCTCAAACGCCGGCGGGGCTGAAAGATCGGGGCTCCGCCCCGGACCCCGGTCCTCAACCGCCGGACGGGCTGGAGTTGCCCCCGGCGGGACCGGAATCTGCCGGGCCGGGGGAGAATCCAGCCTCGCCGGCGTTTGAGGCGCGGGGGTCTGGGGGCGGAGCCCACAGTTTCGGGAAGGGGCGGGGTGGGGGAGGCTCCGCAGGACCCGACGACGTCCGGACCACGTTCCAACTGCGCGGCCGGAGTGGGGTGTTCGGCGGGGTCAGCGACTTCGTCTACGTGCCGCGGGACAGCAGCGTCCAGATCCGGGCGGCAGAAGGCGGGCGGTTCGCGCTCGCCGGAGCCCGGTGCGAGGTGCGACTGGAGGCGCGGTACGGGCCGGCCGCGGACGTGCCCGTCGAGCTGCGCGGCGCCGGGCAGTGCTCCCGGCAGGTGCACAACTTCGGGGCCGCCGGCGTGTTCCCCGCCGACCGGCTGATCGCCGTCGAGGTGCTCACCCCCGGCGGGAACTGGTCCTCGTACCCGCCCCACAAGCACGACACCCACCTCCCCGGCGAGGAATCCCGCCTGGAGGAGATCTACTACTTCGAGATCGCGCCCCACGGGCACACCCCCGGGTTCGGGTACCAGCGCGTCACGCCCTCTCCCGCGGGGAAGACCGACATCCTGGCGGAAGTCAGGAGCGGGGACGCGGTGCTGATCCCCGACGGCTGGCACGGGCCGTCCATCGCCGCGCCCGGGCACGACATGTACTACCTGAACGTGATGGCCGGGCCGCCCGGCGAGCCCCGGGAGTGGCTGATCCGGGACCACCCCGAGCACGCCTGGATCCGCGGCAGCTGGGACGGCCGGGAGGTCGACCCCCGGTTGCCCTTCCACCGAGCGGAGGACGAAGCGCGATGAGGCTCACCGTGGCACAGGCGCTCGTACGGTTCCTGAGCCGGCAGTACACCGAGCGTGACGGGCGCCGGCACCGGCTGATCGCCGCCACCTGGGGGATCTTCGGGCACGGGAACGTCGCCGGGATCGGTCAGGCGCTGCTGGAGACCGGCGCGCGGGACATGCCCTTCCTCCAGGGACGCAACGAGCAGGCCATGGTGCACGCCGCCGTCGGGTACGCCCGGCAGAGCGGGCGGTTGTCCGCGCACGCCGTGACCACCTCCATCGGGCCCGGCGCCACCAACCTCGTCACCGGCGCGGCCGGGGCGACGATCAACCGGATCCCGGTGCTCCTGCTGCCCGGGGACACCTTCGCGACCCGGCCCGCCGATCCCGTGCTCCAGCAGCTGGAGGTGCAGGAGGCGGGGGACGTCTCCGTCAACGACACGCTGCGGCCCGTCTCCAGGTACTTCGACCGGATCACCCGCCCGGAGGCACTGATCCCGGCCGCGCTCCAGGCCATGCGGGTGCTCACCGACCCGGTGCGGACCGGCGCCGTCACCCTCGCGATGCCGCAGGACGTGCAGGCCGAGGCGTACGACTGGCCGGAGGAGTTCTTCGCCGAGCGGGTGTGGGGCGTGCGCCGGCCCCGGCCCGACCGCGCCGAGCTGGACGCGGCCGCCGCCGCCGTACGGGGCTCCGCGCGGCCCCTGATCGTCGCGGGCGGCGGGATCCGGCACAGCGTGGCCGGGGCGGCGCTGGCGGAGTTCGCCGGGGCCACCGGGATCCCCGTGGCCACGACCCAGGCGGGCAAGGGCGTGCTCCCGTACGACCACCCGGCCGAGGTCGGCGGGATCGGGCACACGGGCACGGCGACCGCCGCCGCGCTGGCCCGGGAGGCCGATCTGGTGATCGCGGCCGGGACCAGGCTGACGGACTTCACCACCGCCTCCGCGACCCTCTTCCAGAACCCGGCCGTCCGGTTCGTCGGCCTGAACCTGGATCCGTACGACGCCCACAAGCTCGCCGCCCTGCCCTTGGTCGCCGATGCCAGGGAGGGGCTGGGTGAACTCCGAGAGGCCGTCGCCGGGTACCGGGTGGACCCCGCGTACACGGACTCGTACGGGGCGGGGAAGAGGGAGTGGGAGCGGGGGGTGGACGCCGCCTGGAGCGCGGGTGACGAGGAGCTGCCGCCCACCCAGGCCCAGGTGCTCGGGCTGCTCGACGGCCTGGTGGACGCGAGCGACATCCTCGTCAACGCCGCCGGCTCGCTCCCCGGGGACCTGCACAAGCTGTGGCGGGCCCGCTCGGCCGACCAGTACCACCTGGAGTACGGCTACTCCTGCATGGGCTACGAGATCCCGGCCGCCATCGGGGTGGCGCTGGCCGCGCCCGGTCGTCCGGTGTGGGCGCTGGTCGGCGACGGGACGTACCTGATGAACCCGACCGAGATCGTCACCGCCGTGCAGGAGGGCGTGCCGATCAAGGTGGTCGTCCTCGACAACCACGGGTATGCCTCGATCGGGGGGCTCTCGCGGGCCGTGGGCGGCGAGGGCTTCGCCACCGGGTACCGCTTCCGGACGCCCGACGGCTCGTACGGCGGGGACCCCCTTCCGGTGGACCTCGCGGCGAACGCGGCCTCCCTCGGGATGGCCGTGATACGCGCCCGTACCGTGCGTGACCTGCGGGAAGCCCTGGCCGAGGCGCGCTCGGCAACATGTCCCACATGTGTCTACGTACAGACCCGAACGCCCGACACTGTGTCGGGCCCGCCCCCCGCACAGGCGTGGTGGGATGTTCCTGTGGCCGAGACCGCGAACCGCAAAGCGGCGGCCCAGGCCCGTGAAGAGTACGACCGGCAAGCCGCTCAGCGACGTCGCCATCTGTGAAGGAGCAAGGCACATGAAGACCGTCAACCACTGGATCGGTGGCAAGACCGTCGAGGGCGCTTCGGGCAACTACGGCCCGGTCACCGACCCGGCGACCGGCGAGGTCACCACGCAGGTCGCGCTCGCCTCGGCCGAAGAGGTCGACGCCGCGGTGCGGATCGCCAAGGAGGCGTACCTGAGCTGGGGCCAGTCCTCGCTGGCCGCCCGCACCAAGGTGCTCTTCGCCTACCGCGCCCTGCTGGACGCCAACCGCGACGCCATCGCCGAGCTGATCGTCGCCGAGCACGGCAAGGTCCACTCGGACGCGCTGGGCGAGGTCGCCCGCGGTCTGGAGATCGTCGAGCTGGCCTGCGGGATCACCACGCAGCTCAAGGGCGAGCTGTCGACGTCGGTGTCCAACCGCGTGGACGTCTCCTCGATCCGCCAGCCGCTGGGCGTCGTCGCCGGCATCACGCCCTTCAACTTCCCGGCGATGGTCCCGATGTGGATGTTCCCGCTGGCCGTGGCCTGCGGAAACACCTTCATCCTCAAGCCGAGCGAGAAGGACCCGTCGGCCGCCAACAAGCTGGCCGAGCTGGCCACCGAGGCCGGACTGCCGGCGGGCGTGCTGAACGTCGTCCACGGTGACAAGGTCGCCGTCGACGCCCTGCTCTCGCACCCCGACATCGCGGCCGTCTCCTTCGTGGGCTCGACCCCGATCGCCCGCCACATCCACACCACCGCCTCCGCCAACGGCAAGCGCGTGCAGGCCCTGGGCGGCGCCAAGAACCACATGCTGGTGCTGCCGGACGCCGACCTGGACGCGGCCGCCGACGCGGCGGTCTCCGCCGCCTACGGCTCCGCGGGCGAGCGCTGCATGGCGATCTCCGCCGTCGTGGCCGTCGGCTCCATCGCCGACGAGCTGGTCGAGAAGATCCGCGAGCGCGCCGAGAAGATCAAGATCGGCCCCGGCAACGACCCGGCCTCGGAGATGGGCCCGCTGATCACGGCCGCCCACCGCGACAAGGTCGCCTCGTACGTCAAGGGCGCGGCCGACCAGGGTGCCGACGTGGTCCTGGACGGCACCGGCTACACGGTGGACGGCTTCGAGAACGGCCACTGGATCGGCCTGTCGCTGCTCGACAACGTGAAGACCGACTCCGACGCCTACCGCGACGAGATCTTCGGCCCGGTGCTGTGCGTGCTGCGCGCGGAGACCTACGAGGAGGGCGTGGCCCTCATCAACGGCTCTCCGTTCGGCAACGGCACCGCGATCTTCACCCGTGACGGCGGCGCCGCCCGCCGCTTCCAGCTGGAGATCGAGGCGGGCATGGTCGGCGTCAACGTGCCGATCCCGGTGCCGGTGGGCTACCACTCCTTCGGTGGTTGGAAGGACTCGCTCTTCGGCGACCACCACATCTACGGCAACGACGGCATCCACTTCTACACCCGCGGCAAGGTCGTCACGACCCGCTGGCCGGACCCGTCCGAGGGCCACATCGGCGTGGACCTGGGCTTCCCCCGCAACCACTGACCGACCGGGCACGCGCCCGCCCCGCAGGACCGCTCGCCCCCCGCAACCCTCACCGCGGGGGGCGAGTCCGTTCGTACCGGGTCCGGGTCCGGCCGGGTTCGGTACCGGGTCAGTGGGTGTGGGCCAGGTCCCGCTCGGGGTCGGGCTGGTCCTGGTCCCGCGCCGCGCGGGTTCGCCGCCGCAGGACCAGGAAGGTCGTCAGGGCGCCGGCGAGTACGAGGAGCAGCCCGACGGCGGGCCACGGCACGGCCACGAAGTCCGTCTCGGACGTGGAGACCAGCTCGGGGTGGGCCGTCGCCCCGGCGGTGATCCTCACGGTCACCCAGTCCGACTGGGGGGCGTCGGGCCACGGTTCGGTGAGCTCGATCCGCTGGCCGGGCAGCAGCGCCAGCTTCAGCTCCCGGGCCGGCCGGTCCAGCACCGTCCGCCCGAACAGGCCCTCGGCGGACACCGTCACCTTGGGGTCGACGACCACGTTGCCCCGGTTGACCAGCGTGTACGTGATGGTGGCGCGGGCGTCCTTGACCCAGGGCAGCAGCGGCGCCGACCGGTCGACCTTCACGTCCTCCACGCTGAGCCCGGGCGTCAGCGGGCCGGGCACCCGGAAGTACAGCCGGGCGCCCACCGAGCGCCGCACGCCGACCTGGACCTTGCCCTCCTGTTGTATGCCCTCCACGGCGGTGTTGAGGGCGACGACCCCGCCGACGTGGTCGCCGGGCGTCGCGTCCGCCGGGACCTTCACGGTGAACGGCACGTCCTTGCGGCCCTTGGCCGGCACGGTGACGGTGGAGGCCGTCTCGGGCGGCAGCGCGATCCACGTGCCGACGTCCTTGGGCTTCGTCTCGGCGGGCAGCAGCGCGAAGGCGCCGCCCGAGGGGGTGTTGACGGCGTCGGTGGCGAAGATCTGGAACGTCAGCTCCTTGTCGGAGGAGTTCAGGATCGTGACGCTGTCGTCGACGGAGGTCCCGGCCTGGCCCTGGTGGAAGAAGTAGGCGCGGTCGGTCATCGCCGCTCCGGCCGCGGGCGTGGGGAAGACCCCCCAGGTGCCGTTGTCCGCGGCGGTCGCGGTGGCGGCCGGGAGCAGCCCCACGCCCAGCAGCAGGCCGATGAGCAGACCGTACAGAGAGGTGCGGGTGCGCATGGGAGGTTCTCCAGTCGGCGCGGAAAGTGGGAAAGGGGTGGTGGGGGGGGGGGGGGCCGCCCCCCCCCGGGGGGGGGCGGCCCGGCCGCCGGCGGGGGGGAGCGGTGGGGGGGGTAGGGGGAGGCGATGGGTGGCGCCCCCGGGGGGGTTTT
>NZ_JBIARJ010000005.1:319531-396804 GCF_042889825.1 Streptomyces sp. NPDC002467 | reverse complement strand
CCCACCCCTCCTCCATTTTTATCTTCCTTTTTTGTGGGTGGGGGTTGTGTTTGTTTTTTTCTCGTGGGGGGTTGTATTTGTTGGGGGGGGGGGGGGCCCCCCCCCCCCCCACCACCCTGGGCCGAGCAGGCCCTGCATCCGTGCGTCCGTACGGGTGCGGGGGTTACGCGATGGAGAAGGTGACCACCGACTGGTAGGTGTCGGCGAACATGAACGGCGGGAGCTGGATCATCCCCGCGCCGCCGACGGCGAACTCGCCACCGGTCAGCTCGTCCCCGCCGGCGCTCTGCGAGGCGACCTTCATCGGGACGTCGGTGATCGCCCCGGGCGCGCCCGCGGTGCAGGTGCTCGGGCTGTCCGGGTTGGTGACGGTGCAGGACGGCTGGATGCCGATCTGCGCCTTCGCCATCGAGTGGCCGGTCGTCGCGTTCAGGAACGGCGTACGGGTCGCCGTCACGTCCCAGCCGAGCGAGCCGCCGCGGAAGTCCTGGACGGTCGCGGCGTTGAACATGCCGACCACCGACTGGGACTTGCCGTTGATGGTGACCGAGCCGAAGCTGACGGCCGGCTGGCCGTCCTTCGGGCCGAGCGCCAGCGGTCCGGGCAGGACCTCCACGTCGACCGGGTTCTTCACCCCGGTCGCCTTCTCGACGAAGACGAACGACTTGGAGGTCGTCGCACCGTCGATCTTGATCGCGTCGGCCTTCTTGGTGACCGTGATGTTGCAGGTGGCGACGCCGGCGGCGTCGGCCGTACCGGAACCGGTGTCACCGGTCGCCGCGCCCGCGAGCAGGGCGGAGCAGGTGACGGCGCCGGCCGGGAAGTTGGCGCCGGTGGCGACGACGGCGGTGCCCGCCTCGCCGCTGTTGGGCGTCAGCTTCGTGGTGACCGGGTCCTTGGGCAGGGCCTCGACCGCGACCGAGCCGACCGTGGCGCTCGGGCGCGGCTTCGGGGTGCAGACGGTGGTGAAGATCGAGCCGCCGAGGTTGGCGTCCGTGACCATCTGGTCGATCTTGACGTCGACCGTCGTGCCCTCGGTGCCGTCCGGGATCTTGATGGTGCCGTCGACCGGGCCCGGGTCGAGGGGGACGCCCGGGGTGACGGTGACCGTTTCGGGCGCACCGGTCACGGTCTGCGGGGCCCCGTTGACCAGCAGGGCGACCTTGGTGGTGTTCACGGTGGTCACCGCGAACGCCGGGATGAGCGGGCTGGCGCCCGGGTCGATCTTGATCGGGACGACGTCCCCGGCCTTGGCGCCGTCGGGGAGGGTGACCGTGAAGTTCTGGTTGCCGGATCCGTCGGCCTGCGGCGCGGGGGCGTCGCACTCCACGAAAACGGCTGTGGTCTTGGTCGCGGCCTGAGCCGTCCCCGCCAGGCCCACGACGCCACCTGTGAGGGCCAGGGACAACGCGCCCGCCCCGGCCAGCACTCTTCGTCGGAACGTTGTACTCACTGGGTCGCGACTCCTTCGTCAGACGAACCCTCCCCCCACCCGCTGTGTGGGGGAGGTCGAGCCGGTGCGGTGGCCGATATTGACGCGTCGTCGCGATGAGAAGTCAATGGCTTGTTTTCGTGCGAAGCACACAGAAATTGATGGGCCATCAGGGAGAGTCTGATGGCCCATCGGATACCGACCGGTCGGCGTGCGTCGCCCGCTAACGGTCGGTCGGGGTGTGCAGCAGCAGGTTCGGGGTGCCGGCCGGGACGTCTGCCAGGCGGTCCGGTACGGCCGCGTGCAGCAGCGCGGCCGTGACCTGGGCCGGGGTCTTCGCCACTCCCCGCGCCAGGATCAGGGCGGCCACCCCCGCAGCGTGCGGGGCGGCCATGGAGGTGCCGGAGGCGCGGGCCGTGGCGGTGGGGGAGCCCTTCCACGCCGAGACGACCCCCACGCCCGGGGCGGTGAGGTCCACGCAGGAGCCGTGGCTGGAGAACGGGGCCCACCGGTCGCCGTTGTCGCTCGCGCCGACCGTGAGGACTTCCGGCACGGCCGCGGGGGAGCCGGTGCACGCGTCCTCGGCGTCGTTGCCGGCGGCCGCGGTGAAGGTGATCCCGGAGGCGACGGCGCGGGCCGCCGCCTTGTCGAGGGCGCGGCTGCGGGTGCCGCCCATGCTCATGTTGGCCACGGCCGGGGTGCCCGGGTGCCTGGCGGCGTCCTTCACCATCCATTCCACGCCCTTGAGCATGCCGGAAAGCCGCCCGGAGCCGCGGCAGTTGGCCACCTTCACCGAGACCAGGGACACGCCCTTCGCGACCCCGAAGGTCTTGCCGCCGACCGTACCCGCGACGTGCGTGCCGTGGCCGTTGCAGTCGCCGGAGCGCTCCATGAACACCGCGTTGTAGCCGTTGCGGGCGCGGCCGCCGAACTCCCGGTGGGCCAGGTTGATCCCGGTGTCCAGGACGTAGACGGTGACGCCCCGCCCGTTCGTCGCGTACGAGTACGAGCCGTCGAGCGGCAGCTCGCGCTGATCGAGGCGGTCCAGCGCCCAGGGCGGCCGCTGCTGGGTGTCGGAGATCCGGAACTCCGCGTCCGGTTCCACCGAGGCCACCCGCGGGTCGGCGGCCAGGGCGGCGGCGCGGGCGGGGGTGGTGCGGACGGCGAAGCCGCTCAGGGCGGCGTCGTAGACGGCGTCGACCTCGTCACCCGCCTCCGCGGCCTCGGCGGCCAGGGCGCCGGCACGGGCGGGGGCGCGGGAGGTGGGGGTGGCGGTGGCGTCCTTCAGGACGACGACGTAGGCGGCGGTGGGGGCTTCGGCGTCGGTGGCATCGGAGTGCGGCGTCGGGGCGGTGGCCGTGGTGGCAGCCGCGAGGAGCGCGGCGGCCGGCAGGAGGGCGGCGAATGGGGTCATGCCGCCGATGCTCGGCGAGCGGCGGCGCGGGCGCGCGGAGGGTGCGCCGACTGGCGGCACGACACGCCACCGCGGGGGGTGTCAGCGGGTCAGGGGCCAGCCGCGCATCGAGAAGGAGCCCTCGTCCACGGCGCCGGCGGCGTCGTAAGTGGCCAGGGCGGCGTCGTTGCCGGTGTCCACGCCCACCCACATGCCGTAACAGCCGCGCGCCTTCGCCTCGTCGGCCAGGGCGAGCGTGAGCGCGCGGCCGATCCCGCGGCGGCGGTAGCCCTCGTCCACGGAGAGCTCGTACAGGCACATCTCGGTGCCCTTGTCGGGGTGGGTCATCTCCATGCCGGAGACCATTCCGGCGGGCACGCCGTCCACGTAGGCGATGAGCATCAGATGGCCCGGGGCGGCGAGGAACCGCTCCGACCACTCGGGGCGGGCCGGCGCGTCGAAGAGGGACTCGGCAGCGGTGAGCTCGGCGGGGCTCGTGGCCCGGCGGATGTCCATGGCGGCCACGATAACGGCGGCGTGACGGATGGTGAGCGGGATCTCCCCCCGGCGTGGCGGCCGCCCCCACCGGGCCCGCGGGGGCGGGACGACACCCGCCCGGCGACGGAGCCGCCGCCTCCGAGCCGGGGCTGCCCGCCGGGGCCGCGACACCTGCCCGCCACACGCGACGGGCAGGTGAGGGCGCGTCATGCGCCGGGAGGGCCTGGTTCCGTCGGGACGCCCCGGGGGCTACGCGCGGACGGCGAGGGCCGCCGCGTAAGCGGGCGGGCACGGGAGGTCCGTCAGGAGCCACTCCGGGACCGGGGCGGGGGAGGGACCCGCGCCCACGTACGGCTCGACGAGGCCGAGGCCGATCCCGGTGCCGATCCCCTTCAGGCAGGCCTCCTTGCGGGCCCATACGCGGGCCAGCGCGACCCGCCGGTCCGCCTCCGACAAGGCGGTCAGTTCGGCGGTCTCCGTCGGGTGCAGGGCGCCCAGCACGTCGGTCACCGCCTGCGCGCCCGGCACCTCCTCGATGTCGACGCCCACCGGCACCGGCGCGAGCGCGACGTACGCCACGTCGCCGCTGTGCGAGAGCGAGAAGTGCACCCCGCCCCCGGCCACCGCGGGCCGGCCGTGCGGGCCGCCGCAGCCCGGGCAGTCCTCCCGGACCAGGACGACCTCCGCCGGGGCCAACCCCAGCCGGTCGCCGAGCAGCAACCGCAGCCCGATGTGCGAGGCGACGTACCGGTGCCGATCGGCGGGCCGCAGCCTGCGCCCGGCCTGCTCCAGTTCGGCCGCGTCGAGCACCCGCGCCGCCTCGGCGACAGGCAGCCCGCCGACCACGTCCAGCCGGGTGTCCAGGGACCACACCGCCACCGCCGCGCCCCCGGCGAGCGGGTCGTCGGTTCCGAGTGGCTCGCCGCCGAGCTGCCTCACGTAATCGATCACCCGCCCGAGACTAGAGGATGCGGCCGAACCGCCGAATGCCCTTGGCCCGCCGGAACGTTCGGAAAGAGAGCGGCGCGCGTGTGCGTGCACCGGCTCGGAGCCCTCTAGCGCGCGCTCACCGGCGTGGCGGTCTGGGGCTTCGCGGCCGGGGAAGGCGTGCCGTCGGTCCAGGCGTAGACGCGCTTGCCGCGCACGGCGACCTGGTACTGGTGGTGGTCCCGGCACTCCGACCGCACGTCGGCGCGTATGTGCTGCGGCCACCACTTGGCGCCCAACTCCGGATCCCGCACCCGGTTCGGAGTGCCCGCCGCGCACTGCGGGCCGTCGAGCGGGGTCGACCCGAGGTCGAAGCGGATCAGGCGGGCGTCCCCGGTGGTGCGCACCCGTATGCGGACGTCCTTGGCGTCCTTGGGTATCCACGAGGGCAGGGCGAAGGCCTGGTCACCCCGGGTCGGGGCGTCGGCCGCGGTGGCGAACCGCTTGCCCTTCTCCTTGTACAGGTGGTCGTCGATCGTGTCGGACAGGGGGTTGGGCGGGAGGTTGGGTAGCGCGAACGCTGCGGTGGCGAGGACTCCCACGGTGGCGGCGGCGATGACGAGCGGGCGTCGGTTCATGTCGTCCAGTCTCGCCGGCGGGACCCCTTCCGCGCGTCCCTCCTCAGGACGAATCGGTTCGCTGTCCCAGGTCTCACACGACGTCATACCTGAGAGGGAGCCCGATCAGGCAAGACCGCCCAGCGGTCCGGGAAATGCGAAAAATGGAATTGGACTTCCGAATTCCGTATCGAAAAGGGTGAATTCAAGCAACGCCGGCTGGTTCCGCTCTGCGAATTGCGTGCCATCTCGGAGGTTTCAGGCATCGAAAGTCGCGCTCCAACCCCCGTTGTCCTGATGGAAATCCAAGATGCGAGGATCAACATCGCGCCACTCGCGTTTGCGAAGGCCACAGCGTTTTCCGTTCTTTGAGGAAGCCGCGCACCGGAACCACAGGAAGGGCAAATCGAAAACGATGTACGCACGTCCCGACGAGGTCCGTCACCTGCACACGCTCGGTCCGCACGGCACGAATCTGGAAGCCGCCTCGCATGAATGGTTCAGAAGGCGTGGTGTCGAGGGGACCGTCGAACTGCACTCGTCGATCGAAGCCGCGCTGGAGGCCGTACCCGACGACGGGCGGCACGCGCTGACCGCCTGCGCCGTCTATCCGGCCCTGCACACGCTGGTCTTCTCCAACCTGCACCGACTGCACATGATCGACAGCTTCGTCATGCCGACCCACAACATGGTGCTCGCCAGCAGCGGTACGCGCGTTCCCGCCACCGTCGCCTCCCACCCGGCACCCAAGGGCCTCGTGCCCGCCACCGCCGAGATCCACGAGGTGCTGAGCAACTCGCAGGCCGCCATCGACTGCGCCGAGGGCCGCGTCGAGGGCTGCATCACCACCATCGTGGCGGCCGAGAAGCGCGGCCTGCGGGTCCTGCGGGACTTCGGGGCCGTCCCGATGGTCTTCACCGTCCACCAGGTGCTCGCCGTCGAGGCCGACACCGGCCTGGAGCTCTCCGCGGGAGCCGCCCGATGACCGCCGACGCCCCCTCCGCACCCGACGCCCCCTCCGCACCCGACGCCCCGTCCGCCCCCTTCGTCCCCGGCGCCGCCCCCGTCCCGGCGGAACTCCTGGTCGAGGCGGACCTGTTGACGCGGACCCTCGTCCCCCTCGTCAACCGGTTCCGTGCCCGCCAGCAGGACGACGGCACCGTCACCGACGCCACCGCCGCCGACGCCGACCTGCTGGGCCGGATACGCGACACGGCCGCCGCCTGGTACCGGCGCAACGGACTCGGCGATCAGGCCGACGCGCTCGTCGCCGACGTCGACGCCTGGCTGGCGGCCGGACTCGGCTCCCGCCCCCACTTCGCCCGCTCCCGCGACGCCCTGCGCGTTCCCGCCGACGGCGAACCGGTCTTCTTCCTCGCCCCCGTCCAGACCACCAACAGCGCCCCGCCCGTGGGCAAGCGCCTCGACTGCTTCCTCGCCCTGCGCAAGGAACCCGACGCCCTGGCGCAGATGGCGGGGGACTTCCCGCACCCGAAGAACAACTGCCAGGCCCTCGTGCTCATCACGGGCAGCGAGGGCTTCGCCCACGGCGCCTGCCTCGTCGTCTTCCCCGAGAACGTGGCGGCGCACGACAAGGTGACCGAGCAGCCGTACGCAATGTTCTTCTTCGGCAAGATGCGGAAGATCCACGAGACGTACGCGCTGCCCGCCGCCGCGGCCGTCCTGACCCCGGAGTCGCTGCCGCGCGCCTCCACCGGCCTCGCCGCCGACGTCTGTTACGAGGCCCGCGCCATCTGGGGCTACCTCCACGACTCGATGCACTACCAGGGCCTGTGGCCGTTCGACGAGAACATCTCCCTGAAGATGAACTGGTTCGTCGGACTCCTGGAGGAGATCAAGGTCGACGCCATGACCGTGCTCGCCTGCGCCGACAGCGGTCTCGTGCCCTTCGCCGACGAGCAGATCGACATGATCCTGCTGGAACGGGTCTTCCGCTACCCGCAGGCCGACGACGCCACCCGCAACTTCGACTCCGGCACCGGCGTCTTCCTGTACTCCTGGTTCCGTGAGCACGGCGCCCTCATCGGCTCGCCCGAGGACGGCGGGCTCCTGCGGCTCGACCGAGCACGGGCCCTGGAGGCGCTGCGCACGTACGTGACCACCATGGAGAAGCTGGAGGCCGAGGTCACCACCGACGACGAATACCGGTCCAGGGCCAAGGAGATGGTCCGCCGGTACCTCCCCGAGGGCGAGCCCGGGCAGCGGTACGCCTTCACCGAGGACCAGCGCGTACTGCTCCGGGCCAAGGCCGACCTGGACCGCCTGCCGCCGCTGGAGTTCGCCCGGGCGGAATGGTGACCCCGGGCCCCTCCGGTCCCTCCGGCCACCCCGCCGCCCAAGCATTCGGCGGCGGGGGCGGGCGCGCGGTCGTGCCGGCCCTCGCGGTCGGGATGGTCGTCCTGCTGTCCGCGGGCTGGCTGCTCTCCGGGCACCTGGTCGCCGGGGTGCCGCCGCTCGCGGTGGCCGCCGGGCGCACCGCCACGGCCTTCGTGGCGATCACCCTGTTCGCGGTGCTGACCCCACGCGGCCGCAGCGGCGTCCGTACCGCCGCCGCCCGGCCCCGGACCGTTCTGGTCCTGGCGTTCCTCGGGTTCTTCGCGTACTACACGGGGACCCTGCTCGGCACCCGGTACATCGGGGCCTCGCGGGTCGGCCTGATCGTCTCGCTGCTGCCCTGCATCACCTTCGTCGTCGGCGTCCTCGCCTTCCGCGAGGCGAACTCGCGCCGCAAGGTGCTGGGGACGGTGCTCGCCGGCTGCGGCGCGGTCGGCTTCCTGCTGGCCGACGGCGCGGCGGCCGCCGGGGGAGGCCCAGGGACGGGCGCCCTCCTCTCCGGGGGGCTGCTCGCCTTCGGCGGGACCTTCACGTACGCCTTCTACGGATACGTCTACCGGCAGCGCATGTCGGACGTACCGGCGCTCGCGGCGCTGCCCGCCGTCACCGGGGCGGGCACGCTCATGCTCGGCCTCACGGCGGTGCTGTTCGTGCCGCTCGGCGGGGTGTCCGCCGCGGACTGGGGCGGCGTGGCCGTACTGGGCGGGATCCTCACGGCCCCCGTCTTCCTCATCTCCCACGAGCTGATCCTGCGCAAGGGTCCGCTGTTCACCTCGGCCCTGGGGCTCGCCGTTCCGTTCCTCGTGCGGCTCGGCGAATGGGCCCTGGGCTCGGCCGAGGCGCCGGGAGCGCTGTCCGTGCTGCTGATCGCCGCGTCGGCCGCCGGTGTGTGGCTCACGGTGGGCGGGCCCCGCGCCGGGACCCCGGCCCCCGCCCCTGCCGGGACCCCGGCCCCCGCCTCCGCAGGGATGCAGGCGGTGCAGGCCCCGCCCGCCGAGCCGTCCGCCTCGGCCGCCGCCTCCGACGACCCCTCCGGTCGTTCCGATCCATCCCCATCCCCATCCCCATCCCCTTCCCCCTCCTCCGCCGCCGTCGCGGCGGAGACCACCGCGCCAAGGAACCCGTCGTGACCGACTCCCGCCCCACCCTCGTCCTGCTCCACCAGCGCGCCGGCCTGCCCTGGGTTTTCGACGCCGCCGTGCGCGCCGGCATCGACCTGGTCCTCGTCCCGCGCCCCGACGAGCGGGTGGACCCGGACCGACTGCCCCCGGCCGTGGTCGAGTTGCTGCACCTGGACCTGCCGGCGGACCCGGCCGGCGCCCTGGAAGTCCTGCGCAAGCGCCACGCGACCGCCCCCTTCGACGGCATCGTCACCCTCTACGACCCCCTCGTCCCCTTCGCCGCCGAGGCCGCCGAGCTCCTCGGGCTGCCCGGCATCGGCGTGGAGGTGGCGCGCAGCGCCCAGGACAAGCGGGTCATGCGCGAGCGCCTCGCGGCGGCCGGACTGGGCGTGCCCCGCTTCGTCCGCCTCGACCCGGCCGACGACCCCGCCGCGACCGTGGAGTCGGCCGGCCTGACCTTCCCCGTCGTCGTCAAGCCCGCGCTCGGCATGTCCAGCCTCGGGGTGACCCGGGCCGACTCCTCCGCCGCGCTCGGCGCGGTGGTGACCGAGGTGCGCCGGGTCTCCGCCGGCACCGCCGACGGGGGCGCGGGCCTGATCGTCGAGGAGTACCTGGACGGGCCCGAGTACGCCGTCGAGTCCCTGGTCCACGAGGGCCGGGTACAGGTCCTCTCCATCGGCTACAAGGGCGACCCGAAGGGCCCGTACTTCGAGGAGAGCGTCTACCGCGCGCCCGCCGCGCTGCCCGACGCCGTCCGGGACGACGTCGTGCGCGAGGTCACCGCCGCCCACGCCGCGCTCGGCGTCTCGTACGGCCCCACCCACACCGAGCTGCGCCTGCGCGGCGGTTCCACCCCGTACCTGCTGGAGATGGGGGCGCGGATCGGCGGCTCCGGCGTCTCGCACTACATCGCCGGACACGTCACCGGCATCGACTTCGCCGCCCAGGCGCTGCGCCTCGCGGCGGGCCTGGAGCCCACCGTCACGGTCCGGGAGGGCCTCGCCGAGCCCGTCGCCGCCGCGGCCAACTACATCGTGCCGTGCGGCGGGCACGGCACGATCACGGCCGTCCACGGGCTCGACGGGGTACGGGCCGATCCGCGCGTCGACCACGTCGTGCAGATGCTCGCACCCGGCGATGTCGTGCGCCCCTACCCGGACTTCACCGGCTACCCGGCCTTCGTGCTGTCCCGGCACGAGGGCATCGCGGAGGCCGAGGAGTTCCACGCGCACCTGGAGCGGGCGGTCCGCATCGACTACGCCCCCGCGACCGCCGAAGGAGCCGCCTCGTGACCGCTCCTCTGGCTCCCTTCGACGACCGCGACGGCACCATCTGGCTCGACGGGCGCTTCGTACCCTGGCGCGAGGCCCGCCTGCACGTGCTCTCCCACGGCCTGCACTACGGCGGCGCCGTCTTCGAGGGCATCCGCGTCTACGGCGGCCGCATGTTCAAGTCCGCTGAGCACGCCGAGCGCCTGTGCGCCTCGGCCCGGGAGCTGAACTACTCGCTCCCGTTCACGGCCGACGACCTCGACGCCGCCGCGCGGGAACTCGTGCGCCGCGAGGGCATCGTGGACGGCTACGTCCGGCCGGTCGCCTGGCGGGGCAGCGAACAGATCAGCGTGTCCGGGGCCGGCGCCACGGCGCACGTCGCCGTGGCGGCATGGGAGTGGCCGCACGTGTTCTCCGCCGAGGCGGCGAGCCGGGGCATACGGCTGCGCACCTCCACGTGGCGCCGCCCCGACCCCGCGACGGCGCCGGTCCGGGCCAAGGCCGCGTCCCTGTACAACATCTGCACCCTGGCCCGCGACGAGGCCGAGGCGGCGGGCTACGACGACGCCCTGCTCCTCGACCTCCGGGGCGGCCTCGCCGAGGCCACCGGCGCCAACCTCTTCCTGGTGATCGACGGCGCCCTGCACACCCCGACACCGGACTGCTTCCTCGACGGCATCACCCGGCGGACGGTCATCGCGCTCGCCGCCGAACTCGGCGTCGAGGTGGTCGTACGCCGGATCGACCCGGCCGAACTCGACCGAGCCGAGGAGGTCTTCCTCACGGGGACGGCGTACGAGGTGCAGCCGGTCAGCGCCGTCGACGACCGCACGTACGCGGTCGGCAAGGTGACCTCGCGACTGGCGGAGGCGTACGGGCGGCTCGTCCGGGCGGAGTGACGTCCGTCCGGGCGGAGTGACGTCCGTCCGGGCGAAGTGACGTCCGTCCGGACGGAGCGACGCCGGACCGGCCCCCCACTCGGTGGCCGGACGGACCCGGCGGGTGGGTGCACATCGAGTGTTCCCACCCGCCGACCCTCGCCACGACGGTGCGATCGAATGGCCGCCGATGCGGCTCCCGGACCGGCCACATGGTCGGCGAAGGCGGCGATCCGGGCTTCCCCCCGCACGTTCGTACGGTGCCCATTCCCGGCCCCCGGATCGCTCCCTAGGCTCCACTCCGCGTGGCCCGGACGGGCACGCCCCGACCTCGGTCGGGAGCACGCCGCGGGGAAGGGGAACAGCCGTGCACGGGGGACGTCTGGGGTTGGGACAGGGCACCGCCCTGTACATGGGGGCCGTGCTGGGACCGGGGGTGCTGGCCCTGCCCGCGCTGGCTGCGGCCGCCGCCGGGCCCGCTTCGTTGATCTCGTGGGCGGCCCTGCTGCTGCTCGGCGTTCCCGTCGCCCTGACGTTCGCCGCGCTGGGCGCCCGGTACCCCGACGGCGGCGGCGTGTCGTCCTTCGTCGCCCGGGCGTTCGGCGCCCGGGCCTCGGCCTGCGTCGGCTGGCTGTTCTACGCCGCGGTCCCGGTGGGGGTCCTGGCAGGCGCCCTGGCCGGCGGCAACTACTGCGTCGCGGTGCTCGGTCTGCCGCGGGGCGCCGAGTACGGGGCGGCCGCGGTCATCCTGGCCGTGGCCGTCGCCGCCAACTACGCGGGGCTCCAGGTGTCGGGCCGGCTCCAACTGGTGCTCGCCGGACTCCTGGTGCTGCTGCTCGCCGGGGCGACCGTGTTCGCGCTCCCACACGTCTCCGCGGACCGCTTCACGCCCTTCATGCCGGACGGCTGGTTCTCCGTGGGCTCCGCCGCCCTGGTGCTCTTCTACGCGTTCAGCGGCTGGGAGGCGGCCGGTCACCTCTCCGCCGAGTTCGCCGATCCCCGCCGGCACCTCCCGCGCGCCACGGCCATCACCCTTTCCGTCGTCGGTGCGCTCTACCTCGGCCTGTCGTTCGTCACCATCGGGGTGCTCGGCGACGGCGCCCGCACCTCCGCGGTGCCCCTGATGGACCTGCTGGTGACGGGGCTCGGGGACGGAGCCCGCGGGCTGACCGCGGCGGCCGCGATATGCCTGAGCCTGGGGGCGGTGAACACCTTCGTCGCCGGGGCGGCCCGGCTCGGGGCGGCACTCGCCAGGGACGGGGCGCTGCCGGGCCGGCTGGCGAAGGGCGGCGGCGCGGGTCAGGTCCCCCGGCGCAGCCTGACCGTGCAGGCGGTGCTCACCGGGGCGTTCACGCTCGTCGCGTGGCTGCTTCCGCTGGCGATGGATCCGCTGATGCGCGCGACGTCCGCGCTCCTGGCCGCGGTCACGGCCGCCGGGATGGCCGCCTCGCTGCGGCTGCTGCGCCGCGGCACGCCGATGTGGTGGGGCGCGCTCGTCGCGACCGCGTTCACCGTGGTGGTCATGGCGTTCAGCGGACGGCTGCTGATCCTGCCGGTGCTGGTGGGCGGCGCGGCGCTGCTCTACGTACGCTCCCGGAACCGGCCACGGCGCCCGGCGGACGGACACCCCGCAGGGACGGGGACGGGGACGGGGACGGCGACGGCTACGGAAGCGGAATCGGAGGCGGAATCGGAGGCGGAAACTCACGCCGGGGAAGGGGAATTCACCGGAGACGTCCCCTCCGCAGCCCGCTGACACCCGCTGTCAGTCGTCCGGGCCCGCCCCCTCGGCAGTGCGGGCCCTGCGCCCCCTGCGGCCGCGCACGCCCCCGCCGGTGCGCTTCGGCTCCGTGTCCGGCAGCGCGGAGATCAGGGGAGGGGACGAATGCCGGAAGATCACGATCGTTCTGAATCCGACGATCTCGCGCCTCTGGCTGAGCCGGTCCATCAGGAAGGCGTGCAGGGCCTCGTTGTTCTGCACCGCGACGTGGATGAGGAAGTCGTCGCTGCCCGCGACCACGAAGACGCCGAGGACCTCGGGAAGTTTGCCGACCGACTCCTCGAACGCGGTGATCACCGCCCGGTTGAGGGGGCGGACCTGCGCGGCGACGAAGGCCTGGTAGTCCCGGTTCAGCGCGGCCAGGTCGAGTTCGGCCCGATAGCCGGTGATGACGCCCTGCTCCTCCAGGATCCTGACCCGTTCGAGCGAGGTGGACGGCGCCACCCCGACACGGCGGGCCAACTCCCGGTTGGACTGGCGTGCGTTCAGTTGCAGGTTCCGGATGATCGCCGCGTCAAGCTCGTCCACGGACCGCGTTCCCTTCCCCTGCGATGCCTTCGACCGGTTCCTCGGACCGCCCCCGGAGCGGCAGGGGCACGGCGCGGCCGCACGGGCTCGCGGCGGCGAAGGCGGAGTGGGCGGAGTGGGCGGCGAAGGCGGAGTGGGCCCACGGGCCGGGGAGGTCGACGGGTAACCCGACAGTGGACGCGGCGCGGATCCTCATTCAGTGGATCTTAATGAGATCGGCCCGGCCCGTCGCCGTGATGCCGAAATCCCCGGTGCCCGCCGCGGCGCCGGCTGCCGGGTGATCCGGTGGAGAAGGTGTGTGTGCCCCCGGCAGGACTCGAACCTGCGGCCAAGTGCTTAGAAGGGACTTGGCCGCAGCAGCGCGCCTAGGTCGCTGACCAGGGACTTTGCTGGTCTCCTGAGCGCCGCCTCGGAGCCTTCCCCGCGTATTCACCGGAGGGGCTGATTCCGGGGCTGGTGGAGCATGTTCTATCTAGTTTCTGATTTACCGTGACTCATCGCGACTCATCGCGCCTCAGTGCAGGTCAGATGGGGTGCCCTCAGGGCGAGCATCGTGACTCATCGCGTCTCAGATTGCGACTCAGCCTGCAAACGCAGAAGAGACCACCACGTGGGGCGGTGGTCTCTTCTCGGCTGCTCCTTGATCTTCAACGCAGGCATCCTGCGCAACAGTTGACGTGCCAGGCCGCCCTTAACAAGTGAGGCTACCGAGCCGAGTGCACGTCAAGAAGGCGTGCAACAGGGTAAGTTGGTCTCACAACTCCATACCCTCCGAAACGACCGCGTCCTACCGCATGGGGGCCGCAGTCAGACTCCAGGAGACCAATCACATGCTTACCAAGCAGGCGCGGCATGCGCTGGAACTGTTGCACGGTCGCGCCGTCAAGACGGCCGACGCCTTCGACC
Source organism: Streptomyces sp. NPDC002467 (assembly GCF_042889825.1). Lineage (NCBI taxonomy): Bacteria > Bacillati > Actinomycetota > Actinomycetes > Kitasatosporales > Streptomycetaceae > Streptomyces > Streptomyces sp. NPDC002467. Next base: position 383,098 of record NZ_JBIARJ010000005.1, on the reverse strand, counting down.
TCGAGCGCATCGACCGCGCCCTCGACGAGGTCCTCCGCCTGAACTCGAACGCCCCTGCCGCGTTTCAGGTCCGCAGCGCGTTGGCGCATGCCAGCACCGTTCTGCGCGAGCGTCGAGCCCTCGCCCCCGCGGTCCCTCTCGACGAGACCGACTCGTACCGCGAGCCCGGCACCCTCGACGAGCACTTCGCGGTCGCCGACATTCGTGCGTGGCTCGACACCACGGAGACGCTGACTGCATCGCAGCGCACTCTGCTGCAGCAGCTGAGCGCCGACCCGGATCCCTCCGATCTGGCCGCGGAGCGCGGTCTGAGCGTCCCGCGGATGCGCGAACAGATATCTCGGACTCGCCGGCGCGCCCGGATCGCATACACCGCGAAGGCGGTGCTGGCGTGACGACTCCTCGCCTGCTGCGCCTGCGCCCCTGGGTCGTACGCGCCATGGTTCCCAACCAGCTGATCGGCACGTACGTGTTGTTCCGGAACGGTACGGAGCACTACATCGGACGTAGCGACACGTGCTTGCGCACGCGGTTGCTCACGCACTGCGCCACCATGCGCGGCGAGTACTTCACCTATGACGTACACCCCACCCCGGAACTGGCATTCGCCATGGAATGCAGCCTCTTCCACACCCACCGCCACCACCTGACCAACGTCCGCCACCCGGACCGGCCCGACCATCAGAGCCCGAAGTGTCCGTTCTGTCCGGACACCCTCGCAAGCACGCTCAAGAACCGCTTGCGCAGTAAGACCCTCCTTTAGTCCGAAACGCATCCAAGGATGACCATGAGTACGAATCACACTTCCCAGGGCACCGACAGCGGCGATCCGCAGGCCAACCCCACGCCGCAAGCGGTCATCATCCAGATCGACACCGCCCTGGAGTCCATGCGCGACTCCGGCTTCGATCTCACCGCCGCGGCTGGTGAGCCGATCGACAACTCCATCGAAGCTGGCGCGACCCACATAAGGATCGTGACCACCTTCGGTCCTCAGAAGCGATCCATCGAGGAGATCGCCTTCGCCGACAACGGCCGGGGCATCAAAACCGAAGAGCTTCCTCTCGCGCTGTCCATGGGCTTCAGCACGCGCTACGGCCAGCGCGGCGGCCTGGGCCGCTTCGGCGTCGGCCTCAAACTTGCTGGCATCAGCCTCGGCCGCCGCATCGACGTGTACACCAAGCTGCCCAGCGACGACGTAATCCGACACGCCTACCTGGACCTGAAGGAAATCAGCCAGAACCAGCAGACCCACATCCAGGCACACGAAGTGCCAGGATGGCCGCCCGCCTACGAGCACTTGATGCGTAACCCGGACGGGACCCCGATCGACTCCGGCACCCTGGTGATCTACGGCAAGATCGACAAGCTCGACGGCGGCGGCCCCTACGGCACCAGTCTCGACGAGAAACTGGCAGACCTGCGCAACTTCATCGCCAGGACCTACCGCAAGTTCCTGGACCAAGGCGTAATGATCCAGCTCAACGAAACGAAGATCACCCTCCTCGACCCACTCTTCCGCCTGGACAACCCGCGGATCCTCAAGCGGTACCCCAAGGAGGACATGCGTGGCGATGTGATCGACGAAGGCGACATCCCGATCGCTGACGGCCACTCCATCCACGTCACTGTCACCATCGTGCCCGCCGTCTTCCGATGGAGGGAAGGCGAGGGTGGCCTCAAGGACCGGGACGGCCGGGATATCCGCGAGTTCCAGATCCCGGACAGCGCCGGAAAGATCAGCATGGTGCGCAACGGTCGAGAGATCAACTATGACCTCGTACCCCGACTGCTGCCCCGGGGCGTCGACAAGGTCGACCGTTACATCGGCATCGAGGTCACCTTCCCTGGCGAGCTCGACACGTTCTTCCAGGTCCGCAACGTCAAGCGCGGCGCTGTCCCCGTCGACAAGCTCCGCTCGGAGCTGCGCCAGTGGCTCGACCGGCCGGTGCGATCCGCGCGTCGTGCCATCCGTAGCCACTGGGGCGAGATCGATACTCAGGAACGCGCGGCCGCGCAGGCCCACGCTGAAGCGACCGAGGCCGCTGCCCGCGCGGAGAAGACCGCACCCATGGGGCAGGCAGGAAAGGACCTCACGGACCAGGAGAGCGAGGAGATCCTGCAGGAGCTCCTCGAAGATCTGGGAGTCGCCGACGACCAAGAGAAGGCTGAGGAGGTTCGCGAGCAGGTCAGGCAGAACCCCTTCACCCTGGTCGACGGGGCCTGGCGCGGCAAGGAAATGTTCGAGATCGACCACCTCAACGGCAAGGCGATCATCCATCTGAACCACCGCCACCCCTTCATCCGTGACATCTACGATCGCCTCAAGGCTGTCGCTGACGACGGCGCCAACGGCATGGAACCCGAAGAGCTCATCGCACTCATCCGCAAGACCCAGACCGCTCTCGACACCCTCTTCCTCGCCTACGCGAAGGCCGAGAACATGCATCCCAAGCCCAGCCAGTTCGACGATCTGCGTAGTTACTGGGGGCAGTTCACCCAGTCCTACCTGCAGGAACTCCGCAACGAGGAGTAGTCAACCGATCGCGAATTCCCCTGACGGACGGTCGAAGCCCCAGGCCACTACTTGGGCTTCGACCGTCCTCGCGCATGGCCAATTAGCGCCATACGGGGAGGCGCCTCGGCGCAGGTCAGAGAAGGTGCTCTCAGGGCTAGCATCGTGACTCGTTGCGTCTCGGATCGCGACTCAGCCTGCAAACGCAGAAGAGACCACCACGCGGGGCGGTGGTCTCTTCTCGACTGCGCCAGCAGCCGCCATCATCGTGATCCTGAGACTCCCGCCTGGGAGGCCCGCTCAGTCGGGCAGCGGACTGCCCCAGGCGCGTTCGGTCAGCTCGCCCCAAACCCCCGGCGCGACCGTCCGCGGATCGACGGCCTCACTGGGCGCGGACCGCTTGTACGTACCGTCGGGCTGTTCGGAACGGTCGTAGTCCTTCACCCGGAACACCCGGCGGACGAACCTACCGGGCGTGTCCCCGCTGGGGGCATCAGACTTGAGCACGGAGTAGCCCACCCGCCGGCCCCAATCGAACTGCCAGAATGCTGCGATGGACCAGGGACTAGCTGGAGTGTTCGCCGGTATCGCCGGGCTCATTGGCGCTGGCATCGGAGGTATAGCAACGGCCTACGGAGCGCGTGTCGGCGCACAGAAGACCATTGAGGCTGCTCAGATACAGGTTGAGCGACAGTCTGCGGCAGAGCACACGCAGTGGATACGAGACCAGCGCAGGCAGGCGTACAGCGAGCTGACCTCATTGCATGCAGCCTTCAGCATGAAGATGGTTGCTTGCTCGGTTGATCTTCAGGGTGAACACTCACTGCCGGCCGATCTCGGCGAGGAGGTGAGGTCGGGGTTTCTCGCGATAGCCGAGGGCGCTGCCCGTGCCCGCCTATGGGGGCCTGGATCAGTCACAGTGGACGTTCTGCGGGTGGCTTGCGGTACTCAATTGGCCGCCCTGATGGACTGGGCTGAGGCCGAACAGGCTGGGGGCACCGATGACGTCCAAGCTTGCGCGCAAGCATTCCGAGAAGCTACTCGGGCAGTCTCTGGGGCAAGTCAGGACTTCCTGGATGCTGCGTACGCAGCGTTGGCTTCGCGCTCCTGAACACCAGGCCGGATAGTTGCGGCTACGGCGGCCCCAAGGCTTTTGCCCTTCGGGGGCGCCCGTAGAACCTCGGTGGTGACCGTCAGCCACCGCCCTGCCCCTAATACGTCTCGAAGGGCGACCTATAGGGACGACCGTGCCCCAGCCGTGCCCGATCCGACGGGAAACCGCGGGGAACGGGGGCTACCCAGGGGCAGGTGCGCCGGAATGACCCCCGACCGATTCGCCTGGGCAGGGGCCGTTCACCTGCGGTGAGTGTGGGATGGACCCACGGTGACTCGCGCCACAACGGTTTTCAAGAGCGCTCCGCGCGCAGTGGCCGCCCCTAGCTGACCTGCACGTTCCCGTGTTCAGGCTCGCAATCCGCCGCTTCTGGCCCACGCATGGCCCACAGGGCCTCAAAACGGCCCTCTTCTGGGGCTTCACCGGTAGTGCCCAGATCACTGTCTGCGGGGCACCATCTGCTCCGGGGTCGCAACGCACCGGAAGCCGGTGTCATCGTCGTGCATCGCGTCGTCGGCGTCGTTGGGGACGGCCGGCACGCCTCGGAAGAGAGGGCTGGTGAACGCGCTCCCACGAAGTTCGTGACGCCCGGCGGTGGTGGTCGTAGCGAGCCACTCCCACACGTTCCCGACCAGGTCGTACACGCCGTAGGGCGAGACCCCGCTGTGATAGCGGGATACGGACGTTGTTCTCTCCATCCCGGTCTCTCGCACGTTGCACTTAGCTGCGGTCTTCTGGTCTCCCCAGGGAAATGTGCGCCCAGAGGTGCCACGCGCCGCCTTCTCCCACTGCTCAGACGTTGGTAAGGACTTTCCCGCCCAGGCCGCGTACGCGGAGGCGTCCCGCCACGTCACGTGCACGACGGGGTGGTCGTAGAGATCGCGGGGGCAGCGACCGTTCTCCCAGTGCTCGGGCACTGTGTGACGGGTTGCAGCACAGAACCGTGCGTAGTCGGCGTTGGTGGTCGGAAACGTATCCATGTGAAATTCGTCTACCCATACGGGCTCATCGTCTGTGCCCGACAGGTAGATCCCTTCGGGTACAAGCGCCATGAGCTTCCCATCACCAGGGTGCTTGACGTAGTCGCCGCTGCTCGTCTCACCACTGTCGGGCTCGATGATGCTGTGGATGGGCGCATCATCCGCAGCCAGGATGCCGACGAAGCGGCCTTGCGCATCCTTGTCAGCCTTGGCGAGCAGCGTGTCCAAGGCCGATTGGTTGATCATGCGAATGGAGGCTTGCTCGCCGTCAGCTTCCCACCGGGAGACGATGCGGTCTGATACACCGAGCTTCTCAGCGAACTCCATCAAGCTCATTCGTACGGATTCGCGCAGTGCCTTAACTTCACGTCCGGTCCATTTCGTAACGAGGGGCATTGGCTACCTCTGTCGTGAGCCGCTGGCCTGAGAGACCGAGGACGCTCCTACAACCGTTCGCCGGGGATGGCGATGTAGGCGTCGCGCAGTGCGGTCAGGGTCGGGTGGTCCGGCGGGAACTGCACTCCATCGAGAGAGCTCACGGCCCGCACGCCAACGGTCGTGTTGGTGGCGAAGGCAGCGGCCATGTTCGGAACATCGGCCAGTCGAACCGGAGCCGTGATCTGCTTCGGGGCGTCCAAGCTCTGGAGGAGGAGCATCGTCGTGCCGGGGAGGACCGGTGCGTCGGGCCAGATGACTGTGCCGTCCTGGGAGACGAAGCCCAGATTCCAGGTGCCGCCTTCGGAGATCCGACCGTCCGATTCGACGAACACGGCGTCGTCGAATCCGGCGAGCTGAGCGTCACGGCGAAGGCGGAGCTGCGGGTGCAGCCCGATGTGCTTCACTGCTGCGTTGTCGCGGGTGAAAGTGAAGGTCTTGGCGGTGAGAGGCGGTGGCGGCATGGCCCCCGCCGGCCGCAGGTTCACCACGGGCGGACGCCTGACCGTGACCGTGCGCGGGCAGTGGAGCGAGCCGGTCAACCTCTATACCGCCGTCGCCCTGCCGCCCGGCAACCGCAAGAGCGCCGTGTTCGGCCTCATGACCAAGCCCCTCCTCGCCGCCGAGAAGGCCCTCATCGAGCTCACGGCGCCCCAGCGTGCCGAGGCCGCGGCCTCCGCGCGGATCGCGAAGGCCGCGGCCGAGAAGGCCGAGAAGCTCGCGGCCAACGCCGAGGCCGACAAGCTGGCCGATCTCACCGCCCAGGCCATCTCTCTGTCCGAGGCCGCCGAACGGGCCGCCGTCCCGGCCGAGCCGCAGCTCGTCGCCGACGACGTCACCGCCGAGAGTCTGACCAGTCTCCTCGCCCAGCAGGACGGACGCATCGCGATCCTGTCCCCCGAGGGCGAGATCTTCGAGATCATCGCCGGACGCTACTCCGGCGTCCCGAACATGGGGATCTTCCTCAAGGGCCACGCCGGCGACATGGCTCGCGTCAACCGCCAGGCCCGGGACGCCCAGTTCATCGAGAACCCCGCCATCACCATGGGCCTGGCCGTCCAGCCGGACGTCCTGGACTCCATCGGCCAGATCAAGGGCGCCGACGGGCGCGGGCTGCTTGCCCGTTTCCTCTACTCCAAGCCCGAATCCCTCGTCGGCTACCGCAACCTCACCCCCGAACTCCTCGGCCCCGATACAGCCGACGCCTATGCGCAGAAGCTCGGGTGTCTGGCCCTGACCCTCGCAGGCTGGATCGAGACCGCAGCTCTCACCCTGACCCCCGAGGCGGACGCCGTCCTCCTCGCCTATCAGCGCGTCACGGAATCCCGTCTCCGCAAGGACGGGAGCCTCGCGCCGATCGTGAACTGGGCCAGCAAGCGCGACGGCGCCGTCGCCCGCATCGCAGGCCTCCTCCACCTCGCCACCCATCCCGAGGACGCCTGGACCCGGCCGATCACCGCCGAGACCATGGCCGCCGCCACCCGCCTCGGGGACTACTTCACCGCCCACGCTCTCGACGTCTTCAACGCCATGAAGGCCGACCCCGCACAGGAAGCCGCACATACGGTCCTAACGCACCTGACCGAGACCCGCACCACCGCCTTCACCAAACGCGACCTCTTCCGCGCGATGTCCCGCACTGAGTTCCCCGCCATGGGCGACCTCGACCCCGCCCTGGACCTCCTGGAGGAACACGGTTGGGTCCGCCAGCAGCCCCCGCCGCCCCGCACCACACGCGGCGGCCGGCCGCCTTCCCCCCGCTACGAGACCCATCCCCGCATCACCCCCGCCGCCTGAAACCTCCCAACCCACTGACAGAACTGACAGAACCTCCCGACCAGCCCCGTGACCTGCGGAAACGAGCACTTTCGGAGCTCTGACAAAACCTCCGAAAACTCTGACAGAACTCCAAAAACCTCGCCCGCGGGCGAGCCGCCCGGTCTGACAGAACCTAGGTTTTCGAGGTTCTGTCAGAGTTTTTTGAGGTTTTGTCACGCGGCCCGAACCGGCCGAAACCGCAGGTCAGAGCCCACATGGCGAGGTTCTGTCAGTTCTGTCAGTACTTTCCGGGGTTTTCGCGCCCCGGACCGAGCTGCCCGTGGACGTCCTGTGGGCCGGCCTGGTGGGAGTGGGCCCAGGCCAACGGCATGAAGTCGCTCGGCACGACACAGGTCTTCGGCCACAAGCTCCTCTCAGTCGTGCCCCAACTCCGCCGCTACCGCCCCTGCGATGCGTACGGCCAGCAGGGGGCCACGTGCGCCGGTCCGCAGAACTTTCTTGAGAGTCGCGACTCATCGCGACTCAAACCCCCTCACACCCGCTCTGAGTCGCGATGAGTCGCGACTCAGAGCAATCTCACTCCAACTTTTCGCCCCGAGGAGGGGATTTCGATGGCCGGCACGCCCAAGACCCGCGCGATGCTCACCGTCCCCGAGCTGTGCGACGAACTCGGCATCACCCGCTCCACCTTCTACGACTGGCGCCAGAAGCAGCGGGCACCCCGCTGCATCAAGCTTCCCAACGGCGGACTCCGCGTGCGCCGGGTCGACCTTGAGATCTGGCTGGACGAACACGAGGACGCTGCTTGATGGACACGACGTACGACGTGAAGTTCTGGAAGACCTCCGTGTACGAGGGGAAGACGAAGACCACTTACACGGTCCGCTGGTTGGTGGCGCGGGAGGAGTGGCGGAAGCCATTCGTCAAGGCAGCCCTCGCCGACTCCTTCCGCGCGGGGTTGATGTCCGCCGCCAGCAAGGGGGAGGCGTTCAGCCTCTCCACCGGCCTGCCCGTCTCGCACATGTCCCGGGCGGCCGGCGTGAAGTGGTACGACTTCGCGATCCAGTTTGTGGACCAGCTCTGGGAGCGGACGTCGGCGAACAACCGGCGGAACGTGGCCAAGGCGCTCACGCCCGTCACGATCGCTCTGCTCCGCTCCCAGCCGACGATGTTCAAGGGCGTGGACGTGCGCCGTGCGCTCCGCGAGTACGCGTTCAACACCCGCCGGCGGGACCAGGCCCCGCCCGAGATCGCCGTGATCCTGCGGTGGGTGCAGCGGAACTCGCTCACGATGGCGGCCTGGGAGAACGAGAGCATCGTGGACGAGGCGCTCCGTGCGGCCGCGACGAAACTGGACGGCACGTCTGTGGCCGCCAGTTCGGCCCGGCGGACGAAGCGCGTCCTGAACGTCCTTTTCGAGTACGCCCTCAAGAAGAAGGTGCTTAAGGAGAACCCCCTCCCGAAGGGGAAGGGCACCAGCACCACCGCGGCCAAGACCTCCTCCGCGGTCGACAAGCGGTCGCTGCTCAACACCGAGCAGGCCGCGAAGCTGCTCGGCTGGATCCACGGGCGGCCGCGGGGCGGCCGGCGGCTGCACACCTTCTTCGCCGCGATGTACTACGCCGGCGCCCGCCCCGAGGAGGTCGTGGCGATCGTCGTTGGGGACGTACGGCTGCCCGCCGCGGACGCTGACGACCAGTGGGGCGAGTTGCTGCTCCACACTGCCCACCCCGAGGTCGGGAAGCAGTGGACGGACACGGGAGAGGTGCGTGAGGAGCGCGGGCTCAAGGGACGGGCCGCCGACGACACGCGCACGGTGCCCTGTCGCCCTGCCCTCACCCGGATTCTCCGGGCCCATATCGAGAAGGAAGGGCTAAAGCCGGACGATCTGTTGATGCAAGGGGAGAAAGGAGGAGATCTCGCCGGGTCCGTGTTCCGGCGAGCGTGGCGGCGGGCCCGAAAGGAAGTGCTCACTTCGTACGAATTCGGGACCCCTCTCGGTCGCCGCGTGTACGACCTCCGGCACACCTGTCTGACGAACTGGCTCAACGCCGGCGTTCCGGCCGCGACCGTCGCCGAGTGGGCGGGCAACAGCGTCCCCGTCCTCCTCGCCACCTACGCCCGGTGCATCGACGGGCAGCTCGATGACCTGAAGCACCGCATCGAGCAGGCGGGGGAGCTGCCGGACCCCTCCGCGGCGACGGGCTGAAAATTTCTCCGCGTATTCTCCGTGGCCACCCGCAGAAACCCGGTTCCAGCCGGACACCGCCGGACGTGCCTTCCCTCGTCGTGGGGTGCGTCCGGCCCCTGGCCCGCCTGTCGAAAACTGCCCCTGACCAGGAAAAAGGACCCTCCTGAAGGGGGGTCCAGCTTTGGTGCCCCCGGCAGGACTCGAACCTGCGGCCAAGTGCTTAGAAGGCACCTGCTCTATCCACTGAGCTACGGGGGCCGGAAGGTGGCCGTTGTGGGCCGCGCCGGGTCAAGGATAGGGCTCCGGCTGCCTTGTCCCGGTTGCTTCACCCGCGTGCCACGATGTGTAGGTTCGGTGAAGCGGTCCCGATAATCGCAGGCAGGTGCGATTCACGCACCGCTTTTGCGCCGCCGCGCCCTTGGTGTTGTGCACTCGTTATGCCTGCGCCCCACTCGTCCACTGTGTCCAGGATGTCTCCTGGGGTAGCGCTCGGCGCGCAGAGGACTTATAAGCTTCAAAAATGGTCCTAAATTGGGCATTCTTCGCATGTGGTGACCTTGGATGTTCGGCCTCAGCTGCTCGATGCCCTGTCCGCCCTGCGCGACCGGGTCGCGTCCGTGCGTCTGCCGCTGCCCCTGCCCGGCGCCCCACGCGCCCGCCAGACCAGAGCCGAGCTGCTCGCGCAGCTCGACGACTACCTCGTACCCCGGCTGAAGGCGCCCGAGGCGCCGATGCTCGCCGTCGTCGGCGGGTCCACCGGAGCCGGCAAGTCCACCCTCGTCAACTCCCTCGTCGGCCGCCAGGTGAGTGAGGCGGGGGTGCTCCGGCCCACGACGCGCATCCCCGTGCTCGTCTGCCACCCGGACGACCACCACTGGTTCGCCGGGATGCGCGTACTGCCCGACCTGATGCGGGTCTGGGTGCCGCACGACGAGGACGAAGGACCGCCCGTCCCCCGCAAGTCCCCCCGCGACCCGGGACGAGGCGCCGTCGCCGGCCGACTGGTCCGCGAGATCCGCATCGAGACCGTGTCCACCCTGCCCCGCGGCCTCGCCATCCTCGACGCCCCCGACATCGACTCCCTCGTCGTCGAGAACCGCAACCTCGCCGCCCAGCTCATCTGCGCCGCCGACGTCTGGGTGATGGTCACCACCGCCTCGCGGTACGCCGACGCCGTCCCCTGGCACCTGCTGCGCACCGCCAAGCAGTACAAGGCCACGCTCGTCACCGTCCTCGACCGCGTCCCGCACCAGGTGCTCGCCGAGGTCTCACGCCAGTACGCCGCGCTCCTGACCCGGGCCGGGCTGGGCGACCTGCCGCGCTTCACCGTGCCGGAGCTGCCCGAATCGGCGGGCGGCGGCGGCCTGCTGCCCGCCAGCGCCGTCGCCCCCCTCTTCGCCTGGCTCGCCCACCACGCGCAGGACCCGGCCGCCCGCCAGTACGCCGTCGGGCGGACCGCCCTCGGGGCGCTCGACTCCCTCTCGCGGCGGATGCCGGAGCTCGCCTCGGCCGTCGCCGCCCAGCACGCCGCCGCCGTACGGCTGACCGCCGCCGTCGAGGACGCGTACAAGAAGGAGGGGAAGCGGATCCAGGGCCGCCTCGACCAGGGCGCCGTACTGGCCGGCGACGCCCTCACCCGCTGGCGCGGCTACCCCCTCGACACCAGCGCCGCCGAACTCCTCGACTCCCTCGCCGATTCCCTCGCCGCACTGGTCCAGTGCGCCGTGGCCGCCGCCGACGAGCGCATCGCCGAGGCCTGGAGGCGCGAACCGGCCTCCGGCGCCGTGACCCTGCCCGCCCCGGACAGGGAAGCGGGAGAACGCATCGGCATGGCCGTCCGGCGCTGGCGGCGCGTACTGGAGGAACTCGCCGAGGAAGAGGTCGCCACCCTCGACCGGCAGTCCGCCCCCGACCCCGACGGCGTCGCCGCCCTGCTCGCCGCCAACCTCCTCGGCGGCAAGCGGGCCCGCCCCGCGGGGGAGCGGCTCGCCGAACGGATCGGCGCCCAGGCCGCCCTCCGGCTGCGCGACCGGGGCGCCGAACTGGTCGGCGACCACCTCGACCAAGTGCTGCGCGCCGAACGCGACCGCCGGCTCGCCCCCCTCGAAGCACTCGAAGTGACCCCGGAACCACAGGCCGAGCTCATCGCCGCACTGTCCGTACTGCAGAAGGAGAGGTGACGCGGTGAGCGCCCTGACCGACCCGGACCGCGACCGCACCGAGGACCGCTGGGACGACGGACTGATCGCGCGCTCGCGCCGGGCGGAGGCGGACGGGGGCGAAGAGGGGATCGGCGAGGACGGCGACGACGCACTCGTACGGGCCGTCTCCGGCGCCGGCAGCGACGGCGGCAAATCGGCCACGCCCCCGCTCAGCGCCGAGGCCCAGGCCCTGAGGGCACGTCTCGACGCCCTGCGCCAGCTCGTCGGCCTCTCCCGGACCCGCATCCTCGACGGCAAGACCCTCGCCGAAGCCGGGCGGGTACTGGACGAAGCGGCCGCACGCCGCGGGCTGTCACCGCAACACACGGTCGTCGCGATCGCCGGCGCCACCGGAAGCGGCAAGTCCACGCTGTTCAATTCACTCGCCGGAGTGCAGATCTCCGAGACCGGGCTGCGCAGGCCGACCACCGCCGCACCCATCGCGTGCAGCTGGTCGGACGGAGCCGCCGGACTGCTGGACCGGCTGGAGATCCCGGGCCGACTGCGCCGCCGGCCCCGCGAGACCTCGGGGGCGGGGGCCCTGCGCGGCATGGTCCTCGTGGACCTGCCGGACCTGGACTCCGCGGTCGGCGCGCACCGCGACCACGTGGACCGCGTACTGGCGCTGGTCGACGCCGTGGTGTGGGTGGTCGACCCGGAGAAGTACGCGGACGCCGTCCTGCACGAGCGCTACCTGCGGCCGCTCGCCGGGCACGCCGAGGTCACCTTCGTCGTCCTGAACCAGGTCGACAGGCTGGCCGGCGAGTCCGCGGACCTCGTACTGGACGACCTGCGCCGGCTGCTCGACGAGGACGGGATCGCACTCGGCGAGCACGGGGAGCCCGGGGCCACGGTCCTCGGACTTTCCGCCCTCACGGGTGAAGGCGTCGGGGAACTGCGCGAGCTCCTCGGACAGTTCACCCAGGAGAAGGGCGCCGCGACCAGACGGATCTCCGCCGACGTGGACCGCGCCGCCGTGCGCCTGCGGCCGCTGTACGTGGCCGACGGGCACCCGGGGCCGGAGATCGGGGAGGCGGCGCGCACCGAGTTCGAGGACCGCCTCGCCGAGGCCGTCGGGGCGTACGCGGCCGGCCTCGCCGCCGAGCGGGCCTGGCGGCGCAACGCCGGGCGGGCGTGCGGGACGCCGTGGCTGAGGCTGTGGCGGTGGTACGAGGGCCGCCGCGCGCCCCGCACCCTGGCGGGCCTGGCCGCACTGGCCGTGATCGGCGGCCGGGGCGCCTCCAGCGCGCAGGCTCCCGTCGAGGAGGAGGTGACCGCGCGCCAGCGCGTGGAGCAGGCCGTACGGGCGGTCGCCGACGAGGCGGTCACCGGCCTGCCCGAGCCGTGGGCCCAGGCCGTGCGGGAGACCGCGGTGCGCGGCGGCGACCGGCTCCCGGAGGCTCTGGACGAGATCGCGGTGACCCTCGGCGCGGCGGTCGCGGTGCCGAACGCCAAACCCCCGCGGCCCGCGTGGTGGCCCGCGGCCGTGCTGGGGCAGGCGGCCATGACGCTGCTCCAGATCTTCGGCGGGCTGTGGCTGGTCGGACAGATCGTCGGGGTCCTGGAGCCGAAGCTGCTGCCGCCCGTGCTGCTGATGGTGGCGGGCATCATCGGCGGGCCGCTCGTGGAATGGGCCTGCTCGATCGCGGCCCGGGGCCCGGCACGCCGCTACGGGCAGGACGCGGAGCGCAAACTGCGCCAGGCCGCGGCCGGATGCGGGCGGGCCCGGGTGTTGGAACCGGTGGCGGCGGAACTGCTGCGCTACCGCGAGGTGCGCGAGCAGTACGCCACGGTCGCCGCAGGGGGGACGAAGTTGTCCACAACCCGTCAGTAGTCCACAGGCTCCGGCGGGTGTCGGCGCCGCGCCCCAGCATGGTCCGTAGCCCGTACGGATGGTCCGCACGGGCACGGTACGAGGGGGAGGGCGGCCGGGATGAACGACACCCAGGTGACGCTGGTGGGCTTCGTGGCGACGCGGATCGACTTCAGGGAGACGCCGGGCGGTCCGTCGGCGAGGTTCCGGTTCGCGGTGACGCCGAGGTACCTCGACCGGCGCACGGACACCTGGACCAACGGGGCGACGAGCTTCTACACGGTCTGGGCGCGGCGCTCGCTCGCGGTGAACCTGGCCGGCTCCGTTTCGGTCGGCGAACCGCTGGTGGTGCACGGGCGGCTGCGGGTGCGGGACGACCCCGCCGACGGGGAGCGCGACCGGTGGTTCTCGGCGGACATCGAGGCGACGGCCATCGGGCACGACCTCAACCTGGGGACCGCGGCCTTCCGGCGCGTGGTGAAGACGGAGACCCCGCTGATGCCCAATCAGAAGGCGGCGGTGGTCTGAGTGTTCGAGGCGGATAGGATTCCCCGGTACTCACGGGCACCTGGGTCTATTTCGGCCCGAAGGGGAAGACTGTGTCGATTTCCGTTCCCGCATCCTCCGCTCCTGATCCCGCTGCTTCCGTACGGGGTTCCACGCGCCGGCCGCTGGCAGTGGCCCTGCTGGCGGCGGCACTCACCGCCGCGCCCGGCGCCCGGGCGCTCGCCGACTCCGGCCCCGTGGCGCCCCGGACACCGGAGGGTGCGAGCGCCGTGCTGGACGGGCTGAAGACGTACGGGGCGGCGGTCGTGCGCTCCGGCGACGGATCCGTACGGCAGATCCCGGCCGGGCTCTACGAGATGCGGGTCGACGGCGGCGGCATGCTCCAGACGTACGGGGTGGGCGTGGCGGGCAACGCGCAGCCCCAGGCCCGGTACACGGAGAGCGGCTGGAGCGGCAGCCCGCTCGCCGGGAACGGGGACGCGGGCCGGATCCGCTGGGTCCTGGAGCACTCCTACCCCCAGCTGAACGACCTGGCCGGGCTCGCCAAGGCGGCCGGAGCCGGGGCGCTCACCGCGGAGAGCGCGGCGGCCGGTACCCAGGTGGCGATCTGGCGGCTGGCGGACAAGGTTCAGGTCGAGGCGGTGGACCCGGCGGCGGAGAAGCTCGCCGACTACCTCCAGAAGGCGGCCGCACGGCTGCCGGAGCCGCCGGCCTCGCTCGCGCTGGAGCCCGGCGAGGTGTCGGGGGCGGTGGGCACCCGGATCGGCCCGGTGACCGTGCACACCGGGGCGCGGAGCGTCTCCGTCGTGCCCGACGCCGCGGCGCTCGCGATGGGGGTGCGGGTGGTGGACGCCGAGGGGCGGCCGCTGGGCACCGCCGTCCACGGGACGCGGCTGTACTTCGAGGTGCCCGCCGGCACGCCCGACGGGGCGGCCTCGGTCACCGTCCACGGGGCGACGAAGGTGCCGGTCGGGCGGGTCTTCACCGGCGAGGTGCCGGCCCAGGCGCAGGTCGTGGCCGGCTCCAGCGAGTCCGCCTCCACGGCGATCGTCCACGCGCGGTGGCCGCAGCCCCAGGCCACCGGGACGGGCGCCACGGCCGATGCGGCGGGCCTCACGGCCCTCGGCACCCGCGCGGCCCCGGTCTCCCAGGCCACCCCCGAGGAGGAACGCCTGGCCACCAGCGGCAGCTCGGCGGCCACCCCGGTCATCGCCTCCCTGGCGGTGGGCCTGGTGGTCCTGGGCGGCGTCGTGGTCCTCCTGCTCCGCAAGCGCCCCCAGGACGAGGAGGAGGCCTAGCCTCACCGGCCTGCCGGAGGCCGTACCGGGCCTGTCCCGGCCGTGGCCGGCAGGGCCTCAGGGGTCGACGGGGGGCGGGCCCGCGGAGGCCGGTCCGGGATTCACTCCCAGGTCGGCGCGCATCGTGGAGCGCATGCCCGCCCACTGGACTCCCAGGTGCAGCAGGTCGTCGTGGACCTCTTGGAACGACCCGCCCTCGGGCCGGGGCCGGCCCTCCTCCAGTCGCATGGTGCGGCTGTACGCCTTGGCGAGTTCCTGCGTCATGGTGTCCAGCTCCGCCAGGACCGCGTCCGAGGAGACCATCTGCGCCTCGGCGAAGGCGGCGTGCATCGCGTGCCGGGCCTCTTCCAGCTCCGCCCGGGCCTCCGGGGTGACCTCGCCCTTGTGGGCGAGCCACAGGTACTTCATCAGCTCGGTGCGGTAGCGGCGGTAGCCGGAGTTCGCCGTCACGTAGCAGGCGCGCCGCTTGTCCACCTCGGCCAGGCGTTGCTCCCGCGCCCACTGGGCCTCGGCCACGCGCTGCTGCCGGTCGAACTGTTCCGCCTGGACGCGGCCCAGCACGCGCTGGGACAGGATCGGCGCGAGCAGGGTCCCCGTCACCGCGACGACCGCGCCGGCCAGGGCCAGCAGGGCGTTCTCCATCAAGCCTCCGTACAGATCATCGTCCGAGAGGCCGTGGCCCCGGGTCACATGGTCACCGGGTCATCCTGCCCGGTGATCATGTGACTCGGGTCGGATTCGGGGCCCACCGCCTCCGTTCTTGACCTGTACCTGACCTGCGCTACATTTCCGGCCATGAACACGGGTGGGGATCAAGACAAGGGCGCGATCGCAGAAGCTGCGGAGGTCGGAGAGGCCGCGAAGGCCACGACGGTCGAACTGGCGTACCGGCCGACCCCCGCGGACATGGCGGCGGGCATCAGGGCGCGGTGGCGTTTCACCCCCTCGGGGCGCAGGCAGCGGTGGACCTTCCCCCTGCTGGCGGCGCTCTTCTTCCTGATGGCCGCGAACAAGCTGCAGCACGGGATGAGCCTGGGCGACCGGGGCGTCTACCTGCAGCTGGTGATCGGCACGACCCTGCTCGCGATGGTCTTCCTCGGTCCGCGGCTGGGCGCCAAGAGGGTGCACAAGGCTCTGGTCGAGAAGCAGGGCGAGTTCCGTGCCGTGGTGACGGAGGCCGGAGTCACCGTCGGCTCCACCTCCTTCTCGCAGTCCCTGACCTGGGCGATGGCGCCGCGGTACACGGAGACCCCCGAGGCGTTCGTGCTGCTGAGCGCCGACAAGTACGGCGCGGGGATCACCGTCCTGCCCAAGCGGGGCACGCAGGACCCCGCCGACGTGGACCGGCTCCGGGCGTTGCTGGACCGGCACATCGAAAGGGTCGGCAAGACCCCCGCTCGGCCCGTGTGACCGTTGGCGGCCGGGGCGCCGGTCGAGCCGCCGGTCGGGCCGCCGGTCGGGCCGCCGGTCGGGGCCGCCGTTCGCGGACGCGGCGAGGGCCCAGCTCAGGGGCCCTGACCATACGGGTTTCCCCCGGGGGATGGACGTACGGCAGTATGGGGTGTATCTGCCCACCATCGATCTGCCGGACGGTTTCTCTTGGCTGAGTTCATCTACACCATGCGCAAGACGCGCAAGGCACACGGCGACAAGGTCATCCTTGACGACGTCTTCCTGAACTTCCTGCCCGGCGCGAAGATCGGTGTGGTCGGCCCGAACGGCGCCGGTAAGTCCACCGTCCTGAAGATCATGGCGGGCATCGAGCAGCCGTCCAACGGTGACGCCTTCCTCTCTCCCGGCTACTCCGTCGGCATCCTCATGCAGGAGCCGAAGCTCGACGAGTCCAAGACCGTCCTGGAGAACGTCGAGGACGGCGTCGGCCCGATCAAGCAGAAGCTCAACCGGTTCAACGCGATCGCCGAGGAAATGGCGACGAACTACACCGACGAGCTGATGGAGGAGATGGGCAAGCTCCAGGACGACCTCGACCACGCCAACGCGTGGGACCTGGACGCCCAGCTGGAGCAGGCCATGGACGCCCTGGGCTGCCCGCCCGGCGACTGGCCCGTCACCAACCTCTCCGGTGGTGAGAAGCGCCGCGTGGCCCTCTGCAAGCTGCTGCTGGAGGCCCCCGACCTGCTGCTCCTCGACGAGCCCACCAACCACCTCGACGCCGAGTCCGTGAACTGGCTGGAGCAGCACCTCGCCCAGTACAAGGGTGCCGTCGTGGCCGTGACCCACGACCGCTACTTCCTCGACAACGTCGCCGAGTGGATCCTCGAACTCGACCGCGGCCGCGCCCACCCCTACGAGGGCAACTACTCCACCTACCTGGAGAAGAAGGCCGAGCGCCTCAAGGTCGAGGGCAAGAAGGACGAGAAGCGCGCCAAGCGCCTCAAGGAAGAGCTGGAGTGGGTCCGCTCCAACGCCAAGGGCCGTCAGGCCAAGTCCAAGGCCCGTCTCGCCCGCTACGAGGAGATGGCGGCCGAGGCCGACAAGATGCGGAAGCTGGACTTCGAGGAGATCCAGATCCCGCCGGGCCCGCGTCTGGGCTCGATCGTGGTCGAGGTCAACAACCTCTCCAAGGCGTTCGGTGACAAGGTCCTCATCGACGACCTGTCCTTCACGCTGCCGCGCAACGGCATCGTCGGCATCATCGGCCCGAACGGTGCCGGCAAGACCACGCTCTTCAAGATGATCCAGGGCCTGGAGACGCCGGACTCCGGCGAGATCAAGGTCGGCGAGACCGTCAAGATCTCGTACGTCGACCAGGGCCGCGCCAACATCGACCCCAAGAAGACCCTCTGGGCGGTCGTGTCGGACGAGCTGGACTACATCAACGTCGGCCAGGTCGAGATGCCGTCCCGCGCGTACGTCAGCGCCTTCGGCTTCAAGGGCCCGGACCAGCAGAAGCCGGCCGGCGTGCTCTCCGGTGGTGAGCGCAACCGCCTGAACCTCGCGCTCACCCTCAAGCAGGGCGGCAACCTGCTGCTCCTCGACGAGCCCACCAACGACCTCGACGTCGAGACCCTGGGTTCGCTGGAGAACGCGCTGCTGGAGTTCCCCGGTGCGGCCGTGGTCGTCTCCCACGACCGCTGGTTCCTGGACCGAGTGGCCACGCACATCCTGGCGTACGAGGGCGACTCGAAGTGGTTCTGGTTCGAGGGCAACTTCGAGTCCTACGAGAAGAACAAGATCGAGCGGCTCGGCCCGGACGCCACCCGTCCGCACCGCGCCACCTACAAGAAGCTCACCCGAGGCTGAGGCCGGAACAATCATGGCCAGACACCACTACCGGTGCCCTCTGCGTTGGGCGGACATGGATGCCTTCGGGCACGTCAACAACGTCGTCTTCCTCCGCTACCTGGAGGAGGCACGGATCGACTTCATGTTCCGCCTCGCGCCGGGGGAGGGCAGTGAGTCCTTCACGGGCGGCTCCGTCGTGGCCCGCCACGAGATCGACTACAAGCTGCCCCTCGTGCACCGCCACGAGCCGGTCCTCATCGAATCCTGGGTGACCCGGATAGGCGCCGCGTCCCTGACCATCCGCTACGAGGTCAAGGACGAGGCGACCGAGGACGCGCCCGAGACGGTCTACGTGCGCGCCGAGACCGTGGTCGTCCCGTACAACCTCGCCGAGGGTCGGCCCCGCCGCATCACCGCCGAGGAGAGGCACTTCCTGGAGGAGTACCTCGACAAGCCGAAGGCGCCCGAAGCGGCTTCCGAAGGGCGCCTCGCGGCATGAACGAGCAGTTGCGCTTCGCCGACTCCGGGGAGGCGGCGGACCTCGCCGCCTTCCTGGGCCGGCTGGTGCACTACGACCGCGCCGCCGCGGTCCGCCTCCAGGCGGGCGGCGGCGCGCTCGCCGTCTTCGGACGGCCCCCGTCCTTCGAGGTCCTCGCCGTCCGCACGGTTCGGCTCGCCGAGCCGGTCGCGGCGCCGCTGGACCTGACGGTCTCCGCCGGTGAGTTCCTGGAGCACGTGGACGAGGCCTCGGCCGCGGCCGCCGTGCCCGGCGCCGTCACCGGCCCGCCCTGGACCGGTCTGCTCCCGCCCCGCGGCGGCTGGCAGCAGGTACCCGGGCTGCCCGGACCGGAGGAGATGCGGGCGGCCGTCTCGGCCGCCGTCGCCGAGTTCAGGGCCCGTGACGAGGCGCTGCCCCCGCAGCACCGCACCCGCTCCGAGCGAGACCGCATCGGCCGCGACATCTGGTCCCGGACGCTGGGCGACACCGAACTCCCGCTGCGCGCGGTGCACGCCGCGCAGTCCCTGGGCTTCCTGCGGCCCGTCCGGTCGGCGGTGCCCGCCGGCGGGCCCGCCGGCGACCCACCCGCCCCGGTGGCCCTGCTGGCCGCCGGGAGCTGGCTGCGGCTGCGCACCCCGTACGGCTCCGTCGCCATGCGCCGCCCCGGCGCGACCGGCGGCCTGGGCGCCCTCCAGGTCCGTCCCGTCTAGACCCGTCTCCTCACGACGCGCGCACCCCCTCGCATTCCGCTCGGGGGTGCGTCTCGTCGTCCGGATCAGCCCGCCGTGTTGATCATCGAGGCGGCCGCGTACGTCAGGTACTTCCACAGCTGGGCCTCGTGCTCCGGCGCCAGCCCCAGCTCGTCGAGCGCGACCCGCATGTGCCGCAGCCAGGCGTCGTGCGCCGCCGAGTCCACCTGGAACGGGGCGTGCCGCATCCGCAGCCGAGGGTGGCCGCGATGTTGGCTGTACGTGGTCGGGCCGCCCCAGTACTGCATCAGGAACAGCGCGAACCGCTCCTCGGCGGGGCCGAGGTCCTCCTCCGGGTACATCGGGCGCAGCAGCGGGTCCTCTGCGACCCCCTCGTAGAAGCGCCGGACCAGGCGGCGGAAGGTCTCCTCGCCGCCCACCTGCTCGTAGAAGGTCTGCTCCTGAAGCGTGCCCCGCGGAATCTCGTTCACCCGACCATCGTCTCAGACGCCCGGACGGAGGACCGGGGCCCCGGGGCCCATCCCCGGACCCACCGCCCCGCCCCGCAGTCGCCTCCCGGGCGCCCGCGCAGCACAGTGGAGACATGGGCGCACACACCTCACGCACCACCGCGGTACGGGACCTGCGGGAGACCGCCCACGCCGCCCAGGTGCGGGAGCTGACCGCCGCCGGCGTGCTGGAGGACCCGCGCTGGCGGGCGGCCTTCACCGCCGTGCCCCGGGACGTGTTCGTGCCGTACTTCTGGACCGGCCGCGGCGCCGGGCACGAGCGGCTGTGGGCCGAGGACACCGACCCCGAGCGGCGGGCTCGCTGGCTGCGCGGCGTCTACGCCGACACCCCCCTCGCCACGCGGCTGCGCGACGGCCGACTGGTCTCCTCCAGCAGCCAGCCCTCCCTGATGGCGAAGATGCTGGCGGCCCTGGAACCGGCCGACGGCGACGACGTCCTGGAGATCGGCGCCGGCACCGGCTACAACGCCGCCCTGCTGTGCCACCGCCTCGGCGACGAGCACGTCACCACCGTGGACCTGGACGAGGAGATCACCGAGTCCGCGCGGACCCACCTGGCCCGGCTCGGCTACCACCCGGCCGTGGTCACCGGCGACGGCGCGCGCGGCTGCCCCTCCCGGGCCCCCTTCGACCGGATCATGGTGACCTGCACGCTGCCGATGATCCCCGTCGCCTGGCTCGGCCAGTGCCGGCCCGGAGCGCGGATCCTGGCCCCGCTGTCGACGGGACTGATCTCCCTCACCGTCCGGGACGCCGGCTTCGCCGAGGGCCGCTTCCTGCACACCCCGGCCTATTTCGTCCCGCTGCGCGGTGCCACGGCGGCGCCCCCGCCCACCGAGATGGTGGAGGGGCACGGGCTCCCGTACGAGATGGTCGAGAACGAGCGCTTCCAGTTCATGCTGGTGCTGACCGACGGCGTACTGCACCCCCGCGAGGCCTTGGACCTGTGGCGCCGCGAGGACCGCCCGGGCCGCGAACGCTTCGGAGTCACCGTCAGCGCCGACGGCCAATGGTCCTGGCTGGACGACCCCCAGGGGCCCTACGTATGGCCCCTGGGGGAGGGCTGAACCGACCGGGGGCCGGCCCCCCGATCAGCCGCGGCGGATGGTGATCGTGGTCCAGGCGCCCACGTGGACGCGGTCGCCGTCGGCGAGCGGGACCGGGACGTAGGGCTGGATCGGCTCCTCGCCGCCGTTGATGGTGGTGCCGTTGGTGGAGTTCTGGTCCACCACCGCCCAGCTCTGGTCGGGCTGCTGGACGAGCACGGCGTGCGCGTGCGAGACGCCCGGGTCCTCCGGGGGCACCGACAGGTCGATGTCGGGGGACTCGCCCGTGGAGGCGCGGCGGCGGCCGATGGTGATCTGGCCGCCGGCGAGCGGGAGGTGCTGCTCCGGGGAGTACGCGGGCAGGTTGAGCCCGGCCGCCTCGGGGCCGCTGCGCTGCATCATCGCCATGAAGTACGAGCGGTCGGGGCCGATCGTCGCGGTCCAGGCGCCGCCCTGCGCCGGGAACGGCTGCTGCGGGGACTGCGGCTCCCGGTAATGGGGCGTGAACTGCTGCGAGGGCTGCGGCGGCACCTGGTGCTGCTGGTACTCGTGCTGCTGCGGAGCCGGTGGAGCCGGTGGAGCCGGGGGCGCCTGCTGGTACTGCTGCGGCGCGGGCTGCTGGTACTCCTGCGGCGCCTCGTGCGCGGGGGGCGGCAGCATCCAGTCGTCCTCGCGCTGGAGCGGCTCGGCCGGGCGGTTCACCCGGGACGGCCGCGAGCCCTGGTACTCGAAGTGGTCCTGCGAGTACGCCGGCGGTGCCGGAGCGGGCGGCGGCGGGGGAGGCGGCGTGGCGCCGGTCCGGGGGCCTGGCCCGGCGGTGGCCGTCCGCGTCAGGAAGTTGTACCGGCACTCCTCGCAGAACGGGGCCATGGCCTCGCGCGGGGTGCGGCACTCCGGGCAGAGCTCGGCCTGCATGGTCGCGGCACCACCGGTCGGGGGGAAGCCGTAGCCGTAGGAGGGGGCCGCGGGCGGAGTCTCATGGGCCGCCATGCGGTGGCCGCACACCTCGCACCAGTCGTCGGAGGCGGACTGGTGCCCGTTCGGGCAGGTCGGCATGACGGCGCTTCCCCCTTCTTCTCCCCGCGGTCTTCGCCGCAGGTCTTCTCAGGTCTTGTCAGGTCTTCTTCACTCGGACGGTCTGCGTCGAGCGCGTTTCGAGGGTCATCTCGTCGGCGTCGGCGACCTTCGCTTTCAGCCGCACAGTACCCGTCACCGCATCCACGACATCCACCACCTTCGCCAGAAGCTTCGCAGTGTCGGCGTTTCCGGACGCACCGGCCAGCTGTACGGCGCGTCCGAGCTTGGCCGTCGCGCCTTCGACATCGCCCAGTTTGCGTGCTTCGAGGCCCTGCTGGATAGCCTGCGCCAGCTCCGCCTGCCCCGTGTAGTGCGCGACCTGCGGGTTCATGGCCGTGGACGCTGCCAGATCGTCCGTCCACACCGCCCGAACCAGCCCCTGGGCGAGCGTGGTCACCGGTTCGCCGGGCCCCGCCCCCGGGAGGACGAGGGAGGCGCGGGCCGCCAGCATCTCCTGGCCCACGGAGGCGGTCGGGACGCGGACGCACACGTGGTACTCGCGGGACTCGTCGCCCCACGAGCCGGTCGGGTAGTCGCCCGCCCGGGGCCCGGCCTCGGTGCGGCGCGCGGTCAGGTCCTGGACGGTCGGCGCGACCTGCTTCACGTACTGGATCTCCACGCCGACCGGGGTCCACAGGCGCAGCGCGACGTCCGCGACCTCCTTGCCCATGACGTTCTCCATCATGCGCGTGAAGTCCTCGGCGAGGTGGGCCGGATCGGCCACGATGTCGGCGGAGCCGAGGAGCGCGCTCGCGATGCCGGTGACCTCCTTGACCTCCCAGTCGGTGCCCACCCCGCGCGCGTCGCAGGTGAAGCGGCCGGCGCAGGCGTCGAGGGTGGCGCGGAGCACCGCCGGCTCCTCGTGCTCGTTGCGGCCGTCGGTGAGCAGGATGCCGTGCCGGATGGCGGCGGAGGACTGGCGCAACAGGCCGTCGGCGAGGCGCAGCCAGGTGCCGATGGCGGTGCCGCCGCCTGCGCTCAGGCCGCGCAGGGCCTCCTTGGCCTGGGCCCGCGTGGTCGGATCGGCGACGGCGAGGCGGCCCTGGCCCGGGTAGACCTCCTTGGCCACGTGCGTACCGGCGACCACGGCGAACGAGGTGCCGTCGCGCAGGGTGTCGATCGCGGCGACCGTGGCCTCCCGGGCACCGCGCATCTTGTCCGGCGGGTACTCCATCGACCCCGAGCAGTCGACCATGATGACGACGGCGGCCGTGCCCTGCGCGACGCTCGCCCGAGTGGCGGCGGCGCCGCCGGTGGCGGTCACCGTGACGATGGCGTGCACCTCCCGCCCGCCCTCCGGCAGGAACTCGTTCTGGTACACCTCCACGCCGAAGCGCGGCGCGCTCGGCTTGGCGAAGTTCGCCATCGACTGGACTCCTTGAGGGCTCGGGCGGGGCGGGCGGGGCGGGCGGAGCAGGGTGGAGCGGGCGGGCGGGCGCTTGGGGCCGGTCAGGCCTGGGGGCGCGCTTCCGCTTCCGTATCTGTCCCGGACTCCGCTTCCGCATGCGCCTGTTCCTGTGCCCGCTCCGGCGGGAGCGCGGTGAACGGGACCACGGCCACGGTCACGTTGTCGTGCCCGCCGCCGTCGAGGGCGTGGCCCACCAGGACCTGCGCACTGTGCAGCGGGCGGGTGGCGGCGTCCGCGGGCAGCACCTGGGCCATCTCCCGTGCGGACTCCGCGTAGTTCCACAGGCCGTCGGTGCAGACCACGACCACCCCGGGGTGGTCCGGCTTGAAGGTGGCGGTGTGCGGTTCGAGGTCGTACGCGTCCGCCCCGAGCCAGCCGGTGATGGCGTGCGCGCGGACGTCGGCGTACGCCTCGGCCTCGCCCATCAGGCCCGCGGCGACCATCTGGGCGGCCCAGGAGTCGTCCTCGGTGAGGCGGCGCGGGACGGCGGCCCGGTCGTCCGGCACCCAGTAGGCGCGGCTGTCGCCGACCCAGCCGATGGTCAGCAGACCGTTGCCGACGACGGCGCCGACCAGGGTGCAGGCCGGGGCGTTCTGTGCGCCGGGGACCTCCGGGGCCAGCGCGTTCACCGCCGCCGCGGCGGCGAGGATCGCGGAGTGCATGGCCTCCTGCGGGTGCGCGCCGCGGGGGAGCGCTTCGAGCAGCGCCTCGTTGGCGGCGCCCGCGGCGGCGGCCGACGCCTCGTCGGGGCGGCTGGCGGAGGAGACGCCGTCGCAGACGATGGCCACGGTGGCGGTGGAGCCGTCGGGCAGGGCGGTGGCCGCCACGGCGAACGAGTCCTCGTTGCGGTGGTGGCGCAGGCCGCGGTCGCTGACGGCGGCGACGCTGCCGAGCTCCTCCTCCAGGTGGTCCCGCTCGCGCGGCTGCGCGTGCCCGCAGTGCTCGCAGTACCCGTCGGTGTCCACGTGGCCGGCGCGGCAGGCGACGCAGGTCTTGCCGGTACCAGTACCGGTACCGGTGCCGGTGCCCTGCGGGGCTTCGGCGTAGGGGGCCTCGGCGTACGGGGCTTCGCGCTCGGCGCCGCCACCCTCGTACGGGGCCCCGTGCGGGGCCTCGTGCGCGGCCTCAGGCGGGGCTTCGTACTGGGCCTCGTACGGCACTTCGGTGCGGGGCGCTTCTCCGTACGGGCCTTCGGCCATGCCCCAGGCGGTGCCCTCCGGGGGAGTGCCGCCGCCGGGCAGGTCGTACCTGGCCTGCGGTCCCTCCGGCCCGCCGCCGTGCGCGTGCTGCTCGGCCGGGCCGCCCGGGACCCAGGCCGGCTCGGCCGGCGCGTCGACCAGGGTCGGCGCGGCCGAGGTCACCGCGCCCCAGCCGGGGGCCGGAGCGGCGTAGCCGGCCGGAGCCGGCACGGCGGGCGGCGCTGCCGGGACGGGCGGCGCCGCCTGAGCCGCCTGCGCCACCACGGCCGGGGCGGCCGGTGGCGCAGGTGGGAGCTCGACCGTCGGGCGGTCCGCGGACGCCGCAGGTGGAGGCGCGGTGACGGCGTATCCGCAGACTCCGCAGAAACGGTCACCCTCCTCCAGCGGTTCCGCGCATTTGGGGCAGCCCGACGGCCGATGCATCGACATCACTCACACCCACGTCCGGGGACGGAAACGGTTTGCCCGTTCCACCAGTTCGATCCTCTCCTCGCCCCGCTGCGCCAGCCGCGCGAGCACGCGGTACGAGCGCTCCAGCCCGAAGCGCAGGCCCCGCTCGTCCAGTTGACTGCCGAGCAACGAGGTCCGACCGGGGTCGGAACCCCGGCTACCCGACAGTACCCAGTCCAGGGCCGAGCCCAGAACTTCGGTGGCGAGCCGTTCGTGGCGCTCGGGGTCCAGACCGAACCGCCGCAGCGCCTCCACCTGCTCGGCGGCGGCCGTCAGATCGGTCAGCAGCGGCTCCTGCGGGGACCGGTCGCGCAGACGTGCGCGTACGGCCGCCACCCGGGCGGCGGTGTAGTGGATGGACGCCTCCGGTACGGATTCCAGCGTGAGCACGGCTCCGTCCCGGTCGCCGGACGCCAGTTGGACCCGTGCCAGACCGAAGGCCGCGCTGACGAAACCCGGATCGGTGCTCCACACCAGGCGGTAGTACTCGGCGGCGTTGTCCAACTGGCCCAGCACCTCGGCGCACAGACCGAGGGCCAGCTTCGGCGCGGGCTCGCCCGGGAAGGCGTCGTAGATCGCGTCGAAGGACAGGGCCGCGATCTCGTCGTCCCCGGTGGCGAGGGAGGCGATGCCGCGGGCCCAGACGACGCGCCAGTCGTCCGGGTGCAGATCCTCCAGGTCCGTCAGCGTGCGGGACGCCTCCGACAGTTCGCCCAGTTCGAGGTGGGCCCTCAGCCGGCGCAGCCGCAGTTCGGCGGAGTCGGCCGGCGCCGCGCCGAGGGCGACGAGGAGCTCGCCGGGCGCGGAGGCCAGCAGGCCGGCCAGGAACCCGGCGTTGGGATCGCCCGCGTCCACGAGCGGCACGGGCAGCGCGAGGGCGGTCCCGCGGGTGTCGAGCGGTCTCGATTCCACGGAGGGGGCCGGGGACACGGGCATCGCCCCGGGCCGGGTCACCGGCGTGGGCACGGCGGCCGGAGCCTGCCGCGGCCCCGGCACGGCCGCCCCCGCCACATGCGTGGCGGTGGTCCCGATCCCCGGCCCGTCCCCGCCGGGGAGCGGCGCAACGCCCCCGGGCACGGGACCCCACGTACCGGGCGCCCCCGCGGCAAGGGGGGTTCCGCCGGGCGCGTGAGCCCCGCCAGGGCCCGCCGACCCCGGTGCGGGAGCGCCGTAGGGCAGAGCGGTTCCGCCGGGCGGGGTTCCGACGGGTGCCTGCGCCCCCGGGCCGGTCGCCCCCGCGGGCAGCGGGGTGCCGCCGGGCGGGGTGCCGGGGCCGGACGGGCTCGTTGCCGTACCGGGCGCTCCGGCCGGGCCCGGGGCGCCCGCCGGGAGCGCGCCGGCCGGACCGCGGTTCAGGAGGCCGAACAGGCCGCCGCCCCGACGGGAGGCGACCTCCCGCAGGCCCAGGCGGGAGACGGACCGGTCCGCCGCGTCCGCGAAGAGCCGGGTGTCCGGGACCCGGGTCTCGGGGCCGAACAGCGTCGACAGCTGCGGCCGCGGCCGGCCCGTCTGGAGCGCGACCACCTCCCGCAGCACACCCGTCAGCTGGTCCGCCATCTCCTGCGCGGACGCGAACCGCCGCCCCGGGTCCGGGTCGGTCGCCCGGACCAGCAGCCGGTAGAAGGACTCGTACCGCTGGAAGACCTCGATGTGCTCCGGGTCCGGCAGCGAGTCCACGAAGATGTTCGTATAGCCCTGGAAGTCGAAGGTCAGCACGGCCAGCGTCCGCGCCACCGTGTACAGGTCGGAGGCCACCGACGGCCCCAGCTCAGCCACTTCCGGCGCCTGGTAGCCCACCGTGCCGTATATGGCCGACTCGTCGTCGTCCATCCTGCGCACCGCGCCCATGTCGATCAGCTTCAGCTGGTGCTGCTGCTGGATCGCGTTGTCGACCTTGAAGTCGCAGTACAGGAGATTGCGGCTGTGCAGGTGCCCCAGCGCCTCCAGCGCCTCGATGCCGTACGCGCACGCCTGCTCCACCGGCAGTGGATCGCGCCGCCCGTCCGGCCGGCGCCGCTCGTTCGCGATCTCCTTGAGCGATTTGCCGCCGACGTACTCCATGACGATGTACCCGTCCAGCGAACCGGTCCGCTGGTCCAGGTGCTCCACGAAGTTGTAGATCCGCACGATGTTGGAGTGCTCGATCTCCGCGAGGAAGCGCCGCTCCGATATCGCGGCCTCCATCGCGTCCTGGTCCCCGGTGTCCAGCAGGCCCTTGAGGACCACCCAGCGGTCCGAGACCGCCCGGTCCACCGCCAGGTACACCCAGCCGAGCCCGCCGTGGGCCAGGCAGCCCGCCACCTCGTACTGGCCGCGGACCACGTCGCCCGCGCGCAGCTTCGGCACGAAGGAGTACGGGTGCCCGCACTTCGTGCAGAACCCTTCCGTCCGGCCGGGCCGGTCACCGCGCGCACGGCCCACCGGCGCCCCGCAGTCCGAACGCGAGCAGAACCGCTTGCGCTCCGGCACCTCCGGGTTCTCCAGGACCGCCGTCGAGGGATCCGGCCGCGGCACCTCGGGCACCTTGACCAGCCCCGCGCCGAGCTGGTTGCGCCCCGACGCCGAGACGGACAGGCCCGTACTGCGCACCGACACCGAACGGGTGGACGCCGCCCCCGACAGCGCGCGCGACAGCCGCCCGGACACCGAGCGCCGGGACGACGAGGACCGCGACGAACGGGAGGAGCGCGCCGACGTCGAGGTCGAGGACGAGGAACGCGAGGAGCCGGATCCCTGCGAACCCTGTGAACCGTGCGAACCCGCCGCGCCCCGCGCCGCGCTCGTCATCGCCGTCGGCGGCGACACCAGCTCCTCCGCGCCCGCCAGGGCCGCGCCCACCGGCGCCAGTCCGCAGGTGTCGCAGTACAGGTCGCCTTCGCCCATGTCCTCGTACGTGCCGGGGCAGCCGGGGCGCAGGCATGCCGTTCCCACCAGGCTCATGCGCCGTCCTTTCCGGGAGTCTCCGCGGCCTGCAAGGCCTCCGCCGTCGCCTGCTGGTAGCGCAGGACGGCCTGCTCGGCCACGCGCAGATCGCAGGGCGCGCTCCACAGCATCCGCCGGGCCGTGTCGTACCGTTCCATCAGCAGAGGATCCTCCGCCATGCCGTGCCGTGCCACCTTCGCCTTGTACGCGTCCAGCCGCCCGCGCAGCTCCGCCCGCACGGCCAGGGGAGCCGTCACGGCGGTCAACGATTCACGGGCCCTGCGCAGTTCCTCCTCGGCCCGTTCCTCCAGGGATTCCAGCAGCGGCGAGAGCCGGTGCCAGCGCGCGTGGCGCCGGTGCTCGGCCGCCGCCGCGAGCTGTTCCTGGAGCACCGTGGGCGGGCCGCTGACCGCGGGCACCTCCGACGCCGCGATCTTCGCCAACACCTCGCCGCGCGCGGCCCGCGCCTCCGACAGGGTCCGGTCGGCCCGCGAGAGCACGTCCCGCAGGCTGATCAGCCGCTGCTCGGCGTCCTGCCGGACGTCCAGCACCGCCTCGACCTCACGGCGTACGTCCTCCAGCGCGAGCGCGGCCCGGTCGTAGCGCCCGGTGTCCGGGCGGCCGCCGCCGGGGGCCGAACTGCCCGTCGCCGGCTGCCAGAACGCCAGCGGGTCGGCGATCACGCGGGCCCGCAGCTCCGTCAGCTCGGCGGTGATGTCCTCCAGGTCGTCGCCCGACGGGTGCTCGCCGGGGCGGACCCCCACCGAGTGGGCCAGCGAGCGGGTGCGGTGCAGTTCCGCGGCGAGCAGGTCGATGCGGGCGGGCAGCGCCGACCACACCGCGTCGGCGGCCACCACCACGTCCAGCGAGCGGGCGTACAGGTCGTTCATCCGGGCCACCAGCTCGGCGAGCGAGAGCCGCTCGGCGAGCGCGGCGCCCTCCGTCGCGGCGCCGGCGATCAGCACGCCCGGA
Organism: Streptomyces sp. NPDC002467; assembly: GCF_042889825.1. NCBI lineage: Bacteria > Bacillati > Actinomycetota > Actinomycetes > Kitasatosporales > Streptomycetaceae > Streptomyces > Streptomyces sp. NPDC002467. Next base: position 354,227 of record NZ_JBIARJ010000005.1, on the reverse strand, counting down.
CCGCGCAGCCGCTCGGTCAGCTCGACGAGGTCCTCGCGGTTCGGCCATCGGCGCCGATCGCGGATCTGCCGGGCCGCGGTCAGGGCCCCGCTGTAGGCGTCGAAGTACGTCCACAGTCGGGTGATGTCGGCCTCGGCGGCCGCCCAGCGCTCCTCGGTGAGCCCGGTCAGCCCGGCGCCCTCCAGCAGCCGGCGCCCGGCGTGGTCCTGGAGGGCGAGCAGGGACGTCTCCACGGCCTCGTGCTCCGCGCCGAGCCTGGCCAGGGCGCGGTCCACGCCGTCCCTGTCCATCACCGCCGATCCGTCTTCCACCGACAGCGCCTCCACCGATCGCCCCTCTCGTCCCTCCGTGTCGGAATCCGCCGCCACGGGCCTCAGCCGTCCCGGTACTTGGGCGCCGGCGGCGCGGTCACTCCGGGCAGCACCCCTTCGAGGTGCTTGCGGTAGGAGACCATCCACGGACTGTTGGCGCCGCCCGCCCGGTAGCCCTCCAGCACGTTGTTGACGCGGCGGACCAGGTCGGAGGCGTTCTTGTTCATCGCGACACCGTAGAACTCCCGGGTGAACGGGGAGCCGACCAGTCGCACGGCGGGGTCCTGCGCGGCCTGGCCGGCGGCGAGGGCGTTGTCGGTGATGATCCCGTCGACCTCGCCCAGCTGCAGCCGGACCAGGCAGTCCAGCTGGTTGGGCACGGTGACCGCTGCCGCGCCGTACGACTGGGCCTTGAGCGAGGCCTCCGCCGTGGAACCGGCGGCCACGCAGATCTTCCTGTCCTTCAGCGAGGTGTCGTACCCGGTGATCGGAGAGCCCTTGGGGGCCAGCACCTGCTGCCCGGCCTCGAAGTAGGCCGTGGAGAAGGCCACGTCCTCCAGCCGCTTGCAGTTGATCGTCATGGTCCGCACGACGATGTCGACGCGGCCCTCCTGGAGGGCGGGGATGCGCTGGCTGGTGGGGATGGCCCGGTAGATGACCGCCTTCTCGTCGCCCAGTATGTCCTTGGCGATGGCCTTGACCAGGTCGATGTCGAAGCCGTCGAGGCGGCCCTGGTCGGACGGGTCCTCCGGGCCGGTCCCGCCGGTGGTGGTCTGGTTGCGGTAGCCCCAGCGGAAGCTGTTCTGGTCCACGCCGGCGACGAGCTTGCCGGCGGCCTTGATCCGGTCGATGGTCGGCCCGTCCACGGCGGACGGGCGCAGGCTCGCCTCCGGGTCCTGGCAGGTGTCGGAGGGGGCGGCCGGGGCCACCGCCATCGAAGCGGGCCCGCGGTACACCCCCGGGCGGCCGGAGTCCGGTGAAGCCTGGGTCAGCGGCAGCAGCACTGCCGCGGCCGTCATCGCGCAAGCGGCGGCCATGGCGGTCACCCCGCCCCACCCCCGCAACCGGGTCCGTGCCGCCCGCGGAGCGTGGACCGGCCCGTCGGGTCCACCGCCGTAGTGGCCCTCACCGCCGTCGTACCCGCCGTGTCCGTCGAAGCCGCCCGGGCCACCGCTGCCGTACCCGCCCGCGCCGCCGGGACCGGCCGCGCCGCCGTGACCGCTGCCCGTGGCGCCCGTGCCATCCGGACCGGCCTGGCCCGCGGCGGCGTCGGTGCCCGCGCCGAGGGGGCCGCGGGGTGTGCGGCCCTCGAAGCCCTCGGAGACCCGCCTCGCTCGTATCCGCATCGCGCTCACCTGTACTCCGAAAGCCTGCGCCCGATACCGAGCAGCGCCGCCGCCGCGCCGACGACCGCCAGGGCCGCCGAGCCCGTCACCAGACCGCCCAGCGCACCGAGCCCGTCCCGGGCCGCCCGGGTGAACTCCTGCTGTTCGTGGGCCACCGCCTGCTCCAGGGAGGCGTCCACCGTGTCGAACGCGGCCCCGCTGGTGTCCTTGTGCTGCGCGTCCCCCACGACCTGGGTCAGCGCGGCCTCGAAGTCACCCTTCAAGTCCGCGTCCCGGGCCGCCGCGTGCCGCTCCCGCCACTGCTTCGCACCGTCCACCGCGCGACCCACCGGCTCCCGGCCGGCATCGTCGTCGGCGAGCCGCAGCGCCGTGACCAGTCCGGTGTCCAACTGCTTCATGTTGGAGGTGAACTCCACGTCGTACTTGTCGGACTTCTTGTCCTCGGCCAGTACGGCGCCCCGCGCGACCAGCGTCAGGTTCTCCGCGGCCCGTGCCTGGAGCGAGGCGATGCGCGCGTCGTTCAGCACCTTCAGCGACTCCTGCCCTTCCGACCGGGCCGAGCTCAGGTCCGACCGTGCCACCGTGTGCCCCACGGCCAGCCACAGCAGGACCACCACCGACGCGGCCGTCGCGGCCAGCAGACCGTGGTTGAAGACCCGGTTCGTCCGACGGTAGTTGCGCCGCTGCGCCCACACCAGGGCGGCGAGCGCGACCAGGCCCAGCCCGAGCGAGACCAGCGGCCACGCGCGGGCCTCGTCGTAGTCCGTGTACAGCCGGTCCGTCTCCGACTCGTACAGCCGCTGCGCCGCGGGCAGCAGCTGCGTGGTCATCTGCTCGTTGGCGTAACGGAGGTAGGCGCCGCCCAGCGGCATGCCCTGCCGGTTGGTGGCCCGGGCCTGCTCTATCAGTCCGGTGTAGCGCGGCAGTTGCTCGCTCAGCAGGGCGATCTGGGCGCGCGAGTCCTCGTTGCCGCCGGTGTTGGCGGCCGCGTTCACCAGCAGCTTGGAGGCGTTGGCGATGTCCGCCTCGTAGCGCCGGCGGACCTCGCGCGGCTCCTGGGCACCCAGCAGGAACCCGCTGGAGGAGGCCGTGTCGGCGTCCGCGAGGGAGCGGTAGATGCTCGCCGCGTCCGCGCTCAGCGGCTGGCTGCGGCCCACGACGTCGTCGGCGGCGGTGGAGCGGCCGGAGATCTCCCACACGCCGACCACGCCGAACAGCAGCACCAGGGCGGCCAGTGCGGCGCCGATGATCCGCAGCCGTCCCGGCTCGGTCGTCGCCGCGCCGCGCAGCCGTTCAACGCCCTCGGCCCAGGCGGTACCCCGCCCCGGCGGCCCGACCGGAGGCGGTCCCGACGGACCGGCGGGCGGCACGGGGACACCGCCCCCGGGCGCGGGCGCGCGTGATGTGATCGCCACCGTGACCTCCCCCTCGGTCCTGTCCACTGTCCGGAGCAGTATGGCGCCAGTGTCGGCCCGCCACACCACCCGGTGCTCCATCTCGGACGATCCGACCCCCCGGCGCGCCCGCCACCCCTTCATCGTCAATACGCGTACGAGACCGCCACGGTTCCAGATCCGGCCCCTCCGCGGGTGGATTCACCCGAATCGGGCAGCGGAGCGTGCATCGAGCGGGGCCCCGAACTGCGCGCGCAGCCTCGCGTGGGCGGGGGGCGGGGCGCCGAGGGCGTCCAGGCCCAGGAGGGCGGAGCCCAGGACCGGCGGCGCCGTGATCACGTGCATCCGGGCGAGCGGGGCCCGTTCGGCGAGGCCCTCGGCGACGCGGTCGTTCAGCTGCGGGTGCCGGGCGGTCAGCACCCCGCCGCCCAGCACCACCGGCACCTCGCGGTCGAGGAGTTCCAGGCGGCGCAGCGCCACCGTCGCCATGGTCACGACCTCGTCCGCCTGCCGGTGCACCAGCGCGACCGCCACGGGGTCCCCGCCGGCCGCCACCGCGAACAGCACCGGGACCAGTTCGTGCCGCCGCCCGCCCGGGATCCCGCCCAGGTGCAGCGCCTCGATCAGCTCCCGCATCGAGGCGAGCCCGAAGTGCGCGGGCAGGGCCCGGGCCAGCTCCGTCGGCCCGCCCCGCCCGTCCTCGGCGCGGGCCGCGAACCACAGTGCCTCGTCGGCCAAACCGCCCCCGCCGCCCCAGTCGCCGGAGATCCGGCCGAGCGCGGGGAAGCGCGCGGTGCGCCCGTCCGGGGTCATCCCGACGCAGTTCACCCCGGCCCCGCACACCACCGCGACCCCGCACGGCTCCTCGACCCCGGCCCGCAGGATCGCGAAGGTATCGTTGCGCACCTCCGTGGCCGCGCCCCAGCCGCGGGCGCCGATGGCCTCCGTCAGCCGGCGCTCCTCCACCGGCAGGTCCGCGTTGGCCAGACAGGCCGACACCTGCGCGGCGTACGGGGATCCGGGCCCCGGCGCGGGCAGCCCCGCTGCCTCGGCCGCCGCCGAGACGGCCTGCCCGAGGACGTCGACCGCGGCCTCGACACCGGAGCGCGGAGGCTGGAAGCCCCCGGAGCGCCCGCTGCCCAGCACCGTGCCGTCGGCGGCGATCAGGGACGCGTCCGTCTTGCTGTTGCCCGCGTCGATCGCCAGTACGGAAGGGAGGGTCAGGCCCACGCCAGGTGCTCCTTGTTGTGCGCGAGGAGCCGGTCGGTGAGCCCCTCGGCGAGGTCGTACTGCCCGACCAGCGGGTGCGCGAGCAGGGCCTTGAAGACCCGTTCGCGACCGCCGCGCAGGGCCGCGTCGAGCGCGAGGTCCTCGTACGCCGTCACGTGCGCGACCAGTCCGGAGAACAGCGGGTCCAGTCGGGGCACGGGCAGCGGCACGGGGCCGGAGGCGCCGACACGGGCCTGCACCTCGATCACCGCGTCGTCGGGGAGGAACGGCAGGGTGCCGTTGTTGAGGGTGTTGACCACCTGGATCGGCGAGCCGCCGTCGCCCAGCAGGGCGGCCGCCAGGTCCACCGCCGCCTCCGAGTAGAAGGCCCCGCCGCGCTTGGCGAGCAGCGCCGGCTTCTCGTCCAGCGCGGGATCCGCGTACAGGGCGAGCAGTTCCCGCTCCATCGCGGCGACCTCGGCGGCCCTTGAGGGCGTGGTGCCCTGTTCCCGTACGACCTCGTCGTGGGCGTAGAAGTAGCGCAGGTAGTACGAGGGCACCACGCCGAGCCGGTCCAGGAGCGTGCGCGGCAGGTGGAGCTGGGCGGCGATCGACTCCCCGTGCTCCGCGAGCAGTCGGGGCAGCAGGTCCTCCCCGTCGGGTCCGCCGAGGCGTACGCCCCGCTCCCAGGTCAGGTGGTTGAGGCCGACGTGGTCGAGGTGGACGTCGGCCGGGGCCACGTCCAGCAGGGCGGCGAACCTGCGCTGGAAGCCGATGGCCACGTTGCACAGCCCGACCGCCTTGTGCCCGGCGGCGAGCAGGGCCCGAGTGACGATCCCGACCGGGTTGGTGAAGTCGACGATCCAGGCGTCCGGGTTGGCACGGCGCACCCGTTCGGCGATGTCGAGGACCACCGGGACGGTGCGCAGCGCCTTGGCGAGCCCGCCCGCCCCCGTGGTCTCCTGCCCGACGCAGCCGCACTCCAGCGGCCAGGTCTCGTCCTGGAGCCGGGCCGCCTGCCCGCCGACGCGGAGCTGGAGCAGTACCGCGTCGGCGCCGTCGACGCCCGCGTCGAGGTCGGCGGTGGTGGTGACCCGGGCCGGGTGGTCCTGCCGGGCGAAGATCCGGCGGGCGAGGCCGCCGATCAGCTCCAGCCGTTCGGCGGCCGGGTCGATCAGCACGAGCTCGGTGACGGGCAGGGTGTCGCGCAGCCGTGCGAAGCCGTCGATCAGCTCGGGGGTGTAGGTGGAACCGCCGCCCACCACTGCGAGTTTCATCAGTCGTCAGCCTTTCACTCCGGTCAGGGTGACGCCTTCGACGAACGCCTTCTGGGCGAAGAAGAAGAGGACGATCACCGGGGCCATGACCAGTACGGTCGCGGCCATGGTCAGGTTCCAGTTGGTGTGGTGGGCGCCCTTGAAGGACTCCAGCCCGTAGCTGAGGGTCCAGGCGGCCGGGTTGTCCGAGGCGTAGATCTGCGGGCCGAAGTAGTCGTTCCAGGCGCAGAAGAACTGGAACAGGGCGACCGCCGCGATCCCCGGCTTCGCCATCGGCAGGACCACGCGCAGCAGGGTGCGCACCTCCCCGCAGCCGTCGACGCGGGCGGCGTCGAGGTACTCGTCGGGGATGGTCAGCAGGAACTGGCGGAGCAGGAAGATGGAGAACGCGTCGCCGAAGGCCATCGGAACGATCAGCGGCCACAGGGTGCCCGACAGGTCGAGCTGTTTCGCCCAGAAGAGGTACATGGGGATGACCACCACCTGCGGCGGCAGCATCATCATGGAGATCACGAGCAGCAGCGAGAGTCGTCGCCCGTGGAAGCGGAACTTGGCGAGCGCGTAGGCGACGGGCACCGAGGAGACCACGGTCAGGAGCGTGCCGAGCCCCGCGTACAGCAGGGTGTTGCGCCACCACGTGAGGAAGCCCGGGGTGTGCCAGACCGTGGCGTAGTTGCCCCATTCCCAGGTGTCCGGCCACAGGTCGCGGGTGAGGGCCTGCCGGTCGCCCATCAGGGAGGTGAGCAGCAGGAAGACGAAGGGGAGGACGAAGAACAGGGCTGCGGCCACGCCCAGTGCGTGCACCCCGATCCAGTGCAGGACGGCCCTGCGGTCGCGTGCGCCCACGGCGCCGGCCGCGCTCACGCGTCCGCTCCGATCAGTCCGCCGCGGCGGCGCATCAGGAGCGCGGTGAAGGCCATGGAGAGGGCGAAGAGCACCAGGGCGATGACGCAGGCGGTGCCGTAGTCGAAGCGCTGGAAGCCGGCGTTGTAGACGAGCTGGGGGAGGGTGAGGGTGGACTTGTCGGGGTAGCCCGGCTCGAACTGCTGGCCGGAGCCGCCGATCACCCCGGCCGCCACCTTTCCCGCCACCAGCGGCTGCGTGTAGTACTGCATGGCCTGGATGACTCCGGTGACCACGGCGAACAGGATGATCGGCGTGATGTTCGGCAGGGTGATGTGGCGCAGCCGCGCCCAGGCCCCGGCCCCGTCCAGCTCGGCGGCCTCGTACTGCTCCTTCGGTACGTCGAGCAGCGCGGCCATGAAGATGACCATCAGGTCGCCGACCCCCCACAGTGCGAGGGCGGTCAGGGCGGGCTTGGACCAGTCGGCGTCGGTGAACCAGCCCGGGGTTGGCAGGCCGGCCGCGTCCAGGAGGGTGTTGGCGGGGCCGGTGCCGGGGTTGAGGAGGAAGACGAAGGCGAGGGTCGCGGCGACGGGCGGGGCCAGGTAGGGCAGGTAGAAGAGGGTCCGGAAGATCCCCGCCCCCGTCTTGATCTTCGTGATGAGCAGGCCGACCCCGAAGCCGAAGACGACCCGGCAGGAGACCATGACCACCACCAGCCAGAGGGTGTTGCCCATCGCGGGCCAGAACAGCGGATAGTCCGTGAAGACATAGGTCCAGTTGTCCAGGCCGTTGAAGGCGGGCGGTCGGAAGCCGTCGTACCGGGTGAAGGAGAAGTACACGGTGGACAGCAGCGGGTAGGCGAAGAAGAAGCCGAAGCCGATGAGCCAGGGGGACATGAAGGCCGCGGTGCGCAGCGCGGCGCGGCGGCGCTTGGACCGCAACGGGTTCGTGGTCGTCATCGGGGGCTACTCGGCCTTCGCGATGTCCGTGTCGATCTGCTGGTCGGTCTTGGCGAGTCCGGCCGGGACGTCGGCGACGTCGCCCTTCTCCACCGCGTACGCGAAGTCCTGGAAGGTCAGCTGGTAGGTGCCCCCGTCGGCCTGGGCCGGGGTGGTGTTGGACTTCGGGTGCCGCGCGATGTCGATGAAGGTCTTGAACTCCGGGGTCACCTGGAGGGCCGGGGACTCCAGGGCCGCCATCGTGGACGGCACGTTGTGGATGGCGTTGGCGAAGGCCACCACCGCCTCGGTGTCGGTGGTCATGTACTTGACCAGCTCCCAGGCGGCGTTCTGCTTCTTGCTGCCTCCGGCGATGCCCATGATCGTGCCCGACAGGTAGCCCTTGCCGTAGTCGTCGAGCCGGTCGTCGGGCACGGGCAGCGGCGCGGTGCCGACCTCGAACTTCACCCCGGCCTCCTGGGCCATCGAGGCCCGCCATTCGCCGTCGACCTGCATGGCGACCTGGCCCGTGTGGAAGGGGTGTTCGGCGCTCCACTCGTCACCGAAGGTGTTGCGGAAGCGCTCCAGCTTCTCGTAGCCGCCGAGCTTGGCCACCAGGTCCTTCTGCGCGGTCAGCATCTGCGCGAAGGCCGGGTCCTTGGCCAGGTTGGACTTGCCGTCGGCGCCGAAGTACGTCGGGCTCCACTGCGCGGCCAGCCGCATGGGGGTGGTCTCGTAGCCGTGGAAGGTGGGCATCAGGCCGACCCTCTCGTACGAATCCCCCTTCGGCTTCGTCAGCTTCAGCGCGACCTCGGTGAACTGGCTCCAGGTCTTGGGGGGTTCGGTGATGCCGGCGTCCGCGAACGCGGTCTTGTTGTAGACGAGGCCGTACGCGTCGTTCAGCAGCGGCAGCGTGCACTGGTTGCCGTTGAACTGGGTGTACTCCAGCAGGGTTTTGGGGAAGACCTTGGTCTTGTCGATCCCGGACTTGGCGAGGAAGGGGTTCAGGTCGGCGAAGGCGCGGGAGTTGCAGAACTTGCCGACGCTGTCGGTGGTGAAGGAGGAGACCACGTCGGGGGCCTTGTCCCCGCCGGCGCGCAGCGCCTGGTTGATCTTGTCGTCGGTCATGTTGCCGGTGACCTCGACCTTGATGTTCGGGTGCGCCTTGGTGAAGCGGGCGATGTTCTCCTCGATCGCCTTCACCTCGCCCGGCGCGGACCAGCCGTGCCAGAAGTTGAGCGTGACCTGGGCCTTCGGGTCGTCGGAGGCGGTGGCGCCTCCCTGGCCCGTACAGGCGCCGGCCAGGAGGGATATCGCGGCGAGGAGGACGGTCGCGGTGATCGGGCGTCCGGTTCTGGGCATGGCGGGGCTCACTCTCTGCGGGAGGAACTACCGATGGGGGGTGCCAGTGGGGGTGCGCGCGGGTGTGGGGTGTGCGGACGTGGTGCGGGTGTGCGGGTGTGCGGGAACGGGTCCGGGTGTGGGGTCAGCGGGAGGTGTCGAAGACCTCGTCGCGGGTGGCGGCCAGCGCGGTCTCCAGGGCGCCGCGCAGCACCGGACGGTCCGGGACCTCGCCGGAGACCAGGCGCGGGCGGGAGGGGGCCAGTTCGGCGAGCTCCTCCTCCAGGAGCCTGCGCAGCGGGTCGCCGCCGGCGGCGATCACGGCACCGGAGAGGACCACGATCTCCGGGTCGAGGACGGCCACGAGCGAGGCGAGGCCGGTGGCCAGCAGGGTGGCGTACGACTGGAGGAAGCGCAGGTGGGGCCCTTCGGGCGTGGCGGAGGCCCGGACGAGGAGAGCGACGGCGGCACCGACCTCGGGGCCGTACGGGTCACCCGCCGGGGGCGCGGGTTCGGCCTCCACGCCCAGTTCGGCGGCGAGGCCCGGCACCACCTGTGCGCCGGCCAGCTCCTGGTAGCCGCCGGTGTTGGCGCGGGCCGGCCGGCGGACCAGGGGGTGGCCCGGCACGGGCAGGAAGCCCACCTCGCCCGCGCCGCCGGTCCAGCCGCGGTGCAGCCGGCCGCCGAGCACGAGGGCGGCGCCGAGCCCCTCCTCGTTCCACAACAGGACGAAGTCCTCGTGGCCGCGGGCCGCGCCGAGGCGCTGCTCGGCGACGGCCGCGAGGTTGACGTCGTTCTCGTACTCGACGGGCATCGGCAGGGCCGCGGCCAGCTCGTCGAGGAGCGTGGGGGAGTGCCAGCCCGGGAGGTGGCCGGCGTAGCGCAGCCGCCCGGTCTGCGGGTCGAACGCGCCCGGGGTGGCGATGACCACCCGGCGCAGGTCGGAGCGGTGCAGTCCGGCGGCCTTGACCGCCTCGCCGAGGGCCTCGGTCACCTGCTCGACGGCCTCGGCACCCTCGGTGTACGGCACCTCGTGCGTGCCGACCACGGTGCCGGTGAGGTCGGCGACGGCCGCGAGCACCCGGCCCGGGGTGACGTCCAGTCCGCCGACGTACGCGGCCCGCGGGTTGACGGAGTACAGCTGGGCACTGGGGCCGGGGCGGCCGTCGTCGGTGCCGGTGGCCACGACGAGTCCGGCGGCCTCCAGGCGGGCCAGCAGCTGCGAGGCGGTGGGCTTGGACAGCCCGGTCAGGTTGCCGATCCGGGTCCGGGAGAGGGGCCCGTGCGCCAGCAGCAGTTCGAGTGCGGCCCGGTCGTTCATGGCGCGCAGCAGGCTGGGTGTTCCGGGCGTGGCGGCGGGCATGGCGCGGTCTCTCTCTCGCCGGAGCAGGACTGACGGACTGACGGACTGACGGAAGCACTGACGGACGGAAGTACCAACGGACGGAAGCACCGACGGACTGGCCGTGGAGAACTGTTAGGTAAGTTTCCTATCACCGTTCGGGCCCTGTCAATGCCGCTGCCCCGCAGGATCGACCTGCGGGGCGGCGGGGAAGGCGCGCTCGGTGCTACTTGGTGATCCTCGGGCCGCCGGGCGCCGGGATCGGGGCGGTGGCCAGGGACTGTGGGGAGGCCGGGTTCGCCAGTGCCGAGGGGGCGGCGACGGCGGCCGTCGGGTCCGCCGGGGCCTCCTCCTCTTCGGCGGGCGCGGCCGCGCCGCCGATGATCCGGATGCCCGCGGCGTCGAAGGCCTCCTTGATCCGCCAGCGCAGCTCCCGCTCCACCGCGAACTGCTTGCCGGGCATCGTCTTCGCCGACACCTTCACGGTCATCGAGGCCAGCAGCACCTCGTCCAGACCCAGCACCTCCACCGGACCCCACAGGCGCTCGTCCCACGGGGACTCCTTCGCCAGGGTGTCGGCGACCTCCTGGACCACCTCGCGGATCCGGGTCAGGTTCTCCGAAGGCTTGACCTGCACGTCCACGCTCGCGGTCGCCCAGCCCTGGCTGAGGTTGCCGATCCGCTTGATCTCGCCGTTGCGCACGTACCAGATCTCGCCGTTGTCCCCGCGCAGCTTGGTGACCCGCAGGCCGACCTCGATGACCTCGCCCGAGGCCACCCCGGCGTCGATCTTGTCGCCGACGCCGTACTGGTCCTCCATGATCATGAAGACGCCGGACAGGAAGTCGGTCACCAGGTTGCGGGCGCCGAAACCGATCGCCACACCGGCCACACCGGCACTCGCCAGCAGCGGGGCCAGGTCGATCTTCAGGGCGGCCAGCACCATCAGCGCGGCCGTGCCGAGGATCAGGAACGAAGCCACCGAGCGCAGGACCGAACCGATGGCCTCCGAGCGCTGGCGCCGGCGCTCGGCATTGACCAGCAGCCCGCCCAGGGCGGTGCCCTCGACGGCCTCGGCGCTGGTGTTCATCCGGTTTATGAGCTTGGTCAGCGCCTTGCGGACCACCGAGCGCAGTGCGGCCGCGATCACGACGATCAGCAGGATCCGCAGGCCGATGCTCAGCCAGGTGGCCCAGTTCTGTTCGATGAAGCTCGCGGCCTCGGTGACGCTCTCCTGCGCCTCTTTGACCGAGGCGGGCGCGTCCGGAACGTCCGCTGCCAGCGGCAGCAGAGCGGCGGGCCAGGGCACGACGGGAACCTCCAGGTATAGCGGTCTGCCCGGAAGGGGTGTGCGGGCAGACCAACCACACTAACGGGGCAATCCCTGCGACGTGTTTACCGAGGGGCTTCCTGTTCGAGGGAGAGACGGGACTCACCTGGGCAGGAAGCAGGTGTGGTTGAAAACACCCCGGACCCGTTACGGGCGCGTGGTGGCGCTTCGACCAGCCATAAGGAGAGACTGGAGAGCAGATCGTCCCGGCGCGAGCCACGCGCCGCCGGCGTACAAGGAGGCAGTCCGTGCCGCACGTCCTGGTCCTCAACGCGTCGTACGAGCCCCTCGGCGTCGTACCGCTCCGCCGCGCGCTCGTCCTCGTCCTGGAGAACAAGGCCGTCTCCCTGGAAGAATCCGGCGCCTATCTGCACAGCGCGACGAGGGTCGTCCCCGCGCCCAGCGTGGTCCGACTCAAGCGCTTCGTACGGGTCCCCTACCGGGGGCCCGTTCCACTCACCCGGCGCGCCCTGTTCGCGCGTGACGGGGGGCGCTGCATGTACTGCGGTGCCGTCGCCACCAGCGTCGACCACGTCATCCCGCGCAGTCGGGGCGGCCAGCACGCATGGGACAACGTCGTCGCCGCGTGCCGCCGCTGCAACCACGTCAAGGCCGACCGCCACCTCGTCGACCTCGGCTGGCGCCTGCGCCACCAGCCGGCGCCGCCGTCCGGGCTGGCCTGGCGGATCATCGGCACGGGGCACCGGGATCCGCGGTGGATGCCGTACCTCCAGCCGTACGGGGCCGAGGACGCGCTGGAGCGCATCGGGGTCGCGGCCGGGTAGCTGCCGCGGGGCCACCGGTCCGTGTGCGGCGGCGGCCCGGCTTCCCGGGGCTCCGCCCCGGACCCCGGGGGGGGGGGGGCGGGGGGGGGGGGGGGGGGCGCCCGGGGCGCCGGGGCCCCCCCCCCCCCCCCCGCCCCCCCCCGCGGGGGGGGGTGTTTTGGGCGGGGTTCCGCGCCGCGGGGGTTCGGGGCGGAGCCCCAGACAGCGGCGCCGCGGGCTTACGGGGTCACCGCGTACGCCTCCGCGCCCCAGAGCGAACAGCCGAAGCGGGTCGCGCGCTTCTCGCACGTCACCCGGACGAAGCGGGAGCCGGGGGCGTCCACGCGGACCGTCTCGCGGCCGCCGCGGGAGGCGGGGACGGTGGCCGCCGGGCGCCACGTCGTGCCGTCCGCGGAGGTCTCCACCCGGTACGCCGACGGGTACGCCTCCTGCCAGTGCAGCTCCAGGCGCCCGATCCGGGCCGGGGCGCGCAGTTCGGCCTGCCACCACGCGCCGTCCACCGCGGGCGAGGACCAACGGGTGTTCGGATAGCCGTCGACCGCCGCCGACGCCGGGAAGTCCGCGGTCTCGTCCCCCGAGGAACTCGCCCGCGCCGTGCGCAGCAGGTCCGGCCCGCCCGTGCGCGGCACCGCACGCACCGTCAGGGTGCGGGTCTCCCCGCCGAAGGTGACCGGGACCGCATAGGTGCCCGGCGCCGTCCCCGGGGCCACGCCGACCTCCACCGGGATCGACACCTGCCCGCCGCGCGGGGCCACCACGGTCCCCGGCAGCCCGACCGACACGCCCGCCGGCGGCTTCGCCGTCAGCGGCCCGCGGACCTCGCCCGCGCCCAGCGCGGTCAGCTTCGCCGACACCTTCTGCGTCGTGCCGCCGATCTCCGCGTCGGCCGCACCGTCCGCCAGCTCGAACCGGGCCTGCGGGCCGTCCCCGAGCCACGGCACCACCTGGTGCACCGAGGGCGCGGCACCCGCGCCCGCCCAGGAAAGGCGCACCGCGTCCGCGCGCACCCCGCCCGTGTCCACCTGGGTCCAGCCGGAGGCGGCGGCCTCGGCCACCTTGCGCCAGCCCTCGCCGGGCACCTCGACCTCCACCGCCGCGCCCCGCGCGCCCGCCGGGAGCGGGTCCGTCATCACCGTCACCGCCGACACCGGGCGCGCCGCGTCCAGCCGCACCGTCCAGCTGTTCGCGTCCTTCGTCACCGTGCCCGTCTTGCGCGCGGCGCCCGTCCACGCGTCGGCCTCCGCGGCGGCCTGCTTGAGGAACGGGTCCAGTACGGCCTTGTCCACCCGCACCGTGCCCGGTTCGGCCAGCGCCTGCCGGGCCCGGTCCAGGGCCTGGGACGCCTTCCACGCGGCCGTCCCGTCGCTCTTGGCCTGGGCCTGGAGTACGTCGAGCGCCAGCTCCCCGGCGGTCCCGTAGCGCGCCAGCCGGTCCAGCCAGGGACCGGCCTCGGCCGACAGCGACGGCAGCCGGGCGGGCGCCTCCCGCAGGACCGTGAAGGCCTTGCGCAGTTCGGTCCCGGCCGCCGGGTCGCCCGCCGCGCGGGCCTTCCAGAACTGGTCGACCAGAGGCTTCAGATACGCCGACTCCTCCAGCTTCAGACCCGAGGACGCGGTGTTCCCGGCCAGCGCCGCCACCGCCTCCCGCGCCCGCGCGTCCGGGCCCGCGAGCTCGCGCACCGCCGCGGCCCAGGACTCCCCGGCCCGGTAACCGCGCGGGTTCCACGCGAAGTCGGCCGCCGTGAACAGCGGGATCCGCGACAGGGTGCCCTGCGGCATCGCGTTGGCCAGCAGCGCCGCCGAGCCGCCCGCCACCGCCGGCTCGCGACCCGCGTAGGGGCCGAGGAAGATCCGGGCCGGATCCCAGTCGTTGACCGGGTAGTTGTCCATGGTGACCAGCGGGTGGCCCATCGTCGACCGCGCCCCGGCCACCTCCTTCCCGGTGATCGTGCGCGGGACCACGCCCACGCCCGTCCAGGCCACCTCGACCCGCGGGTCCAGCGCGGCCGCCAGGGCCTTGCGGTAGGTGGTGGAGCCCTGCTGGTGGTACTCCGTCGGCAGCAGCGACAGCGCGGCCGTCTCCCGGTCCTTCCGGGCCGCCAGGTGCGCCGCGAGTTCGTTCGAGACCTCCGCGTGCGCCTTCGCGGCCGCCGCGGGCCCCCGCCCGTACTTCTCGCGGTCCTCGCGGCAGCCCCACTCGGAGTAGCTCACGTCCTGGAACTGCACCTGGAAGGCGCGGAACCCCAGCTCCCACATCGCGTCCAGCTTGCGGGCGAGGGCGGCCCGGTCGGCCGCCGAGGACAGGCACATCGACTGGCCGGGAGAAACCGCCCAGCCCAGTACGACCCGGTTGGCGCGGGCCTTCTCCGCCAGCGCGCGGAACTCACCCTGCCGCTCGACCGGGTACTCCTGGCGCCAGCCCGTCGTCCGGTACGGGTCGTCGCCGGGCGCGATCAGCAGTCGGTTCTGCTTGGTGCGGCCCATGAACTCCACCTGGGCCACGCGCTGTTCCCCGGTCCACGGCTCCCCGTAGAAACCCTCGGTGATCCCGCGCACCGGCGCCGCCGGCCAGTCCCGCACCAGTACCCCGGGCGCCTTCCCGGCGCCCGCGGCCAGCAGTTGACGCAGCGTCTGCGCCGCGTGGAACAGCCCGTCCTCGCCGACCCCGGCCAGTGCGACCGTGTCCCGGCCGCCGGGCCGTCCCACGGCCAGCCGGTAACCCCCCTCCGGCAGGTCACCGGGCGCGGCCGCCCCCAGCGCCCGCAGCGCCTCCTGGGCGTCCGGGCCCTGGAGGCGTACGACGGTGCCGTGCGCGGGCAGCGGGGCCCCGGGGGCGGCTTCGCGGACGGTGCGGACGCCCGCCGCGCGCAGGGCCTCCTTCACCACCCGGACGGCATTGGGGTCCGCGTCGTCCGGGGCCACCAGCACGGCCTCCGTACCCAGGGGCACCTCGCGCGCCGGATCGGCGGTCATCGACTGCGGCCGGGGCCACACGGCGGGTCCCTCGGCGGCGGTGCGCGGCGGGTTGGCGGCGGGGTCGAGGACGAGCTCGGCGGAAGCGCCCGCGCCGGCGACGGCGGCCGGTTCGCGGTCCGGCCCGGCCGGACCGGCGACGATCGCGAACATGCCGATCGGGGCGGAGCCCGCGGCCCCGCCCAGCAGCGAACCGATCACCGCCACCGCGGCTGCCGTCGTCCGCTTCCTGCCCCTGAGCTGCACAGAGCCTCCTCGTCCCGGGACGTCCCCCGTCCGTACGGATGAGCCCGAGCCCACCACCCGTGCGGCTGGAGTGTCAATGCGGATGGGTGATCTGACCGGGATACGCCAGGAATGCGATGCCCCGTACTGGGTAGGGCTGCTGTGTTCGCGGCCGTGTCCCGGGGTGCCGCGCCGGTGTTGACCGGGCGCCGACCCACCCTCAGCACAAAGGAGTGCGCCCATGGACGACGACCTGGCCCGGCTCGCGGCCCTGCACGGCGTGGCCACCGCCTACCAGCCCGCCGCGGACGTCGACGTCCCGGTACCGCGGGCCACGGTCGCCGCCGTACTCGGGATGCTCGGAGTCTGCACCGACACCCCCGAGGACGTCCGGGCGGGTCTGGAGTCGGCCGAACGGGGGGCGCGGGAGCGGCTGTTGCCGCGGACGCTGGTGTGGTGGGAGGGCGAGCCGCCACCGGCCGAACTGGCCGGGCTGCCGGCGGGGACGCGGGTCCGGCTGGAACCGGAGGAGTCGGGGGCGGTCGTCGAGTGGGTCGTCGGTCCTGACGGGGCGCCCGCCGGGCTGCCGTTCGGGGTGCACCGGATCGACGTCACCACGCCGGACGGCGAAGTCGGCGGGGCCACCCTGATCGTGGCCCCGGAGCGTGCGCCCGCCGCGCCCGAGCGGGCCCACGGGGTGCTCGTCCAGCTGTACTCGCTGCTCTCCGAACGCTCCTGGGGCATGGGCGACCTCGGCGACCTCGCCGAACTCGCCCGCTGGGCCGGGCGCACCCACGGCGCCGGCTTCATCCAGGTCAACCCGCTGCACGCGGCCGTGCCCGGCACCCCGACCGACCCGTCCCCCTACCGCCCCTCCTCGCGCCGCTTCCCGGACCCGGTCCACCTGAGGATCGAGGACGTCCCGGAGTACGCCCTGTGCCCGGAGCGGGAGGCCCTCGCCGAGCTCGCCGTACGGGGTGCGCGGCTGCGCCGCGCGGTGCTGGAGAAGGGGGAGCTGATCGACCGGGACGCGGTCTGGGAACTGAAGCGCGCCGCCCTGGAGTTGCTGTACGCCGTCCCGCGGACGGCCGAACGGGAGGCCGCGTACCGGTCCTTCTGCGCGGAGCAGGGGGTCCCGCTGGACGTCCACGCCACCTGGTGCGCCGGGCACGCGGGGGAGGACCCGAAGGAGCGGGCCGACTTCCATCGCTGGCTGGTCTGGCTGACCGACGCCCAGCTCGCCGGTGCCCAGCGGGTGGCCCGGGAGTCGGGCATGGCCGTCGGGATCGTGCACGATCTCGCCGTCGGGGTGCATCCGCAAGGAGCGGACCGCTTCGGGGCGCACTGGTACGCCGGTCACATGACCGTGGGCGCGCCGCCCGACGCCTTCAACGCGCGCGGGCAGGACTGGGGGCTGCCGCCCTGGCGGCCCGACCGGTTGGCCGAGACCCGGTACGAGCCCTTCCGGTCCCTGCTGCGTTCGGTGTTCCGCTACGCGGGCGCCCTGCGCATCGACCACGTCATGGGCCTGTTCCGGCTGTGGTGGATCCCGGAGGGGACCCCGCCCGCCGAGGGCACGTACGTCAGGTACGACGGCGAGGCCATGCTGGCGGTCCTGGTCCTGGAGGCCCACCGGGCCGGGGCGCTGGTCATCGGTGAGGACCTCGGGACGGTCGAGCCGCGCGTGCGCCGGGCGCTGGCCCGGCGCGGGGTGCTCGGCACCTCGGTGCTCTGGTTCGAGCGGGACTGGGACGGCGGCGGCAAACCGCTCGCGCCACAGGACTGGCGGGCCGACTGCCTGGCCACCGTCACCACCCACGATCTGCCGCCCACGGCCGCCAAGCTGGCCGGGACCCACGTGGAACTGCGCGACCGGCTCGGCCTGCTGGCGCGCCCCGTCGAGCGGGAGCGGGCCGAGGACGCCGCCGACACCGCCGAGTGGCTGGAACTGCTCGGCGGGTTGGGCCTGGACACCGGGGACGAGGAGGCCGCCGTACGGGCCCTGTACGCCTTCCTGCTGCGCACCCCCGCCCGGCTGGTCGGCGTATGGCTGCCGGACGCGGTGGGGGACCGGCGGCCGCAGAACCTGCCGGGCACCTGGGACCAGTACCCCAATTGGCGGCTGCCGGTCGCCGACGCCGACGGACGGCCGCTGACGCTGGAGGAACTGGCCGCCTCGCCCCGGGCGAACGCCCTGCTGAGGGCCCTGCGGAAGGGGGCCTGACCCCGTACGGCACCCCCGGGCGCGCGGGCCGTCGGGGCGTTCGCTAGTTTGGCACCGTGGACAAGAAGAACGCTCTGCGCGCCGGCGCCGTCACGGCCGGATCTGCGCTGATGATGCTGCTGATGACGTCTCCCGCCCTCGCGCTCACCCGCGACGACGGCGACGACCCGGGCCAGGGCCTGAGCGTCGGCGCGACGCTCGGCCTGTACGTGGCCCTGCCGATCGTGCTGTTCCTGGTCATCGCGGGTC
The DNA here is from genome assembly GCF_042889825.1 of Streptomyces sp. NPDC002467. Lineage (NCBI taxonomy): Bacteria > Bacillati > Actinomycetota > Actinomycetes > Kitasatosporales > Streptomycetaceae > Streptomyces > Streptomyces sp. NPDC002467. The sequence continues at coordinate 336,438 of NZ_JBIARJ010000005.1, read as the reverse complement.
TGGTGATGGTCCTCGACAAGTCGGACAAGCCGCAGAAGCAGGCCTGATCGGGCCGACCCCGTAGGGGCGGCACCACATACTTCCCGGGGCGCCGGGGGTCCGCACCGCCGATTCGTTTCGGCCGTGTGACGACCCCCGGCGCCCCGTCGTGTTCTCTACATGCCGGCCAGTAGCTTGCGGAGCAGCCCGCCGAGCACCTCGGCCTCTTCGTCACTGAGCCCGGTGAGCGCGGCGCGCTGCACCTCCAGGCCGGCCGTGACGGCCTCGTCGATGAGCGCGAGCCCGCGGTCGGTGATCGTCACCTGGAGTCCGCGCCGGTCGTGCGGATCGGGCTTGCGGCTGAGCAGCCCGGCCTTCTCCAGCTTGTCCAGACGCCCCGTCATGCCGCCCGTGGTGAGCATCAGCGTCGCCGACAGCTGCCGCGGCGAGAGCGTGTACGGCACGCCGGAGCGGCGCAGCGTGGCGACCACGTCGAACTCGCCCCGCGAGATCCCGAAGCGGGCGTAGGCCCGTTCCATCTCGTCCCCCATGGCCCGGGCGATCCGGTAGATGCGTCCGAAGACTTCCATGGGTTCGGTGTTCAGGTCCGGGCGCACCACGTGCCACTGGGCGGCGATGGCGTCGACGGCGTCCTTGTTGGCCTCGGTCATGGGCGCAGTATCCAGCCTTCCGGAAGTCGATCGCAAGAAAGTTGCTTGACGGAAAGTAGCTTACGAGTAAGCTACTTTCCATCGACCTACTTTGATCGGCCAACTGCGGGGGACACGATGGAAACGAGAGTCGCGGGTGAGCGGGCCATGCTCGCCGGTGTCGGGATCAGCTCGGTCGGTATCGGCATGTACGTCCCGTTCTCGCTGGTCTTCTTCCACCACGTCACGGGGCTCTCCTTCACCCTCGTCGGCCTGGTCATGACCATCACGGGCGTCGCCGGACTGGCCTTCATGCCGCTGGCGGGGACGGCCGTCGACCGGTTCGGCGCCAAGAAGGTCAACCTGGGCCTCTACGGGATGCGGGCGGTCGGCTTCGCGCTCTACCCCTTCGCGAGCTCACTGGCCGCGTTCGCCGCCGTCACCCTCGTCACCGCCCTCGCCGACCGCTCCTTCTCGATCGTCCAGCAGTCCCTGATCGGGGAGGTGGCGCGCGGCTCCGCCCGCGACCGGCTCCAGGCCTCGATCCGTGCGCTGCAGAACGCCGGGATGGGCGCGGGCGCCATGCTCGTCACCGGGGTCCTCGCCCTGTGGGGTACCGGCGGGTTCACCTACACCGCCTGGGCCAACGCGCTGGCCTTCGCCCTCGCCGGGCTCCTCGTCGCCCGGGTCCGCCCGGTGCGCGACGTCGAGGGCGCCGCCGTGAAGCGCGAGGCCGCCGGCTACCGGATGGTCCTGCACGACCGGCCCTTCCTCGGGCTCACCGCCGCCAACTTCCTCGCCGCGCTCGGCTACGCCGCCCTCTCGGTCCTCTTCCCGCTCTACCTCTCCACCTGGCTGATGGCGCCCGCCTCCCTCACCGGGGCCGCCTTCACCCTCAACACCGTCCTGTGCGCCGGGGTCGGCGTACTGATCGCGAGCCGGGTCCGCCGCTCCGGCGCCCGCCGCACCCGTTCGGCCGCCCTCGGCTCCCTGCTCTTCGCCGCCGCCTTCGTCGGTCAGATCGTGCTCGGCACCGTCCGCCCCGGGCAGACCGCCACCCTGGTCGCCCTGATGGTCATCGTGGTCGTCTACACCCTCGGTGAACTGGTGCACAGCCCCTCCGGCGGCGCCCTGTCGGTCTCCGCCGCCCCCGAAGCCGTCCGCGGCCGCTACCTGGCCACCTACCAGCTGTCCTACTCGCTGGCCACCGCGCTCGCCCCCTCCCTCTTCACCGCCCTGCTCGCCGTCGACGGGCGGCTGCCCTGGGCCGTCCTCACCGTCAGCGCGCTCGGCGCCGCCCTGGCACTGGTCCGGCTGGAGCCGCACCTCCCCGCCGAGGCCGTGTACGCCGAGCCGCCGGTCCCCGCCGCCGGGCGCACCCCGGCCCCGGCCCCGGCCGCCGCCTGAGCCGCGCCCGTAGGCACGTCACACCCCTCACGTCCCTCCTTCCTCACCTGCCGAGGAGTCAGCATCATGAAGCGCGTCGCCACCGTCGCCCTCACCGCCCTCGCCCCGATCTCCTGGGGTTCCACCTACTTCGTGGCCAGCGAACTGCTGCCCCCCGACCGGCCGCTGTTCACCGGCGTGATGCGCGCCCTGCCCGCCGGACTCCTGCTGACCGCACTGTCCCGGACCATCCCCAAGGGCGAGTGGTGGTGGAAGTCCGCGGTCCTCGGCACCCTCAACATCGGCGCCTTCTTCCCGCTGCTGTTCCTCTCCGCCTACCGGCTGCCCGGTGGCGTCGCGGCCGTGCTCGGCTCGGCCGGACCGCTGTTCGTCGTGGGGCTCGCCGCACTGCTCCTCGGGGAGCGCGCGAGCATCCGTACGGTCCTCGCGGCCATCGTGGCGGCCTTCGGCGTGAGCATGGTCGTCCTCACCGCCGAGGCGAAGCTGGACGCCATCGGGATCGTCGCCGGCGTGGTCTCCTCCGCCTCCATGGGCGCGGGCACCGTCATGACGAAGCGCTGGGGACGCCCCGAGGGCGTCGGCCCGCTGGCCATGACCGGCTGGCAGCTCACCGCGGGCGGGCTGGTCATCATCCCGGTCGCCGCCCTGGTCGAGGGCGCGCCGCCGGCCCTCGACGGCCACGCCGTGCTCGGCTACGGCTACATGATGCTGATCAACACCGGCACCGCGTACTGGCTCTGGTTCCGCGGCATCGGGCAGCTCAGCGCCACCTCGGTCACCCTGCTCGGCCCGCTCTCCCCGCTGACCGCCGCCGTCATCGGCTGGGCGGCCCTCGGGCAGGCGCTGACGCCCGTACAGCTGGCGGGGATGGCGATCGCCTTCGGGGCCACCGTCGCCGGACAGCTCGCGGCCGCCCGCTCGGCCCGCGCCGCCGAGGAATCGTTCAGTTCTACTGAAGAGAACGATCGAAACATTTCGATGGACCTGACCGATGGGAAGGTGCGACGGTAGGCCCACGCATCGCTCAGACCCACCCCGAGGGGGAGACACCCAGTGGCCGTCACGGACCGCGCCCGCACCGTCCCGCAAACAGAGCCCGACGTCACGGGCACCGGGAAGAAGGGAGCCGCCGGTCTCGGCGTGCTCCTCGCCCTCCTGGCGACGGTCGTCTGGTCCGGAAGCTTCGTCGCCACCCGCGGAATGGCCGGACACGTCCCGCCCGTGCAGGCCGTGTTCTGGCGCTGGGTGATCGCCCTCCTCGCCGTCGCCCCCTTCGCCGCCCGCCAGGTCTGGCAGCAGCGGGCCCTGATCCGGCAGCACCTCGGATTCATCGCCCTGGCCTCGCTGTTCGGCGTCGCCCTCTACAACACCCTCGTGCACCAGGCCGGACTGACCACCTCCGCCTCCAACATGGGCATGATCATGGCGGCCTCGCCCGTCATCATGGCGCTGTACGCCCGCCTCGGCGGCGAACGGCTCGGCGCCCGGCGCACCATCGGGATGTTCGTCGCGGCCTTCGGCGTGCTGCTGCTCGTCGGGGACGGCTCCATCGGCTTCGACTTCGGCGCCGGCGACCTGTGGATGTTCGCCGCCGCCCTCTCCTTCGCCACGTACAGCGCCCTGCTCAAGCGCAAGCCCGCCGAACTGGGCGGCCTGGCCTTCCTGATGACCACCTTCGCGCTCGGCGCGCTGATGCTGGCCCCGGCGTACGCGGTGTCCGTCTCCGTCCAGGGCGCCTTCGAGGTCACCGCCGGGTCCGTCGGAGCGCTGCTGTACGTCGGGGTGTTCTCCTCGGCCGTCGCCTTCTTCGCCTGGAACAAGGCGGTCTCGATCATCGGGGCGGCCCGCGCCGGAATCGTCTACTACCTCCAGCCGGTCTGCGTGGCCGGACTCGGCTTCCTGCTGCTGGGCGAACGGACCGGCCCCGCGCAGCTGCTGAGCATGGTGCTGATCCTCGGCGGGGTCATGCTGGGGAGCGCCCGCAAGTAGGCCGCCGGTAGGTTCGGCCCATGACCGAGTGGGACATCAAGAAGCTGCGGATCCTGCGGACCCTCGCCGAACGGGGGACCGTCACCGCGACGGCCGAGGCGCTGCACATGACGCCCTCGGCCGTTTCGCAGCAGCTGACGAACCTCGCCCGGCAGCTGGGTGTGGTGTTGCTGGAGGCCGAGGGCCGGCGGGTCCGCCTCACGGACGCGGCGCACCTCGTACTACGGCACGCCGAGGCGGTGTTCGCACAGCTGGAACGGGCCGACGCGGAGCTCGCCGGGTACCTCGCGGGGGACGCGGGGGAGGTGCGGGTGGGCGCCTTCTCCACCGCCGTACCGGCGCTCGTCGTACCGGCGGTGGCGGCGCTGCGGGAGAGTCGGCCGGGGGTGGAGGTCCGCGTGCGGGAGACCGAGGCCGCGGAATCGTACGAGCTCCTCGCGGCCGGGGGCGTGGACCTGGCACTGTCCCTGGCGGCCCATGCGCCGACGGCGCGCGATCCGCGGTTCACGCGGGTGACGCTGATGGAGGACCCCCTGGACGTGGCGCTCCCGCCGGGGCACCCGCTGGCCGGGGCGGCGGAGGTCCGGCTGGCGGACCTGTCCGGCGACCCGTGGATCTACGGGGGCAGCGGGCCCTGGTCGGAGATCGCGGTGGGCGCGTGCGAGGCGGCGGGGTTCGTACCGGAACAGGCGCACTCGGCCTCCGGCTGGACCGCGATCCTCGCGATGGTGGAGGCGGGGATGGGCGTGGCCCTGGTCCCCCGCATGGTGTCGAGCCGGGCCTCGGGCGTCGCCGTCCGGGTCCTCACGCACGACCGGCCGACGCGGCACGTGATCGCCGCGGTCCGCCGGGGCGGCGAAGCCGCACCGGCGGTCTCCCACGTCCTGACGGCCCTCCGCGCGGTGGCCGCGACCCGCGGCTAGTCCCGCCTCGCGGGCAGCCCGGGCCCGGGGGTATGGCCCCGGCCCGGGGTACCGCCCCGCCCCGGGATGCGGACCGGGCCCGGGATGCCGCCCCGCCATGGGGGACGCGGCCCTGGCCTGGGGTACCGCCCCGTCCCGGGATGCGGACCGGGCCCGGGATGCCGCCCCGCCCCGGGGTCCGGCTGCGGACCGGGGTGCCGCCCTGCCCTGGGGCGCGGGCCGGTCCGCGGTTCGGGTGCCGCTGCGCGGGGCCGTCCCCTACCCGCCCTTCCACCGTTCCCTGGGGCTCCGCCCCGGACCCCGCGCCTCAAACGCCGGCGGGGCTGGATCTGCCCTGCGGGCAATTCAGCCGCACGTGGCGGACGGCAGCAACCGAATCCAGCCCCGCCGGCGTTTGAGGCGCCGCCGGAGGCAAAACAGCCCGTCCGGCGTTTGAGGACCGGGGCTCCGGGGTCCGGCCCCGCGGCGATGGCGCCGCAGCCGGGGGTCCGGGGTCCGGCCCCCGGCAACGGTGCCGCAGCCTGGGGAGCGGGGGCCGTGCCCGTGGGGCCGGGGGGCTCCACGGGCACGGTGGGGGCTACGCGCGAGCGGCAGCGGCGGCGGCGGCGTCGGCCGCCTGGGCCTTCAGCGCGCGCTCGACGCCCGAGCGGGACTCCGACACCAGACGGCGAAGGGCCGCGTTCGGCTCGGCCGAGGCGAGCCAGGAGTCCGTCTGGGACAGGGTGGCCTCGGAGACCTGGAGCGACGGGTACAGACCCACCGCGATCTGCTGCGCGATCTCGTGGCTGCGGGACTCCCAGACGCCCTTCAGCGCCGAGAAGTACTTCGCCGTGTACGGGGCCAGCAGCTCCCGCTGGTCCGTCTGGACGAAGCCCGCGATCACCGCCTCCTGCACCGCGTTCGGCAGGTCGCCGGACTCCACCACCGACGCCCAGGCCGCGGCCTTCGCCTCGGCCGTCGGACGCGCCGCCCGCGCCGTCGCCGCGTGCCGTTCGCCCGCCGCCGTCGCGTCCCGCTCCAGCTCGGCCGCGATTGTCCCCTCGTCGGCGTGGCCCGTGGCCGCCAGCCGCTCCAGGAACGCCCACCGCAGCTCGGTGTCGACGGCCAGGCCCTCGACCACGGTCGAGCCGTCCAGCAGCGCCGACAGGAACGTCAGCTGCTCCTCCGTGCGGGCCGTGGCCGCGAAGGCGCGCGCCCACGCCAGCTGGTGGTCGCTGCCCGGCTCCGCCGCACGCAGGTGCTCCAGCGCCGCCGAGGTCCAGGCCGCCAGGCCCTCCTCGCGCCACGCCGGGTCCGCGTACAGCTCGATCGCCAGCTTCACCTGACGGTGCAGCGACTGGACGACGCCGATGTCCGTCTCCTTGCCGATGCCCGACAGGACGAGGGAGAGGTAGTCGCGGGTGGCCAGCTCGCCGTCGCGGGTCATGTCCCACGCCGAGGCCCAGCACAGCGCGCGCGGCATCGAGTCGGTGAAGTCGCCCAGGTGCGCCGTGACCGTCGCGAGGGACTCCTCGTCCAGACGGACCTTGGCGTACGACAGGTCGTCGTCGTTGAGCAGGACGACGGCCGGGCGGGCGCGGCCCAGCAGCTCCGGCACCTCCGTCAGCTCGCCGTCGATGTCCAGCTCGATCCGCTCCGTGCGGACGAGCTTGCCACCGTCCAGGTCGTACAGGCCGACCGCGATCCGGTGCGGGCGCAGCGTCGGCTCGCCCTTGGCGCCGGCGGGCAGCGCGGGCGCCTCCTGACGGATGCCGAAGGCGGTGACCACACCGTCCGCGTCGGTGGTGATCTCCGGCCGCAGGATGTTGATGCCGGCCGTCTCCAGCCACGCCTTCGACCAGGCGGTCAGGTCGCGGCCCGAGGTCTCCTCCAGGGCGCCCAGCAGGTCCGACAGGCGGGTGTTCCCGAAGGCGTGCGCCTTGAAGTACGCCTGCACGCCCTTGAAGAAGGCGTCCGTGCCGACGTAGGCGACGAGCTGCTTGAGCACCGACGCGCCCTTGGCGTACGTGATGCCGTCGAAGTTGACCATGACGTCGTCGAGGTCACGGATGTCCGCCATGATCGGGTGCGTGGACGGCAGCTGGTCCTGCCGGTACGCCCAGGTCTTCATGGAGTTGGCGAACGTGGTCCACGCGTGCGGCCACTTCGAACCCTCGGCGTAGGCCTGGCAGGCGATCGAGGTGTAGGTGGCGAAGGACTCGTTCAGCCACAGGTCGTTCCACCACTCCATGGTGACCAGGTCGCCGAACCACATGTGCGCGAGCTCGTGCAGGATCGTCTCGGCGCGCACCTCGTAGGTGGCGTCCGTGACCTTCGAGCGGAAGACGTACTGGTCGCGGATGGTGACCGCGCCCGCGTTCTCCATCGCGCCCGCGTTGAACTCGGGGACGAAGAGCTGGTCGTACTTGGCGAACGGGTAGTCGTAGGCGAACTTCTCCTGGAACCAGTCGAAGCCCTGCCGGGTCACGTCGAAGATCGCGTCCGCGTCGAGGAACTCGGCGAGCGAGGGGCGGCAGTAGATGCCGAGCGGGACGACCTGGCCGTCCTTGCCCTCGTACGAGCTGTGCACCGCGTGGTACGGGCCGACGATCAGGGCCGTGATGTAGGAGGAGATGCGCGGGGTCGGCTCGAAGGCCCACACCCGGTCCTTCGGCTCCGGGGTCGGCGAGTTCGAGATGACCGTCCAGCCCTCGGGGGCCGTCACGGTGAACCGGAACGTCGCCTTCAGGTCGGGCTGCTCGAAGCTGGCGAAGACGCGCCGCGCGTCCGGCACCTCGAACTGGGTGTACAGGTACGCCTGCTGGTCGACCGGGTCGACGAAGCGGTGCAGACCCTCGCCGGTGTTGGTGTACGCGCAGTCCGCGACGACACGGAGCTCGTTGGCCCCGGCCTCGAGCCCGCTGAGGGCGATCCGGGAGTCCTGGAAGACCTCCGAGGCGTCCAGCGACCTGCCGTTCAGGACGACCTCGTGCACGGCCGGGGCGACCAGGTCGATGAAGGTCTCGGCCCCGGCCTCGGCCGACTGGAACCGCACGGTGGTCACGGAGGGGTAGGTGCCACCCTCCTGAGCGCCGCTGAGATCGAGCTCGATCTCGTACGAGTCGACGGTGAGCAGCTTGGCCCGCTGCTGGGCCTCTTCACGGGTGAGATTCGTGCCGGGCACGCGTTCATCTCCTTTGATGGTGACGTTGCCCGGCCATCCTTCCATGCGGTCCGCGCCACCGGGTCGGAGTAATCCACGGGCGAACGCGACGTCGGATTCCCGCCGGACTCCGGCGGGCGGCGCCGCCATGCTGACGGACATGGACAGCAGGTACTGGGCGAGGCCCATCGAGGAGACGGCGCTCAAGGAGCTCCGGGTACGGGACGACGCCGGACGGGAGCGCGTCCCCTACCGGGACGAGGAGGGCGGGGCGCCGCTGCGCTGCTGCCTGCGGCCGAGCGGGGCGGGCGAGCGGATCGCGCTCGTCTCGTACGCGCCGCTGCGCCGCTGGGCGGCCGCCACGGGCGCGGACCCGGGGGCGTACGACGAGCAGGGGCCGGTCTTCGTCCACGCCGAGGCCTGCGCGGGGCCCGCGGAGGGCGGCGGACACCCCTTCGCCCGCGCCGGCGTGCAGCGCACCGCCCGGCGGTACGACGCCCGCGGGCACATCCTCGGCGGGCGGGTCCTCGACCTGGGCGAGGAGCCCGACGCGGTGATCGAGCGGGCCCTGGACGAGGCCTTCGCCGAGCCGGAGGTGGCGCTCGTCCACCTGCGCGCCGCCGAGTTCGGCTGCTTCCTCTTCGAGGTCCGCAGGCCGTGACACGGCGAAGGGGGCGGGCACCGAACGGTGCCCGCCCCCTTCGCGAGGGTTCGCCGGGGCTCAGCCCTGACGCAGCTCCTCGGCGACGAGTTCCGCGATCTGCACCGCGTTCAGCGCGGCGCCCTTGCGGAGGTTGTCGTTCGACAGGAACAGCGCGAGGCCGTTGTCCACCGTCTCGTCGGCGCGGATGCGGCCCACGTACGAGGCGTCCTTGCCGGCGGCCTGGAGGGGGGTCGGGATCTCCGACAGCTCGACGCCCGGGGCGTCCTTCAGCAGCTCGTAGGCGCGCTCGACGCTGATCGGACGGTCGAAGCGGGCGTTGACCTGGAGCGAGTGGCCGGAGAAGACGGGGACGCGCACGCAGGTGCCGGAGACCTTGAGGCCCGGGATCTCGAGGATCTTGCGGGACTCGTTGCGGAGCTTCTGCTCCTCGTCGGTCTCGAAGGAGCCGTCGTCGACGAGGTTGCCCGCGAGCGGGACCACGTTGTAGGCGATCGGACGCTTGTAGACGGCGGGCTCGGGGAACTCCACCGCGTCGCCGTCGAAGGTCAGCTGGTCGGCGGCCTCGGAGACCGCGCAGGCCTGGCCCTTGAGCTCGGCGACGCCGGCCAGGCCGGAGCCGGAGACGGCCTGGTAGGTGGTGGCGATCAGCGCGGTCAGGCCGGCCTCCTCGTGGAGGGGGCGCAGCACCGGCATGGCGGCCATGGTGGTGCAGTTCGGGTTCGCGATGATGCCCTTGGGGCGGTTCTTGATCGCGTGCGGGTTGACCTCGGAGACCACGAGGGGGACCTCGGGGTGGCCGCGCCAGGCGGAGGAGTTGTCGATCACGACGGCGCCCTGGGAGGCGACCTTCTCGGCCAGCGCCTTGGAGGTGGCGCCACCGGCGGAGAAGAGGACGATGTCCAGGCCGGAGTAGTCCGCCGTCGAGGCGTCCTCGATGGTGATCTCCCGGCCCTCCCATTCGAGGGTCGTGCCGGCCGAACGGGCCGAGGCGAACAGCCGCAGCTCGTCCACCGGGAACTTGCGCTCGGCGAGGATGCCGCGCATGACTCCGCCGACCTGTCCGGTGGCTCCGACGATTCCGACCCTCACGGTGACTCCTTTAGTACATACGACGCGGGCACTGTAGCCATCATGCGTTCGACCGTCCGGTCCTTGTCCAATCCATTGTCCGCAGTACGGACGATCTGCCGTGATTGACGGGTCCCGGGACAGCGCGAAGGGGCCGGCGCCATCGGCACCGGCCCCTCCGTCATGCGGTCACACCGTCATGCGTCCGCGCTGTCGCGCACCCGCTACGGCAGGACCTTCTCGATCTGCACGCTGCCGGTGCCGGCGGCGGTGCCGCGGGCGTTCAGCAGCTGGACCTGGCCGAAGAACTGCCGGCCCTCGGGGGCGGCGGCGCCGACCAGGACGTTCGCCGAGATCGCCGTGGAGGCGCCGTTGGCGAGGTTCACCGCGGCGGCCTCGTCGACCTGGACGGAGCCCAGGGCGGCCGAGAAGTACACGTCGCGGTAGTCGTAGGTGGTGGAGCCGGACGGGACCGCGTAGCCGAGCACCTTGATCTGGTAGGTGCCCGCGGCCGGGTTGGCCAGGCTCACGGCCTCCTCGGAGTCGCCGTCGGCGGAGGAGCCGACCTTGACGCCGTCCTTGTAGACCTCGAGGTCGAGGTCGGCGGCGGTGTCGGAGACCTTGCCGATCGCGATGTCGAGGCGGGAGACGCCCTCGCCGATCGTGACCTCGGTGGTCTGGGTCTCACCGTTGGCGATGGTCGGCTTGGCGACCTTCGCGGAGCCGAGCGGGCCGCCCTTGAGCTTGCCGCCGGAGATGGCCGCACCGTCGTTCTTGACGGTCCACTGGACCGGCGCCGGGGTGCCCTGCTTCACCTCGGGCAGGACCTTGACCGCGGGGTCGAAGGCCGCGCCGAGCACGGAGACGTCCAGCTTGAACGGGTTGTCGAGGAGCGGCGACGTACGGCGCGACTCGACCTCGATCTCCCAGACGCCCGGCTGCGGGTCGGCGTACGACCGCAGGTCGGGGCGGCACTGGTTCGCCGGGTTGTCGTAGTTCGGGTAGCACTGGGTGGTCGCGCTGTCCTCGACGCCCACACCGTAGGGGTGGATCGAGATGAAGCGCGTCTGGCTGCCCGCCGCGAGACCGCCGAGGGCGACCTCGAGGGTCTTCGCGCCCTGCGGCACGGTGACGAAGTACGACTTGTGGCTGTTGCGCTGCACGGACGAGGTGTCCGAGAAGGAGAACGACGGCTTCGCCAGCGGGGTGGAGGCGATGACCGTGGTCAGGATCTGCTTGTCGATGCCCTCGGTGGTCTCGTCGTCCAGCTGCAGGATGCCGCTGTGGACGCCGGCCGTCTTGGGCTTGGCCTCGACCTTGATGGTGACGGGCTTGTTCAGCGGCAGCGTGACGTAGTCGTAGTCGCCGAGGATCTTGAACGTGCCGTCGTTGTTGCGCCAGCTCAGGTTGTGGCGGGTGCCGTACTTGACGCCGGTGGTGCGGGTGACGACGACGTCGTAGACCTTCTTCTGGCCGACCTTCAGGCCGCCCTCGCGGTCGTAGAGGCCGGTGCCGAAGCCCGGGGTCTTCAGGAACTGGTCGATCGCGGTGTCGACCGGCGCCTTGACGGTGAACTCGTTGGACTTCGCGCCGCGCTGGATGGACTCCCACGCGCCGAGGACGTTGATCAGACCCGAGCCCTGGGCGTGCGCCGGGACGTCGTCGATCTTCTTCGCGGTGCTGGTGAGCGCGGTGCGCAGGCTCGCCGGGGACAGCGCGATCTTCTGCTGCTTGGCGGCCGAGATCAGCAGGGCGCTGGCGCCCGCTGCCTGCGGCGAGGACATCGAGGTGCCCTGGAGCATGCCGTAACCGGCCGGGAGGTTGTAGCCGGCCTCCTTCACGGGCGCGCCGGGCAGCCAGGTCTGGATGGTGTTGATGGCCGCGCCGGGGGCGGTGATGGTCGGCGTGAACCCGCCGTCCTCACGCGGACCGCGCGAGGAGAAGGGGAACATGTTGTACTTCTTGGTCACGCCGGAGCCGTAGTTGGCGGCCCAGGTCTCCTTGGAGACCGCGGCACCCACGGAGATGACCTTGTCCGCGAGACCGGGGTCGCCGATGGTGTTGACACCGGGGCCCTCGTTGCCCGCCGAGATGACGAGCTGGACACCGTAGGTGTCGATGAGGTTCTTGTAGAGCTCCGAACGGGCGTTGTTGCCGTCGTTCAGCGCCGGCAGGCCGCCGATGGACATGTTGACGATGTCCACGCCGCGGTTGACGACGAGGTCGATCATGCCCTCGGTCAGCGCGATGTTGGTGCAGCCGCCGGACCAGGTGCAGGCGCGCGAGGAGACGATCTTCGCGCCCGGCGCCTCGCCGTTCATCTTGCCGCCGAAGAGGCTGTTGGCGGCGGTGATGCCCGCGACGTGCGTGCCGTGCTCGGACTCGATGATGCCGATGTTGACGAAGTCGGCCTTCTTGCCGACCCAGTCCCCGCCGAGCGGGTCCATCGGGACGTCCTTGCGGATCTGGATCACGAACGGGATGCGCTCGGCGACGTCGGTCGCCGGGTTGTCCGTACCGAAGTACCCGATCTGGTAGCCGTCCTTGTACGGCTTCATCGGCTCGTTGTTCGTGAAGTCGTTGTCCTGGTCGGTGTCGACGCGGACGGTCCCGGCGACCGGGTCGTAGAGCATGCCGAACCGGTCGGTGGTGTCCCCGTCCCGGTTGACGTCGCCCTTCATGTCGCCGTTGGCGGTGATCGACTCGCTGAAGCGGCTCCACTGGAAGCTGCCCTCGGGGGCCTTCCAGCTCGCGCCGCCCGCGGTGAAGGTGCCGCCGGTGGACGTGACCGGGGTGATCTGGGCGCGCCAGGTGGCGTCGCCGTCGGCGATCGGGTCGGTCGCGGTCACCCAGTCGACGATCTTGCGCTCGCCGGTGGTGGTCTTCTGCAGCGCCGGGTGGCTGACGTCGACGCCCGAGTCCAGGATGCCGATGGTCACGCCGCGGCCGTCCGCCTGCGGGTTCTTCGCGACGAAGTCCACCGCGCCCGTCTCGAAGGACGGGTTGTACGGGTTCTTCGCCGGGGTGTTCTTGTCCGGCGCGGGGTACGACTCGGCGGCGGTCTTCTGGACCTTGCCCGACTCGCCCTTGGTGTCGGGGCGGGGGTCCGGCAGCTGGATCTCGTGCCGCAGGTCGATGCCGTGCACGGAGGACAGCTTGGCGGCCGCCTTCAGCGCGGCCTCCGCCTTGCCGGTCGGCAGGGTGGCGCGCACGTAGCCGAGCTTGTCGTAGGTCTGGCCGACCGAGGCGCCGGGGACGGCACCGATCTGGTCGGTGACCTGCTTGGTCTCGCCGGGGGCGGTCGCGACCATGACGGTGACGGTCGCGTCACCCTTGGCCTTGGCCTCCTGGAGCAGCTCTGCGTCGGCCGAACCGAGCTTCTGGTCGGCGGACTTGACGGCCGGGTTGGAGCCCGGGGCGTCGGCCGCGTTCGCCGCGAAGACGGGCGCCGAGCCGGTGGCCGCGAGGGCGGCCACCAGGCCCGCCGCGGCCGCGACGCGCGCGACGCGTCTGGCCGCGGGTATGGAGCCGGGGGATTCGAGGGTCATCAGCATCCCTGGTAAGTGAAAGATACGGTCCGGATTTCGGTGCCGGATGACCGGTCAGCTTTGCGCAAACGACAGCTCTTTGGGGAGTGTTGTCATTGACCGGTACCCGCCATGGCGGACACTCGCCAGCGCGGCGCATACGCCAGCGCGGCCTTACCGGGACAGACCGGAGTGAACTCCGGTGGTCGCGGAGCTGATTTGTCGACTTGCCGACTGCAAGACAGCACCGGGGCGCGATCGCGCCCCGGTGCGGGTGTGACGGTTTCGGACCGTTCAGCGCTCGCGCGTGCGCGCGTAGTGTCGGGAGGCTTTCGCCCGGTTTCCGCAGACGGACATGGAGCACCAGCGCCGGGTCCCGTTGCGCGAGGTGTCGTGGAAGTGCAGCACGCAGGTCTCGGAGGCGCACTTGCGGATCCGGTCGGGCGCGGTGCCCAGCAGCTCCAGGTAGTTCCGGGCGGCGGTCCAGGCCGGACCCCAGGTCGGATCGTCGAACTCGGCCCGCTCGCCCGGGCCTTCGGCCGTCAGGGTGGCGCGGATGCGCCCGTGCTCCAGTACGGCGTCGACCAGTGCGCGGGCGCTCTCGTCGGCGGGGTCCGCCACGGCGCGGGCCAGTGCCTCGCGGGCGGTCATCAGGTGGACGAGGGTCGGGGCGTCGGCGCGGAAGCGGTCGGCCAGCCCGGTGGACTCCAGCCAGATCCGCAGCCCCTCGACCCGGCCGAGCCCGAAGGCCCCGGCGAAGAGGTCGGTGAGCTCGCCCTCCCGCATCCAGCGGGTGTTCAGCAGGTCGAGCGCGACCGGCTCCCCGGTCAGGGGGCGGGGGTCGTCGGCCCGGTCCGTGGCCTCGTCCGTCGCCGTCATGTTCCGTCTCCTCCGCGCCTCGCTAACCCCTGAAGGGTACGTGACCGGTTGACGTATCCCATCCTAACCTTTAACCTCGATTTAGAAGGTTAGGAAGTCGCGCAGTCCTCTGGGGAAGGAACCCGTCATGACCACCGCCATCAGCACCCTCCGTACCGGCCACGTGGGCCTGAACGTCACCGATCTGGAGCGCTCGCTCGCCTTCTACCGGGACGCGCTCGGCTTCCGAGTGCTGGGCGAGGGCAAGGAGGAGGGCCGGCGCTTCGCCTTCCTCGGCCAGGACGGCGAGCTCGTGCTGACCCTCTGGCAGCAGGCCGACGGCGCGTACGCGCCCACCGCGGCCGGACTGCACCACCTGGCGTTCTCCGCCGGCGCCATCGAGGAGGTGCGCGCGTACGAGGAGCGGCTGCGCGGCCTGGGCGTGGAATTCGCGTACGAGGGCGTCGTCGCCCACCGCGAGGGCGCGGCCTCGGGCGGCATCTTCTTCCACGACCCCGACGGGACCCGCCTGGAGATCTCGGTCCCGACCGGCGCCGAAGGTGCCCCCGCCCCCAGTGAATCCGCTCCCACCTGCGGATTCTTCTAATGTCCGGGGCCTACCACCAGGGCTCGCTCGCCGTTCAGGAACGGGTCGGCGTACGCGAACTCGCCGAGCACGTCGGTCGTTCGATCGGCACGGGCATCAAGGACGTGGCCGCGGCCTTCCTGGAGCAGCAGCCCCACCTCGTCGTCGGCGCCGCCGACGGCGGGGGCCTGGTGTGGGCCTCCCTGCTCACCGGTCCGCCCGGTTTCGTACGGGCCACCGGGCCGCAGCGGATCACGGTCGCCGGCGGCCTGCCGGCCGGGGATCCGCTGACCGGGGCGCTGGCCGCGGCCGGGACGAAGGTCGGCACCATCTCCCTCGACCCGCGCACCCGGCGACGGATGAGGCTGAACGGCACGCTGGAGGTGACCGGTCGGGGCTTCGCGGTCCAGGCCGAGCAGGTCTTCGCCAACTGCCCCAAGTACCTCCAGAAGCGGCAACCGCTGGACCTGGCCGCCGAAGGAGCCGGTGTCGTGCGGCGCGGGGACGCGCTCACCCCCGACCAGGAGCGGGCCGTCCGTGCCGCCGACACCTTCTTCGTGGCGACCACGGCAGAGGCGGACGGGGTCGACGCCAGCCACCGGGGCGGGCTGCCCGGCTTCGTCGAGGTGCTCTCGCCGACCGAGCTGAGCTGGCCGGACTACGCGGGCAACGCCATGTTCCTGACCCTGGGCAACCTCGCGGCCGACCCGCGGGCCGGGCTGCTCTTCCCGGACTGGGAGACCGGGGCCGTGCTCCAGCTCAGCGGCCGGGCCCGGGTCGAGTTCGGACCCGACGGGGGCCGCACCACCCGCTTCCGCGTGGAGTCGGTGGTCGAGGCCGTCCATCCGGGGCGGCTGCGCTGGAGCGCCCCGGAGTACTCGCCCCACCTGCCTCACCTGGGCAGGACCACCAGATAGGCGGCGGGCTCGCGGTCGCCGGACGCCGTCAGGGCGGTCCGGACGACCGCCGCCTGCTGCTCGGGCCAGTCGCGGAGCTTGCGCGGGGTGATGTGGATGACGGTCACCCCGAGCCGCTCCAGGGTCTCGCGCTTGCGCACGGACTCGGACCACTCCTCGTCCTCGCCCTGGCGCGGGGCGCGGGTGTCGAGCTCCACGGCCACGGAGTGCTCGGGCCAGAAGGCGTCGACGCCGCCGAGGTGCGGGCCGCCGGGGATGCGCAGGTCCACGTTCCAGACCGGCTCGGGCAGCTCGTAGCCGCGTACGAGGTGGTACAGCCGCTCCTCGGCGATGGCGCGGCCCTCGGCGAGGAGGGCCTCGACGGCGTCGACCACGTGCGTGCGGTTCAGCAGCCGGGCCACCGTCAGCTCCCTTACGACGGCGGCCGGTTCGCAGTGCCCGGCGCGGACGGCCTCGCTGAGCAGGCGGCGTACGGTGCCGGCGTCGTCGAGCTGGGCGACGGCGTCGGCGACGGCCCGCGCGACGGGCGCCACCGGAAGCCCCGTCACCTCCTCGGGCCGGGGCGGGGTGTGCGCCCGCACGATCCGCACGTCCCCGGTGGAACGCAGCCGGCGGGTGCCGGGGACGAGCACGTCGACGTGCGAGAGGGCGAGCAGGGCGGGGACGGAGGTGAACCGGTACAGCGCGAGCGCCGCCAGTCCGGTGATCATGACCTCCCCGTGCCCGCGCCGGCCGGCGTACAGCAGCGCGGCGTGCAGCCGCTCCTCGCTGGTCGCGGGGCCGGAGTGGAGCAGGAACACCCCCGGCAGGATCTGCTGCCACGGCCGCTCGGCGGCGTCGGAGGCGGTGACGCCGTGCTCGCGCAGCTGGGCGAGGGTGAGCACGCGGGGGCGGCTGCCGGTGAGGTGGGCGAGGGGGAGGGGCGCGTTGTGGTTCATGACGCGGTGATTCCCTCAGGCCATGGCCTTGATAACCGCTGTTACACGCTCGTCGACAAACCCGGACAAGACGGGGCTAAAGTACGGGCGTTCGATGACCGATACGCTGCGCCGCCGCGGCGGGGGGGGCCCCCCCCCCCCCCCCCCCCCCAACCCCCCGGGGGGGGGGGGGGGCCCCGGGCCCCGGGGGGGGGGGCCCCCCGGGGGGGGGGGGGGGGGGGGTTTTTGGGGGGGGGCGGGGGGCGGGGGGGTTTTGGGG